>CANGGT010000212.1 GCA_947453375.1 Planctomycetaceae bacterium
CACCGCCACGCTGCCGAAGCGGCTGCGGAAGCGGTCGCAGGTTTGGGGGGTGAGGCTGATTTCGGGAACGAGGATGATCGCCTGGCGTCCCTGGGCGAGCGTTTCCTCGACCGCCTGGAGGTAGACCTCCGTCTTCCCGCTCCCCGTGACCCCGAAGAGGACAATCGTTTCATGGCGGCGCTCGCGGAGCGGCGTGAGGATGGCGTCGAGCGCTCCCTGCTGGGCGGGGGAGAGCTCACCGGGACGATGGTGGGGGAGGGCCTGGCGGGCTTCGGCCCTGCCCGGCTCGCGCTCGCGGGTGCCGGCGTCCACGAGGAGGCCGGTCTCGACGAGCCGGCTGATCACCGAGCGGCCACACTCCGCCAGGC
The DNA here is from genome assembly GCA_947453375.1 of Planctomycetaceae bacterium. GTDB lineage: Bacteria > Planctomycetota > Planctomycetia > Pirellulales > UBA1268 > QWOP01. Next base: position 369 of record CANGGT010000212.1, read on the forward strand.
GGGCGAGCTCGGCGGCCGTGGCCGGCGTGGCAGCAGCGGCGAGGACGCGCGTCTGCGTCGCCGTCGGGCGGCGGGCTGGGGCCGCGCCGGAGGCGACCAGGAGCGGCTCTTGGCGGGTCCCTCGGGCGAGGCGGACACCCGAGGGAAGAACGGCCTCGAGCACCTCTCCCCAGCGTGCCATCCACCGCTCGGCCATCCACTTCGTCAGCTCGAGCATCCGCGGCGAGAGGAGCGGGGCTGAATCCTCGACGCCGATCACCTCCTTGAGCGGTGCCGCCGGCAGCTCGCCGCTCCGAAGCGCCACGCAGTAGGCGATCCGCTCGTGGTTGGCACGCCCCAGCGGCACGCAGACGCGGCGCCCCGGCTCCACCGCCCCGGCGAGGCGTTCGGGCACGAGGTAGTCGAGCGGCTTGTCGACGCCGTCGGGGAGGACGACGGTGGCCACCGTCCCCTGACGGGCGTCGTCCTCCTCCCACTCGGGGCGGTGCTCGAAGAGATCGCGCTGGCCCGTATGCTGGTCTGCCATGAACGGATTAGACCCCCGGAGGCCGACGCGGCCAACCGGAGGGCCTGCCGACGGCTTCCGGGAACTCTGTGCCATGCGATTGGGGATTTACGGTGGCAGTTTCGATCCGGTGCACCTCGGGCACTTGCTCGTCGCCGAGAGCTGTCGGGAACAGGCCCGGCTCGATCGGGTCCTCTTCGTTCCGGCGGCCACGCCGCCCCACAAGCAGGGGCGGCGACTGGCGGCGGCTGCGGATCGCAAGGCGATGCTGGCGCTGGCGACCGGCGGACAACCCGCCTTCGAGGTTCTCTCCGCCGAACTCGATCGTGGCGGCGTGAGCTGGACGGTCGACACGCTCGAGGCACTGGCCTCGGCCCATCCCACCGACAGCCTCCATCTCATCCTCGGGCCCGATGCGTTGGCCGGGCTCCCCACATGGCGAGCGCCGGGAAGGATCCTCGAACTGGCCACCCCCCTTGCCGTCGAACGGGAGGGCATCGATGACATCGGTGCGGTGGTCGCGGGTCAGCCGCTACTCGACCTGCTCGGGGCGGAGTTGGCCCGGCAGATCGCCGTGGATCGCATCGTCTGCCCGGCGGTCGGCATTCGCTCGACGCAGCTCCGCGCGGCGGTCGCCGCCGGACGCAGCATCCGCTACCGGACGCCGGCCGCCGTCGAACGCTACATCGCCACCCACGGGCTCTACCGCTCCACGCTCGAGTGAGTCGCTTCAGCGATCGGCGCGGTGCCGGCGGAGACGGGACTCGAGGAGGTGGCTGACCGGTTGGTCGTCCACGCCTGGGTCGACGGCGAGGATTTCGAGAAGCGTATCGAGCCGCTGGCTCGACGGGTGAGCCGCATTCAAGAGGATCTGCCGCTTGCCGCCAACGGCGCAGGCGCCACCCGGCAGGTCACCGAGCGGTTCCTCGCGGACGCGGAAGCCGAGATCCCGTGCCAGTTGCATCGCCTCTTCGAGGAGGCCGAGGGTGTCTGACACCGGGTCAGCGACCTCGTCCACCGCCGGGGCCACCCCAACCGTTGCCGAGGCCGAGTTGCTGCCGGCGCTGATCCATGGCATTGCGAAACTCGGTCATCTGGGCTCGTTGCGAGGGACTCGAGTTGTCGAGCATCTGCTTCCGCCATGCTTCCGGGTTGCCGCCACCACCGGGCCCACGGCCAGCACCGCCGCCGCCGCCGGGGCCACCACCACCACCACCTCCGCCGCCCGGACCACCGGGGCCTCCGGGGCCGCCGCCACCGGGCCGCCCACCGCCAAACCCACCGGCGGCCGCAAAGGCCTTTTGCATCATCTGCTCACGCTTGATCTGGCGGTCGAGTTCGGCCTGCCTCTTGTCGGGAGGGGTCGAGAAGAAGGCCTTCATGTTGGCCTGCATGGCAGCCTGGAAGCCACGTCCCATGCCACCGCCACGGAACGCTTGCCCGCGCAGTTCCTCGGGCAGTGCCTCGACCTTCTCGCGCATCTGCCCCATCGACTGGACGAAGGCCTTGGCTTCCTCTTCGTTCTGCGGTCCACCGGAGGCCATCTGCTTCGACATTTCCTCGGAGATCTTCTGAATCTCCACGATCCGGGCGTCGGCGCGACGGCCGAAGAGCCCCATCGCCCAGGCGCCGGTGAGGCCGATGACAAGCAGGGCGGCGACGAGGCCGATCCACCGGCCCGCAGAACCACCCTTCTGCTTCTCCTCGGGGGGCACGTAGCCGCGGGACTTGCCGCGGGCAGAGTTGGAAGTCGCCATACAGTGGGCTCCGGATGTGGCGGGAAAGCGATCGTTTCAGAGATTTTCGACGTGGCCGTCGAGATAGAGAAAGTTGCGGGCCCCTTCTTGCGGGGGCGGCCGGTTTGGATCGGGGTCGTTGTATTCGTTCTCGTCGGTGAACAAGGCCCCGAGCCCGCCGCCATGGAAGGCCTCGAACTCGTACGTCACCCAGAGCTTCGACGTCGCCCCCGTGGCCCCGGAACGGCTCACGAGCGCCTCTTCTCGCGTCTTGTTGGCGAGGCGGCGCTGCGGATATTCGTAGCTCAATCCCTCGTAGGGGAGCGTCTTGTATTCGTCGGGGGCATCATTGGGGATCGATCGCCCGATCGCGGCGAGGCTCGTCTTCAGCTTCTCCATCGCTTGCGTGTTCTTTTGGAAGTAGTAGATGTCTGACGGGCATTTGAAGATGTTGCGGTTGTCTTCGGAGTAAGGGCCGAGGACTTTCGCCAGACTCGGCTTGATCGGCCGGGTCGGGGTGAAGAAGAGGAGTTCCTCGCTGGGGAGGATCGCCGCGTCGGGAAACTTCCCCCGCGACTTGCGATCGAGATACATCGTCATCGCGATCCCGACCTGCTTGAGATTCGACTTGCACTCCGTTCGCCGGGCTGCTTCGCGGGCGGCCTGGACAGCCGGGAGGAGGAGCCCCGTGAGCAGGCCGATGATGGCGATCACCACGAGGAGTTCCACGAGCGTGAAGCCCCTCCGCTCGGTGCCCGACATGCCTCGGCAGCGACGCTGAGCAGATTCATCGCCTGGAAGAAGGGATCGCATCGGTCTGGACCTCATCGGTTTTGAGTCGTTGGACGCCGCCGCTGCGGGCTGCCATTCGAGGGGACTGGCAGCGAATCGGGCGGTCGCTGGCCCGTGGGGCCCAATCGCGGGTCGGCGAACAAACAATTGTTCAGACGACCTTCGGTATCGTAGCCACCCGTGGGAAACCGGGCCATGCGACGAAGATGAAACGGTCGAGCCGGAGGAAAGGTGCGGAAGGGATCTGATTCGGGCGTCGCCCACTGGGGCGACGATAGGGAACCGAAGGAAGGTTATTCGTCGCATTTGCTTGGCCTGAAAAGACTTGCGTCTACCAGTCAGGGAGAGCGGGGGGGCGGGGCGGAATCGTCCTGCCGGGTGGGCGTGACGGTTTCGGGGGGCTGGGCTGGATGGGGCGTCGCCGGCAGGAGAGCGTCGAGGCAGGGGAAGCGTGGCTTGAGGAGTGTCGCATGGTGATCGGAAACGGAGAGGGTATCGGAGGGGGAGACGCGTCTGCTGGGCGCCGAGCCGGTCCATTCCCTCCCTCCTCGGTTCGCCGCGTCGCCCGGAAGCTCCCGCCGGCGCAGGGTGGCCCTACCATCGCTCCTCCGACCGCCGCCCCTTCCGTGCCGGCGCCCGTCCCGGCAACGCCGGTCGACGGGGGCGGAGCGCTCCTCCGCCAACTCGAAGCCCAGGCTCGGCGCCACGAGGCCGAACTGGCACTCCTCCGCCGTGAGGTGCTCGAAGCCCGCAAGGCCGCCACGCTCGGTGAGCTCCTCGGCACGACGACGCACGAGTTCAACAACGCCCTCACCACGATCCTCAACTACGCCAAACTCGGCCTCCGCCACCGCGATGCTCCGACGCGCGACAAGGCCCTCGAGCGGATCCTCTCCGCCGGGACGCGGGCCGCGAAGATCACCGCGAGCGTCCTCGGCATGGCGCGGCGGGGAACGACGCGGATGGAGCCGGTGCAACTGGAGACGCTCATCGACGAGGCTCTGGTGCTCCTCGAACGGGAGATGACGAAATACCGGGTCCAGGTGGAAAGGGAGTATTCCCCCGTTCCCCAGGTGACGGCCAATCCCGGCCAGGTTCAGCAGGTGCTCCTCAACCTCCTCGTCAACGCCAGGCAGGCGATGCCGCAGGGGGGGCGGCTCATCATCCGACTCTCGAGGGATCCCGGGGCCGGATTCGTCGATCTCTGTGTGCGCGACACCGGCTGTGGCATGACGCCCGACGTCATGCGGCGGATGTTCGAGGCCCATTTCTCCACGAAGAGTGGTCCGGACGAGACCGGCAAGGGGGGGACGGGGCTGGGACTCTCCGCCTGCCGCGAGATCGTCGAGGCTCACCAGGGACGCATCCGGGTCGAGAGCGCTCCTGGCAAGGGGACGGCGATCACGATCCGCCTCCCGCTGGCCACGCCGCCGCAGCCCGCCGGCGGCTGACGTCGCCCCGGGTCACATCGGATCGGGATGGGCTCCGATTCGACGATGACACACTCCCATTCATGGCGGGAGCGCCGGAGGCGCCTACAATCGGCGGAGTCACCCGGAGACCCGTCGATGCCCAACGTTCCCGCTCCCTCCCCTGCCCCGATCGATCCGCGTTCGCTGCCGCGGACCCTCGCCGACCTCCGCGCCTCCGGGTGGCGGAGCCGGACCGTGAAGGAGGAGGTGCGGGAGAACTTCCTCCGCGCGCTCGCCGACGGCACGGAACTCTTCCCCGGCATCGTCGGCTACGACGACACCGTCATCCCCGAGATCGACATCGCTCTCATCGCCGGGCATGACATGCTGTTCCTCGGCGAGAAGGGGCAGGCGAAGAGCCGGGTGATGAGGCTCCTCGGCCGGTTTCTCGACGAGTGGCTCCCGTACCTCGACGATCCTGCCATCCCCCTCCACGACGATCCCCTCAAACCGATCACGTCGGCCGGCAAGGCGCTCGTCGCCGGTCGCGCCGAGGCGGACGTGCCGATCCGCTGGTGGCACCGTTCGGAACGCTATGCCGAGCGGCTCGCCCCCGGGACGAAGTTCGCCGACATCATCGGGGAGATCGATCCTTCGAAGCTCGCCGGCGGCACGAGCATGGCCTCGGAAGCGGCCCTCCACCTCGGCCTCATTCCCAGGATGCACCGCGGGATCTTCGCCATGAACGAACTCCCGGAGCTCGACGAGCTCGTCCAAGTGGGGATGTTCAACATCCTCGAGGAGCGCGACGTCCAGATCCGCGGCTATCCGGTCAAGTTCGACATCGACGTCATGCTCCTCTTCTCCGCCAATCCCTCCACCTACAACCGCTCCGGCAAGGTGATCCCGCAGCTCAAGGACCGGATCGGCACCGTCATCCACACCCACTATCCCCGCGAACGGGCCCTCGGCATCCAGATGCTCGAGCAGGAGGCGGGGGTGGAGGGAGGTCACTCCTGGCCGGTGCTCGTGCCCCCGTTCATGAAGGAGCTCATCGAACAGATCACGATCTGCGCCCGAGCCTCCAAACACATCGACCAGCAGTCGGGCGTCAGCGCCCGGTTTTCGATCGCCAACTACCGCACGATGGTCGCCAGTGCCCGCCACCGCGCCGTCCGGCTCGGCGAGACGCCGGCGGTTCCCAGGATCAGCGATCTCGGCCACCTCTATGCCTCGAGCCTCGGCAAGCTCGAGCTCGACCTCATGGGGAGCCACCAGCTCTCCGAGCGGCAGGTTCTCGACGGGATCATCGCCGACGCGATCGCCATCGTCTTCAACGAGTATGTCGAGAAGCACTCGCTCGACGGGATCGCGAAGGTCTTCGCCGAGGGGATGAAGGTCGAGGTCGGCGACGCGGTGCCCTCGGCCGACTACGCCAAGATCGTGGCCGACGTCCCCGAGCTGTGGGAGAAGGCCTTCGAGGTGAACGCCGCCAAGGATCCCGCGGTGCGCGCCTCGTGCATCGAGTTCATCCTCGCCGGTCTTTACGCCACCGAGCGGATCTCCCGGATCCAATCCCACGGCCACACCATCTACGACACCCGCGGCTACGCCTGAGGTTTTCCCATGCCCACGCGCGACGACCTCGGCGGCATCGTCCACTCCTACCAGCGTTACGACCCGGCCCGGATCCCGTCGCCGCGGCCGGCCGAGGTCGATCTGGTGAGCCCCGCGATGGAGCACCTCCTCGAGTTCGGGGAGCTCGACGATCTCACCCCCGAGGAACTCGCCGGCGCCGTGCTCCTCGATCCGGAGCAGATCCGCGGCTTCGGCCCGTCGATCGAGTCGCTGCGGAGAATGCTCGAGGCGAGGAAACGAAAGATCCTCGAGCACTGGGATGCCGCCGGCGCCCGGAAGCGTGCCCGCACGGCCTTCCGCGAGGCGGCGGCGAAGGTCAAGCCACCGGCGAAGCACAAGGACCTCTTCCACCGTGCCGTCCGCGAGGAGCAACTCCGCCTCCTCGAACGGCTCTGGTATGCCCAGGACGACGATCAGAGCCGGTTCGGCGCCGATCTTGTCGGCCTCGTCGACCGCCTCGGGGCCGTTTACCAGATCGACGAACTGGCCACGAAGTGGGCCTTCACCGGCCGGGAGAAGCTCGGCGTCGAGGAGGCTCTTCGTGTCAAGGAGGA
>CANGGT010000213.1 GCA_947453375.1 Planctomycetaceae bacterium
CGAGCCGCTCGTAGCGAACCGGAATCTCGGCCGATCGCTCGAGCAGGCGGTCGAGTGACGCGATGCAGTCGTCGGCCCGCAGCAACCAGTGCTGGCAGGCCGCCGTGTGAAAGAGCAGCGAGGCGGGATCGACGACCGCCTCCGGTTCGAGCCCCGCGAGGACGACAATCCCGTCGTCAAAGCGTTCCTGACGAACGAGCTCCCGCCCCAGCCAGAGCCGTACGACTCCCCTCTCGAACCCGTCGGTCGCCTCATCGGCGACCCAGGGTGGCAGCGCTGCCGCCGTCACCGGCGGGACGCCCGGCGTGGCCGGCACGACGGCGAGCACCGGCAGGCAACGCGGATCCGCTTCAGCAACGGCGCCCATGACGACATCGAGGCGGTCGAAGGCGGGATCGGCCCCCCGCTCTCCCCAAAAGGCGATCGCAGCCTGACGCCGCTCCGCCGGGAGGCCGGAACGTTCGAGCCAGGCTTGGAGAGACTGCTCGACCTCATCGCGGGAAGGAATCTTCCAGGTGGGGGGCTTGGCGAGATCCGCTCCATCCGCGGAGGCAGGCTCACCGGAGGCAGACGCCGGCAGAGCAGGCGTGTCATCGGCCCGCACGGCGGCAGGACAGACGGCGATCATCACCAGCAGCAGGGCCACCAGCCGCGGTCTGCAAGCAGCCGAAGCCGCTGTCGTTGGTGCGTTCAATTTCGCTGCGTTCATCCCTCGCCCCTCATTCCGTCAGGCCGCTGACGATGTCATGCGCCGCCCGTTCGATTTTCCGCTGCCGATCGGAAAGACGGCGGACCGCGTCGAGCAGTTCGGGCTCCTCCGCCTGCTCGGCCCCTTCACCGAGGACCTGCGAGAACCGGCGCGTCCGCGTGTTCACGCGCATCTGCAAAGACCGGATCATCTTCAACTCGGAAAGCTTGTCGACCAGCGGCTGCTCCCCCGGTTCGGCAGGGCGGCCCCCTGCCGCTCCCTTCTGCTGCTGCTGTTGCTCTCGCTGCGCTTTCTCGAGCGCGGCGACCATCTCCTCAAGGCTCGCGACGATGTCCTGGATGATGCCCCGGGTGGTGGCGCCGACGTCGCCGCGCCCGAGGCGGGCGGCGGCCTGCGTCGCATCGTCTCGGACCTGCTCGAGCGCCTCCGGGATCGCCACGGCCGATCCGTCGTCGCGGACGAGCGTCAGGGCCTTGACGGCATCGGCGCCGATCGCCGTCTGCTCACGGCCGAGCCTTGCCGCCTCGAGTTCCCGCTCACGTTCCCGGTCGGCCGCCGGCTCGGCGGCGATCCTCTCGGCCGCGGCGAGGACTGCCTTCTCGGCCCGGAGCATCGCGCGCAGGCGGGTCTCGAGTTGCACGAGAAGCCGCTCGACCTCCTGTTCGCGCATCTGACGGAGGATCTCCTCGAGTTCCGCGCGGGCCGTCTCCAATTCCTCAATCGCCTTCTCCTGCTCCTGGCGGGCGTTGCGGCGTTTGGCTTTTTCGATCTCTTCCTCTGCCTTGCGCATCCGCTCAGCGGCCGCTTCGAGGCGATTCTGGGTGCGCTTCGCCCGCGACGACTCGTCGTCGCCCTCGGGGGGCGGCTCGGGCTGGTTCCCTTGTTCGCCCGCCTCACCACTCCCCTGCCCTTCGACCGGCTCGCCCCCCGCTGACGGCTTCGTCGAGCCCCCCTTCTCCCCCTCCCCTGAATCGGGCTGTTCCTCTCCGGCAGGCTTTCCTTCTCCCGACTCTTGGTCTCCTTCCGCGCCCGGCTTCCCGCCTTTGGCCTCGGAGGACGGATCCTTCGAACCTCCCTCGGGCTTCTCGCCGGCAGGCTTGCCGGCCTGGGAATCCTCCGCTGCGCCTTCCTTCTCCGCTGGCTCGGCCCCCTTGGCTGGGCCGTCCTTCTGGCCGTCCTTCCCATCCTGTCCGTCGTTGCCGTCTTTCCCTTCTTTGACCGGCTCGCCGCCGGCATCGCGCACCTCCATCCGCTTGGCGAAGCCGCCGAGGTCGCGGGAGAGATCGGAGGTTTCCTGGGCGAGGGCATTTTGCCGGTCGAGGAGTTGGGCCTCGCGGCTTCCCGCCTCGGTCGATCCCTCGATGTCGCGTTGCTTCGCGATCAGCTTCGAAACCCGCGCGAGGAACTGCTTCACCTCCTCCTTCGAGTTGGTGAGGTGGCGATCCGAGTCCCCTGCCTCGAGGAGCGTGAGGAGCTCGCGGAGTTGCTCGATCGCCGAGGCCTGCGTGGTGCCCGCCTTGAGAAGCTGCCCCTTCTCGAGCAGTTGAACGATCGTGTCGAGTCTCCCCCCCACCTCCTGATCGCGGGCCTGTTCAAACACGCTCCGCAGCACGGCGGCACGGCGTGGATCGCTTGCTGCAAGGAGATCGGCGAGCCGGAGGAACGTCTTCTCGAGTTCGCGGTACTGGGCGAGGAGTTCTTGCTCGCGGCCCGCGAGGACCGCCGGATCCTCTCCAGCCTGGGACGCCGCGGAACGCGCGGGCCCACCGGCCGTTTCCTGGGAAAACGCCGGCTGGATCGAGAACCATCCGAGGACGATGAGGAGGGCGACGGCGTCGCGTCGGCCCTGCCGGAAGGCGTGCATCGATGTCATGGTCGCTCCAACGCCTCCTTGGCCCGCTGACGCTGTCGGCGGAGCGTCTCCGAACGGATCTCCTCCTGCGTCCGGATCACGCCGCGCAGAAGTTCGATCACCTCGTTGTAGGACTCCAACTCCATCATCTTATCCAGAACGGCTCGCATCCGGGCGAGGACCTGGTCTGCACGAGCGACGATCGCCTCGCGGTCGCTGGCTGCGGCCGATCTCACAGCCGTGGCAAGCCCGGGGAGATCGCCGGCGGCGATCGCCGAGAGCGGAGTGGCGATCTGACCAACGAGTCGCCCTTCGAGTTCCTCCGTGAGCATCCGGTTGTTGTCGAGTTCACCGCGGATGGCGAGGAAGTCTCGAGCGATCTCGCCGGTCTCGCCGGCCGCGCGGGAAGCCGACTCGGCGAGCCGCCCCGACTCGAGCGCCCAACCGTCTGCCTCCGGCGCTGCAGAACCGTTGCCGCCGTCTTCGCTCCCCCCGCCGGATCCGTTCCCTTCACCAGCCTCCCCCCCTGCCCTACCCTCTCCGGCACCGGTAGCCCCCAGGCCCGCGGCGAGTCGCTCGCGCGCCAGGGAGAGGTCGGAGACGACACTTTCGAATCGACGACGGAGGAGAATCTCCCGGGCTTCGAGCATCGCCATCAGCGCCTCGGGGGTGACGACATCGAGCGACCAGGCATCGCTCCTCCCCTCGTTCGGACCTCCATCGAGCGTGCAGCCGTCACGCGCCACAACCTGCACCGACAGCGAGGCTCCCGGCGTGAGCGCGAGGGGCTCGAGTTCGATCATCTCCGGACGGTCGTCGGTGAACTCAACCAACGGCACGCCCGGCTTCACTCGCGTCACCGGCACGTTCACCGTCGCCCCGTCCTTGACCGCGACGGTCGCCAAGGCCTCAGCCAGACTGTGGTCGTCGCTGACGAGCCCCACGAGCGGGATTCGTGCCTGGGGCGTAACGGCCGTGGAGATGCCGCGCATCCGCATGGCGATTTGGGGCGCCTCGTCGGGCACCGCGGAGAGCACCACCGAGATCGGCTCGCGGTTGTCGAGGCCGTCGGTGTCGGTGAACCGGGCGACGAGCGTCCGCTCGCCATCCACCGGCCCGAGTTCAACGGCGATCTCCCGCGTGCCGCTCCCCGATTCCTGGCTGGGCAGCCCTGCCGCCCCCTCCGCCACCTCGGCCAATCTCGTCTCGACGCCGTCATCGACCGTCACGACGGTCGCCGAGCGAAGCGGCTTCGTGGCATGGAAGCGGAGCGTGACCGTCGATCCACGCGGCACTTGGAGAACGCGCGAGGCCGACACGGCCCTCGTTCCTCCGCCGAGATAGCCGGGCAGAACGGCGAGGCACTCGAGCGACTCGAGCGCCGGGGCATCGACCACCACCAGTCGCAGACCCCGCAGACGCGCATCGCCACCGCGGATCTCGACGTCGAGATCCTCGTTGACCCCCTTGATGAGATGGCCGAAGGCCTGCACGCCATCGGCCACCCCGCCACGCACACCCATCCGCTCCGTCCGCCAGAGGCCGCCGCGGCTGGCTCTCGTGCGCAGATCGACGACCTCAGGAATCTCGCGGGTCGCGTCGGCGCCGACGCGGAGATCGACGTCGGTTCCGCGGGCCACTTTGCGGATCCCGGCGGAAAAGCCCTCCGCCTCCAGACCGGTTCGCCGCGGCCACGGCGTGTCGTCGAGGAGGAGCATCCGCCTGGTCCAGAGGTCGGCCACGGCCGGTCGGAGGCACGCCAGCCCCGCGATGCTCGCCACCGCCATCCCCCCGGCCAGCGCCGTCGCCACGAGCCGGCGTCGCCTGAAAAGCCGCGCCGGTTCGACCTCGCCGACCACCGCCACAGCCTCGTCGATCGTCCGTTCGAGGAGCCTGCGATCGACATCGCCCACAGGGCCGGTGGAGAGTTCCACGGCGGTCGAGAGGCTGTCGCGGAATCCCGGATGCCCCCGCTCGAGGAGCGCCGCCAGAGTCGCATCCCCCATCGACACCGCCAGCCGTCCCCACAGCTTGCCCCAGACCATCGCCACCAAGCCCACCAGCGCCAGGACGACCAGCAAAATCCGAACCCAGACCGGTGGCTCCACGGCCCAGTCGAAGGCCATCGTGCCAAAGAACACCGCCGCGCCAGCCAGGCCGATCAGCGCCAGCGATTCGATCCAGACCCAAGCGCGCGTCTGCCGCCGGACGACCTCGATGAGGCTGCGGATCCGCGCGAGCCCCGCAATGGCGGTGGTCGAGAGCGGGGCCGGCGCCGGCGGGGCGGGGGTGATCTCTACGGGCACGATGCTCTCTCCTGCGGCAGCCAACGGCGGGCATCCCTTTCCGGGTGGGAGACTGGTGTCAGGCGAGTTTCACGAGACGACGGAGGATCCACTCGAGACAGAGAAGCCCGGCCCCGAGTGCGAGAAGGAGCGCGTTAAGCCGGCGTTTGAAGGCGCCGTCCGGCGCGCCGGTCTCGTACTCGCGCCGCGACTTGTCCGGGATCCGTGCGGCCAGCGCCGCCGACTCGGTCGGCCCCCAGGGGGCATCGACGAGAAAGTGGGCCGATCCCCCGGTGATTCCCCCGAGCCGTTCGAGGAGGCCGCGGTCGAGGCGTGGCCGCTCGAGTTCCCGATCGGGAAGCCGGGCCTGGACGCGCCGCGAGACCACCTCGCCGGAACCATCGCCGAGATCGACGTCGATTCGCCAGCCCCCCTCCCGCGACGCCACGAATCCCCCCTGGAAAACCCCCGGCCGGCCGGGATCGGCGGTGAGCGGCACCGTGACGGAAACGCCATCCGGACCCGCGACACGGCAGATCGCCCCGGCCAGGGCCGCGCCGCCGTCCCCGTCGGCAGCGACGACTCGGACGACCACCGTGGCACCAACCGGATATCGGTCGCGTTCCACGAGGACCCGGGCACGGCGGGAACCGGCGAGCAGGCGTCCCTGCGAGACATGGCGCACAAGTTGCGTCGTCAATCGTTCGAAGAGCGCGTCCTCGAGCGACCTCAACCGCCAAGTCTCGCCGCTCCCCAGATAGAACACGCTCCCCGAACCGTAGAACTGCCCCGCCATGGAGATCGGCCCGCGGGCCTCGGCGGCAGAGGCGACCGTGGCGCTCCCGGGGGGCACCACGCGGGCGTAGACGGTGGCTCCCGGCTTGGCGACGGTGGCGTCGAAGCAGGAGAAGATTCCCTTGAACTCGCTCCACACCGTCTGGCTGGCGATCCGGCTTCCGGCCAGCCAGAGAAACTCGGCCTCGGTGCCATCGCGGGTGAACTGGAGCGGCATCGGCTCCTCGAATCCCGCCGGCTCGTCGACGAGCCCCTGCCCTGCTCGACGGAGTTCCACCGGGTGGAGACCGCGGACCACGGTCGTCTGCGGATCGGCGATCCAGGCATCCATGAACACATTCCCCGCCACGAGCACCAGCCCGCCGGACTCCCGTGACACCCACCGCTCGAGCCTGGCCTGCGCCGCCGGATCGAGCGAACGCCAATCGACGTCGAAGGCGACGATGCAGTCGTAGGTGGAGAGTTCCTCCGCGGTGGCGGGAAACGACTCGAGGATCCGCCGCGCGTCCTGCGAAGCCCCCCGCGTGGCGGTCCCGAGAAGCACGTCGACGGCAAAGCTCTTGTCCCGCTCGAGCACGTTCCGCATGAACTGGTATTCGCGCGTCGGCCCGCTCGCCACGAGGAGCACCTGCGTCACCCGATCGACGACTTCGACCTCGGCCACCTGCGAGTCGTCCGCCGGCGTCCGGTCACCGGCGGGCGGCACGATGCGCAGCACCAGTTCATGGCGGCTGGGTGCTTCGAGCCCGGGCACCTCGAAACGGACACCGGCCAACTCACCGTCGGCCGCGAGCACGACCTCGACGGCATCGATCACCCGCCCCCCCTTCGCCGCCGATCCGTCGTTGTCTCCGTCGGTCGGAGACCGATCGGCGAGTTCGACCTTCACGGTCTGTCCGGCGAGCCCCTGGGCCTGGAGGTAGCCTTGGACGGAGAAGCGATCCCCCGGATAGACCCGCGCCGGGGCGAGCAGATCGGCGACGCGGACATTCGTCGGCAGTCGGTCCGATCCGGTCCCGACGGTGAACACCGGGACCCCCGCCTTGGCAAGCTGCCCAGCGGCTGCTGCCGGATCGACGCCGGCATTGTTGCCGCCATCGGTGAGGAGGATCACCCCCGCCAGCGTTCCCGGCGGCTCCTGATCGACGACCCTCACGAGCGCTTCGCCGATCCGGGTCTCGAAACCGCGCGGCTGGAGCTGCTGCCGCCAGTCGCCCTCCGACGCCCTCTCCATTCCCTCTTCCGGCGCGCCGGCGGTTTCCGGAGCCGGGGCGGGAGCATCCGCCGCAGTGCGGGGCAG
>CANGGT010000214.1 GCA_947453375.1 Planctomycetaceae bacterium
GAGGATGTTGGCCGCTCGGTCGAGGCGGTCGCGCTGGGCGGCGACGAACTGGCGGAGGGCCTCGAGAAGCTCGAGCTCGCGGCGGAGGGCCTCGTCCTCCGCCCCGAGGACCTGCCGCTGACGCTGGTCGAGCTCGGGGGTCGTGTAGCGTTCGGCGTTCTTCACCGTCTGCTTGCGGATGTAGTCGGCGGGCACCTTGGCGGCGTGGTTGCGCCCCACTTCAAGGAAAAATCCGAAGACACGATTGAAGCCCACTTTGAGCGACGGGATGCCGGTGCGGGCAATCTCATCGGCTTGGTAGCGCGTGATCCAGGCCTTGCCGCCGCTGGCCATCTCGGCGAGCTCGTCGAGCTTCGGGTCGCAGCCCGGCCGAACGAAGCCGCCATCGCGGGCAAACACCGGGCAGCCCTCGCGGAGCATCGCGCCGATCTGCGTCGAGACATCGTCGAGTGGATCGAGCCCGGCGGCCAGCTCGCCGAGGAGGCCGTGGCTTCCCCGGAGCGTCGCGATCACCTCGGGGAGGATGGCGGTGGCCCGGCCGATCCGCTCGAGGTCGCGGGGGCCGGCGCGGCCCGACATGACCCGGCCGATGAGGCGCTCGATGTCGCCGATGCCCGTCAGCAGGCTGCCGAGTCGATCGGCGAGAGGAGGATGGGCGACGAGCGCGGCGGTGGCGTCGAGGCGTTCGTCGATCGCCCGCTTCTCCACCAGCGGCGCGGAGAGCCAGTCGGTGAGGAGCCGCGCCCCCATCGGCGAGCGAGTGCGGTCGAGGACGCCGGCGAGAGAGCCGTTCCGACGATTGCCTGCGGCGCCAGAGGTGCGGACGAGTTCCAGGCTGCGCCGCGAGGCCTCATCGATCTCCATCCGCTCGCCGCGTCGCCAGGCGGCGAGCGTCGTGATCCGGGAGATCGCCGTTGGCTCGTTCTCGTCGAGGTAATGAACGATCCCGCCCGCCGCGCCGATGCCAGGGAGATCGTGGGGGAGATCGAAGCCGAGCCCCTCGAGACGCGCCCCCCCGACAGCCCGGTCGATCGCCGTGCGGGCGCTTCCCTCCTCGAACCACCAATCGGGGCGCGCGGTGATGGCCGCAGATCGGCCGGTGGGGCGGAGGAGGGCTTCGACGGCGCCGCGGTCCTTCGTGCCGCAGAGGCATTCGGCCGGCTCGAGGCGGAGGACGAGATCGGGGACATCCTCGGCGGGGACCACCGCGGCTTCGAAGGTACCGGCGGCGACGTCGATCCAGGCGAGGCCCACGGGCGTCGATCCGGCGGCGCCTTCGCTCGTATCGTCGCGGTCGTCGCGAGCCGGGCGGGGCGGCGGGCCGGGAAGGAGGGCGAGGAGCCAATTGCGTCGGGCGGGATCGAGGAGGGTTTCGTCGGCGGCAATCCCGGGGGTGACGATCCGGGTCACCTCGCGGCGGAGCAGCCCCTTGGTTGTCTTCGGATCGTCGATCTGTTCGCAGATGGCGACGCGGCGGCCGGCGGCGACGAGCTTGACGAGTTGCGGATCGAGCTGATGGTGGGGAAACCCCGCCATCGGCATGGCGTCGGGGCCCTTGTCGCGGCTGGTGAGCGTGAGATCGAGGAGGGAGGCGGCTTCGCGGGCGTCGTCGCCGAAGAGCTCGTAGAAATCACCCATCCGAAAGAGGACGAGCGCGCCGGGGCAGCGTGCCTTGGCCGCTTCGAACTGCTGCATCATCGGACTTGCCATGGGGGCCAAGTGTGGCCGATAGGGCTGTCCCCATGCCAGAGGCTCGCGTGCTGCGGCGGCCGGGGCGATGCCGGCCGGGAGTGTGTCGCGGGCCGAGGCTTGGCCAACGGGGCCGGAAAATCGATCGGCTTTGACCAGCCGGCAGCGCCACGCCACAATTGGAGGCGACGGATCGGACTCCGATGAGAGGCCCCTGCGATGGGGGCCTGTGAACCTGGTCAGGGCCTAACCGCAGCAGCCATAAGCAGTCGTCCCTTTGTGCGGTGGGCCTCTCATCGGCGTCCGATCCCATGGCCGCACCTTCTGACTCCATCACTCCGTCAGGCTCCGCTCCCCCGGAGGGCTACCGGGTCGTCGCCCGCCGCTACCGGCCGCAGCGATTCGATGAACTCGTCGGTCAGGAGCACGTCGCCCGCGGTCTCTCCGGGGCGATCGAGTCGGGCCGCATCGGCCATGCCTATCTCTTCACCGGCGCCCGTGGTGTCGGCAAGACGAGTGCCGCGCGGATCTTCGCCAAGGCACTCGAGTGCGTCACCGGGCCAGCGGCGGAGCCGTGCAATCAGTGCGACACCTGCGCTGCGATCTCCGCGGGGCAGGATGTCGACGTCGTCGAGATCGACGCCGCCAGCAACCGCGGCATCGACGAGATCCGCAGCCTGCGGCAAAACGTCGCCGTCCGCCCTGCCCGGGGGCGGTTCAAGATCTACATCATCGACGAAGTCCACATGCTCACGCGTGAGGCCTTCAATGCGCTGCTGAAGACGCTCGAGGAACCGCCGGGGCATGTGAAGTTCGTCCTTTGCACGACGGAGCCGGAAAAGCTCCCGATCACGATCCTCTCCCGCTGCCAGCGGTTCGACTTCGTCACCGTCGATGCACCCGCGATTGCCCGCCGTCTCGGTCAAATCGTCACCGCCGAGGGGGCGACGGTCACCGACGATGCCCTCGCCCTCATCGCCCGCCGCGCCGCCGGCAGCATGCGCGACAGTCAGTCGCTCCTCGAGCAACTCCTCGGCTCGAGTGCCGGCGCCATCGGGGTCGACGATGTTCATGCCGTCATCGGCACTGGACGCGAGGAGCGGATCGGCGCCCTCCTCGGAGCGATCGCCGGCCGCGATCCTGCCGCGGCGCTTGCTGCCCTCGACGAGAGCCTCGCCGGTGGGGCCGATCCCGGTGGTGTCCTCGAGCAGCTCCTCGCGGCCCTCCGCGATTGCCTCGTGGCGAGCGTCGGCTGTGGCCCGGCGATGCTCCTCCAAGGAGACGGCCTCGGTATCGATCTGGCGGCCACCGGTCGCCTGCTCGGCACGGAGACGGTCCTCGCGATGCTCCAGATTCTCGACCAGTCGCTGGCGCGGATGCGGACGAGCGGCCATGCGCCGGTGCTCGCCGAGATGGCGATCGTGCGTCTCGCGCGGCTCGATGATCTCGACCAACTCGCCTCCGCCGTGGAACGGATCGCCCTCCAGGCCGCTGCGGCTCCGCTGCCCGCAGCCGTTCCGCTCGCTGGGAGGAACGTCGCACCACCGAGCGCCAGGCCCGCGTTGCCGAGCGCTCCCCCGCGGCCGGCGGTGCCGGAGACGCGCGAAAAAAAAACGACCGACCTGACCGTCGAGCCTGATGCCGAGGCGGTCGTTGTCGAGCCGGTGCCGCCGCCGCGGTCGGTCGAGAAGCCACCGGTGTCGGTCCACGCCGATACGCCGAAGACCGCGGCTTCAGAGCCCCCGGCTGCGGCTTCCACGCTCCCGAGTGATCCGCTCGCGGCTTGGGAGGCGTGCGGCGAGGCCGTTGGTGGATTGGCGGCCGATTTCGTGGCCATGGCCGGCCGGGTGACCTGGGTCGACGACGTTCTCGAAGCGAGTTTTCCGGCCGAGGCGACGACGGCCGTCGCCTTTCTCTCCCGGCCCGAGATGGTTGCGGCGCTCAACCGGGCCCTCTCGGATGCGGCTGGCCGACCGCTTCGGCACCGGATCAAGCAGGAGCCGAAGGCAGCCGCGAAGGCACAGGCTCCCGGAGCCGCCGGCGCCGCGGCGTCGTCCGCAGCCAGCGGAGCGGAACGCCCGGGGAGCGATCCAGCCCCTCCGCCTGCTCCGGGTCGATCGCAGGCGGCGCTGCTCCGCGACACGCTCGAGCATCCCCTCGTGATCCAGGCCCGCAGTCTCTTCGACGCGGCGATCCGCAAGGTTGAGCAGGGGCGCCCCCGGGCTCCAGCGGCAGTGCCGACACCCGCGCCGGCGGTTGTTGCCGGCGGCGGGGAGGCGGTCGCGGATGACGAGGAGACCATCGACCACGCCGTGGGCGGCGAAGTGGACTGAGCCCGACACGATTCACGGAGGAACACCATGCCCGAGGAACGGGGCGTTATCGCCACGCTCATCGATTGCTTCGCCGAACTCCCCGGCATCGGCCGGAAATCGGCGGAACGACTCGCCTATCATGTCCTCCGCATGCCGCGCGAGGAGGCGTTGGCCTTCTCCGATGCCCTCCGCGCCGTGAAGGAGAATCTCCGGCCCTGCCGGATCTGCTTCAACCTCGCTGAAGGGGATGAGTGTGGCATCTGCCGGGATGCGCGCCGCGACCGCTCGATGCTGTGCGTTGTCGAGCAGGTCCGCGATCTCCTCGCCCTCGAACAGACGGGCTCCTACCGGGGGCTCTACCACGTCCTCCAGGGACGGGTGGCGCCGCTGGAGGGCTCGGGGCCTGAGAGTCTCACGATCGATCCTCTCGTCGCCCGGATCCGCCAGGGGGGGGTGCGCGAGGTGATCATGGCGACCACCCCGAACGTCGAAGGGGACGCGACGGCGCTGATCGTCGTCCAGCGTCTCGACGGCCTGCCCGTCGAGATCACCCGGCTGGCCCGCGGCCTCACGGTCGGGGCGGCCCTCGAGCAGGCCAACCGCGACATGCTCTCCGACGCGCTCGCCGGTCGCCGGAAGATGTGAATCGTTCGGGGGGGCATCGGGAAAACCCCGGTTCTGGACCGAGGCCACGCCCTCCCGAACAAATCCACCGGAAACGGGTATCCTGAGGCGGTGGACCGGAGCGGTGTGAGTCGAAGGGTGATGCCATGCGGATGTCGTTCGGCCAGGAAATGCGGTTGGCGCAGAAGCAGGTGCTCGCGCCGCGCATGATCCAGTCGATGGAGATCCTGCAGCTGCCGATGATGGCGCTCGAGGAGCGGATCGAGCAGGAGATCCAAAACAACGAGACGCTCGAGGTCGACGATTCGAGCGGCGACGCGGCCGGCGGCGACGGCCAGGACACCGAGATCCGCGCCGCCGCTGCGACGACCGACGCGGCCGACCCGGCCCCGGAGCGGACAGTCGACGAGCGTCCGCTCGTCGTCGATCAGGATCACGCCAACCAAGCCGACTTCGAGCGATCCTACGATTGGTCGAGCGAATATCCCGAATCGGACGATGACCGTAGCCGCCCCTCGGCCTCCCGGATCGACGAGGCCTCCGATCGCTACCTCGACGCGATGGCCAACATGGAGGAGCGTCCCGAGACGCTCTTCCACCACCTCCACGAGCAACTCTCCAACGACGAGCTCGGCCCTGACGTGCGGCAGGCGGCGGAGAAGGTGATCTACAACCTCGATCCCAACGGCTACCTGCCGATGCCGCTGGAGGACCTCGTCGACGTCGAGGCCCCGCGTGATTCGGCGCTCTGGCAGGCCCAACTCGGCCAGCTCGAGGAGGCGCTGTCGGTGGTCCAGGGGATGGAGCCGGCCGGCGTCGGCGCCCGCGACCTGCGGGAATGCCTCCTCCTTCAGATCCGCCCCGAGATGCCCCATGCCCGGCAGCTCCGCCGGCTCGTCTCGGACCATCTCGAAGACCTTGCCGCCAACCGGTTGCCGCTGATTTCGAAGAAGACAGGCTTCACGATCGAGGAGATCGAGGGGCTGCGTCACGATCTCCACTCGCTCCAACCGAAGCCGGGGGCCCGGTTCACGGTGCCCTACGTGCCGGTGGTGAAGCCAGACGTCCATGTCGAGCTCCAGCAGGATGGCACCTGGAAGGTGCGTCTCGAGGAGATCGATCTGCCGAACCTGCGAATCAGCCCGCTCTACCGCGAGATGCTTTCCGACCCGGCCACGCCGCCGGAGACCCGGGAGTACATCAAGCGGAAGATCAATTCGGCCCAGTGGCTCATCGAGGCGATCGAGCAGCGCCGGAGCACCCTGTTGCGGACGGCCCAGGCGATCGTCGACCACCAGACGCGTTTCCTCACCGACGGGCCCGAGGCGATCGAGCCACTGAAGATGCAGCAGATCGCCGACCGGATCGGGATGCACGTCACGACCGTCAGCCGGGCCGTCGATGACAAATGGCTGCAGACGCCCCGCGGCCTCTGGGCGCTGCGGAGGTTCTTCGTCGGTGGCACCGTGAGCGCCGACGGCGAGGAAGTGGCCTGGGATGCCGTGCGGATCAAGCTCCAGGAGATCATCCAGGCCGAACCGAAAGATGCCCCCTACAGCGACGATGATCTCGTCGACGAACTGGCAAAGCAGGGGATCACGGTCGCCCGCCGCACCGTGACGAAGTATCGCAAGGCGATGGACATCCCCAGTTCGAGACAGCGTCGAGACTGGAAGATCGCCGGACCTGCCAGGGAGCCGGCAGGTGCCGGCCCGGCGTCGGGCACAGGGATCGCGATGGACCGCGATCCCGACGGTAGTCCCACACAGCCATCCTGACTGTCACGGAGGATCCCGCCGATGCGCTGCCCATTCTGCCGAGTCGACAACGACCGCGTCATCGATTCGCGGTCGATCGACGACGGGGCGAATATTCGTCGCCGGCGCGAGTGCCTTTCCTGCCGGCGCCGGTTCACGACCTACGAGCGGGTCGAGCGTCAGGCCCTCTCCGTCGTCAAGAAGGGGGGCGTCCGCGCGCCGTTCGACCGCGACAAGATCCGCTCCGGTCTTGCGATCGCCTGTGGCAAGCGGCCGATCACCGAGCAGGACATCGAGGCGCTCGTGTCGGCGATCGAGTCGGAGTGCTACGACAACTACGAGAGCGAGGTCCCGAGCCGGACGATCGGGGAGCGGGTCATGGAACTCCTCCGCGGCGTCGACCAAGTTGCCTACGTGCGCTTCGCGAGCGTCTACCGGGAGTTCAAGGATGCCCGGGACTTCGTCGACGAACTCGAGCCGATCCTTGCCAGCGACCGGGCGGCGGCACGGATGGTGGTCGGCGGGCCGGCGATGCTGGCCCC
>CANGGT010000215.1 GCA_947453375.1 Planctomycetaceae bacterium
CGCGGCCCGGTCTGAAGCGCCGGCCGCGATCCGCGCCCTGGCCCTCGACGTTCTCCGCACCTGGAGCCAGCCGCCGGTGCGGAGCCGCGTCAACGGCTCGTGGCAGCCGATCGACGCGCGCGATGCCACCCCCGCCCGAGAGGCCCTCGAGGCCGCACTCCCCGAACTCCTCGCCTCGAATCTCGATGACAGGCTCCGCGCCGGCCTTCTCAAGGGGGCGGCAGAACTCGGGATCGCCTCGGTCGGCCCGCTCCTGGCCGACTGGGCCCGCGACGGCTCGCGGAGCCCTGCATCACGCGGCGAGGCGCTCGTCACGCTCGATGCGGCGGGCGACACCTCGGCGATCGAGCTCGCTTCGGCGCTCCTCCGCGACGCGAGCCCGGCGGTGAGGTCGGCCGCACGGAAGGTGCGGGCCGCCCGGTTGCCCGCTGCGGAGACGGTGGCGGAGCTCGTGCGGGCCGCCGCAGCGGACGACATCGGAGAGCGGCAGACGGCGATCGATCTCCTCGGGAACATCGATGACCCGGCCGCCACGAGCGCCGTCACGGTGCTCGTCGAGGGGCTCCGATCGAAGCGCGATGGCGCCACGGAACTCGAGGTCAACGAAGCCGCGGCGCGGCGTCTCGGTCAGGAGGTTGCCGAGCGGCTCGCCGCCGAACGGGTTGCCACGGCCCTCCAAGGGGACTCGACTGCCGCCTGGCGCGACTGCCTCGACGGTGGGGATGCGGCCAAGGGGCGGGCGCTGTTTTTCGGTAAGGTGGCCGTGTCGTGCGTTCGCTGCCATCGCGCCGAGGGGATCGGCGGCGACGTCGGGCCGAAGCTCGACGGAATCGGCAGGGAGAAGGAACGACAGTACCTCCTCGAGGCGATCGTCGCCCCGGATGCGAAGGTGGCCGATGCGTTCCGGACGACGGTCCTGGTCACCGACGACGGTCGGACGATCGCCGGAATCGTTACCGGTGAAAAGGATGGCGTGCTGACGCTGAAAACCGCCGACGGCGGAATCGTCGAGGTGCCGCTCGACACCATCGAGGACCGGGCGAGCGGGCCGAGTTCGATGCCCGCGGATCTGGCCAAAAAACTCACCCGTCGCGAGCTCCGCGATCTGGTCGCGTGGCTGTCGTCGTTGCGATAGGCTGATGGTTCGTGGATTTGCCATGTGTTTCTTCCAATGTTTTGTGGACCACCTTTTTTCGTGGAGAGACTTTTCATGCGGATGCTCGCGAACTCCTGGATGACCCTGCTCGGTCGCGGTGCCCTGGCCACGGCGTTCGTCGTTGTGATCGGCACCGGCCTGCGGGCCGAGGAGCCCGGCTTCAAGGCGCTCTTCGACGGCAAGACGACACAGGGCTGGCAGGGGGATGTCGGTGGCTACGAGGTGAAGGATGGCGAACTCCATTGCCGCAAGGGGGCCGGTGGCAAGCTCCTGACGAAGGAGGAGTTCGCCGACTTCGATCTCAAGTTCGAGTTCCGCCTCACGCCTGGCGCCAACAACGGTCTGGGGATTCGCGCACCGCTCGACGGTGACGCCGCCTTCGCCGGCATGGAGTTGCAGATCCTCGACGACGGCCACGAGAAGTACGCCGGGATCGCCCCCTATCAGTCGCACGGCTCGGTCTACGGTGTCATCCCCGCCGAGCGCGGCGCTCTCAAGCCCACGGGGGAGTGGAACAGCCAGGAAGTGATCGCCGAGGGGTCGAAGATCAAGGTGATCCTCAATGGCACGACGATCGTCGATGGCGACATCGCCGAGTTCCGTGACGGCAAGAAAACCCTCGACGGCCAGGCCCATCCCGGCCTCAAGCGGACCAGCGGCCACATCGGCTTTCTCGGCCACGGGGACGAAGTCCACTTCCGCAACATCCGCGTCAAGCCGCTGGCGAAGTAACGGCGACTCCCATGCCTCGCTCCCCCCGTCCGCGCGCCGTGGTCCGATCGGTGCTCCTCGCCATCCTGGCAGGGAGCCTTTCGATCGCCGGCACGGAAGCCGCGGAACCGGGGGGCGGGGCGGGGAACGGCGGTGTGGTGGCGGAGCAGGTTCGCGATCTCTTTTCCAGGCGCTGTCGTGAGTGTCACGGGCCCGACTCCCAAGAGGGAGGCCTGCGTCTCGATCTCGATCCGCGTGGTGCCGGCGAGCCTGGGGCGGTCGTCATTGCCGGAAACCGGGGTGCCAGTGCGCTCCTTGACCGAGTGACCTCGACCGATGCCGATCGGCGGATGCCGCCGCGGGGAAAGCCCCTCTCGAACGAGGAGATCGGGCTGGTTGGGGCGTGGATCGATGCCGGCGCCGCGTGGCCCGCGGGGGCTTGGCGCGATCCCCGGCTCGACCACTGGGCCTGGCAGTCGGTCGTGCGCCCCGACGTCCCCGGAGGGGCCGTCGGCGCTGCGGCGATCGACGCCTTCGTCGCCGCGCGTCTGGGAGAGAGCGGCCTCGCCCCGGCCCCTGAGGCCGATCGGCGGACGCTCATCCGCCGGGCGTCGTTCGATCTCGTCGGCCTCCCTCCGACGCCCGAGGAGGTGGCGGCCTTCGAGGCCGATCCGGCTCCCGACGCCTTCGAACGTCTCGTCGACCGACTTCTGGCGTCGCCCGCCTACGGGGAACGCTGGGCCCGGCATTGGCTCGATGTCGCCCACTACGCCGACAGCCATGGCTACGAGCGCGACCAGCTCCGGCCTCACGCCTGGCGCTACCGCGATTGGGTGATCGACGCTCTCAATGCTGACAAGCCGTACGACGCATTTCTCCGCGAGCAGGTGGCCGGTGATGTGATCGCGCCGGATGACCCGGCGGCGGTGGTGGCAAGCGCCTTTCTCGTGGCCGGCCCGTGGGATCTCGTCGGGCAGGTGGAGACGCAAAGTGCCCCCCTCCGCCGGCAGGCCAGGGCCGACGATCTCGATGACATGCTCACGCAGGTGATGGCGGCCGCGTGTGGCGTGACGATCAACTGCGCCCGCTGCCATGACCACAAACTCGATCCGATTCCGCAGCGCGACTACACGGCGCTCACGGCCCTCCTCTCCGGCGTGACGCGGGGGAATCGCCCCGTCAGCCCGACCGCAGTGGCCGCGCGGGACGCACGACGGTGGGAACTCGAGGAGTTGCTCCGCGCCGCGGCGGCCGACGTTCATGCCCTCGCCGGAGCGCCGGTCGATCTGGCCGACATCGTCGGTGGCGGCGATGGCTCGGGGAACGGCGTGAAGGGGGCGGGGATCGATCCTCGCTCTGGCACGGCCCGCGACCCGACACCGCTTTCGTTTCTCGAAGGGATCGAGGCGAATCGACCGGTCCCCGGGCCCTCGCCGCTGGTGGCGGCGGTCCTCGTGCCCGATGGCAGCGGGCCGGTCCGCTTCACCGTCGATGGCGACCCCATCGACGGCATCCCGCCGACGGCCCGGCAGGGCTGGGATGCGATTCGCAACGGCCCGGTCAACGCCCAGGCTTCGACGACCACCGCCGGCATCGACCACGCCACCGCCGGTCACTCGATCCTCGGGCTCCATGCCAATGCCGCGATCACCTTCGATCTGGCCGCGATCCGCGCCAAGCATCCGGCCACCAGCCGGCACTTCCGTGCGGTGGTCGCCTACGGCGGCCGGGCAGAGATGGCCGGCGCCGAATTCGCCGTTTATCTCGATGGCGTGCGAATGGCTCAGGGCCGGCTCGATCAGGCGAGCGCCGGAGAGCACCTCGATATCAGCCTGTCCGATGACGCCCGCCATCTCACCCTCGTGGCCACCGACGGCGGGGATGGTATCGGCCATGATCAGATCTGGTTCGGTGATCCGCGAATCGAGGGGGTGCCATCCGGCCCTGTCGACGAGCCTGCCCTTGCTGCCGCTCGCGCGCGGTTCGAGACCGTGCGGCAGGAGCTCGCGGCCCTACCAGAGACGGAAACGTTCTACGGGCCGGTGGTGCAGCCGCCGCCGCCGGTGCAGCTCCTCGTCCGTGGTGATCCGGAGAAGCCGTCAGGGGAGATTCCTCCTGGGCTGCCGGGATGGATCGGCGTGCCGGTGACGAATCCGGCGGCCGACGCCGGCGATGGCCAGCGGCGGCGGGCGCTTGCCGAGTGGATCACCGATCGGGCCAACCCACTCACGCCGCGCGTGATTGTCAACCGCCTCTGGCATCATCACTTCGGCACCGGGCTTGTCGACACGCCGAGCGATTTCGGCACCGGCGGGGGGCGCCCGTCGCACCCGGCGCTCCTCGACTGGCTCGCTCGGGAGTTGGTCGATCATGGCTGGTCGCTCAAGCACATCCACCGGCTCATCTGCACGAGCAGGACCTGGCGGCAGCGAAGCCATGGCGTTCCCGGCGCGGCGGCAGGCATGACGGTCGACTCCGGCAATCGCCTGCTTTGGCGGATGAGCCCGAGGCGCCTCGACGCCGAGTCGTACCGCGACGCGGTGCTGGCTGTCTCCGGCACGCTCGATCCCGCCCGCGGCGGGCCAGGCTTCCGTGATTTCCAGGTCACCGAGGCCTATGCGCCGATCTACGAGACGATCCCCGTCGACCGCCCCGAGCTGCGACGCCGCAGCATCTACCGATGCGTCGTCCGCGGCACGCCCGACGTCTTCATGACGACGCTCGACTGCCCAAATCCCGCCAACCTCGCCCCGGTAAGGCCCCGGACGACGACGGCACTGCAGTCGCTGGCGATCCTCAACAACGACTTCACCCTCCGCCATGCGGAGGCCTTGGCCGAGAGGCTCCGCAGGGAGGTTGGGGATCGCCCCGCCGATCAGGTTCGGCTCGGTTTCCAGCTCGCCTTCTGCCGTGACCCCGACCGGGAGGAGGCCGCTGCCGGAGAAGCGCTCGTCGCGCAGGCGGGGCTCGTGCAGTTCTGCCGGATGATGCTCGCGGCGAATGAGTTCTCCGCGATCGACTGACAGGGTTCCTTCGTCCGCGGATTCTTCCGATGTTGTTTTCTGATCACCCGACGAGCCGCCGTTTCCGTCCGTCGGGCCGACGCCAGTTTCTCGGCACGCTTGGTGGCGGGCTCGGGTGCCTGGGGCTCGATGTCGCGCTCGCGGCCGATGCGACACGCTCCGGCGGCGTCCCCCGGGGGGCCCTCGCACCGCGGCCGCCGATGTTTCCTGCACGGGCGACGGCGGTGATCCAGATCTTCTGTCCGGGGGGGATGAGCCACGTCGACACGTTCGACTACAAGCCGGAGCTTGTCCGTCGTGCCGGGCAGCCGTTCGATCCCGAGGGGAAGCTCGAGTTCTTCGCCTCGCGGCCGGGGGAGTGCATGCCGTCGGCATGGCCGTTCCGGCAGCACGGCGAGTGTGGTCGCTTCGTGAGCGATCTCTTCCCGGGCCTGGCCCGGCATGTCGACTCGATGGCTTTCATCCATTCGATGCATGCCAAGTCGGCCCTCCATGGCCCGGCGATGTTCATGGCCAACAGCGGCTTCATCCTCCCCGGTTTCCCGTCGTTCGGCGCCTGGGCGACCTATGGCTTGGGGAGCGAGGCCGAGAATCTCCCGGCGTTCGTCGTCCTCCCCGACCCGCGTGGCCTGCCACCGGGGGGAACGGTCAACTGGGGGGCCGGGTTCCTGCCGGCCGTCCATCAGGGAACGGTCCTCCGCACTGCGGCCAACGTCCCGCCGATCGCCGATCTTTTTCCCCCGGCCGAACGGGCCGATGTCCGGGCGGGTGAGCCGGCCGGGCTCGGCTTCCTCGGCGCGATCAACCGCCGTCACCGGGACGCGCGCGGCGGGGATGCCGATCTCGATGCCCGGATCGAAGCCTTCGAGTTGGCGGCCCGGCTCCAGCTCTCGGCTCCGGAAGTCGGCGACCTGTCGCGCGAATCGGCGCTGGCGCTTGCCCGCTACCGGCTCGATGACCCCGATCTCGGTCCCTTCGGCAGGCAGTGCCTCCTCGCGCGCCGACTCGTCGAGCGCGGCGTTCGCTTCGTGCAGATCTACTGTGGCGCCGAGAACACGACGGCGTTGAAGATCCGCCCCAACTGGGATTCGCACGAGGACCTCGTCCGCGACCACGGCTACTGGGGGCCGATCCTCGATGCCGGGGCCAGCGCTCTCCTTGCCGATCTCCGGGACCGCGGCCTCCTCGACTCGACGCTCGTCGTCGGCTCGACGGAGTTCGGTCGTCAGCCGGCAGCGCAGGGGAAAGGACGCGACCACAACCCCGGTGCCTTCACCGCCTGGATGGCCGGCGGCGGGGTGAAGGGGGGCGTGGCCCACGGCTCGAGCGACGAACTCGGCTTCAAGGCCGAAGTCGATCCGACGACCTGGCACGATCTCCATGCCACGGCGCTCCATCTCCTCGGCATCGATCACGAGCGCCTGGCCGTCTACAACAACGGCATCCCACGCCGGCTCACCGATGTCCATGGCCGGGTGCTCGACGGGATCGTCGCGTGAGCGACGCTGACCCGGTGGAGGTCTTTCCCGGGTGCCACCGACCAGCAGCTTTTTAGCCGGTCCAGTGCGCGGCGATCTTGCCTTTCAGGAAGGCGACGCTGCGGTGGAGCTGGTCGATCCCGTCGACGCCATCCTCGATGCTGATCCATCCCGAGAAGCCCTTGCTCTTGAGCTCGGAAAAAATCGCGTCGTAGTCGTTGAGCCCCTTGCCGATCTCGCCGTGGCGGAGCCGCTTCACGTAGCCGGCGCTTCCCCCCTCCTCGCGGCGCAGATCTTCGAGCGTCCCCTCGATGAGGAAGCGATCGCTGGCATGCATCGTCACAACCCGGCTCGACACGCGCTTGAGCAGCTCGAGCGGATCGTCACCGGCGATGTAGGCGTTGCTCGGGTCGTAGTTGACGCCGAAGTTGGGATCCCGGACGGCGTCGACGAGCGCACAGAATACGTCCATCTTCTGCGCGAACTCGGGGTATTCCCAGAAGTCGTCCTTGTAGTGATTTTCGATGATGAGCGTCACGCCGAGCTCGCGCGCCA
>CANGGT010000216.1 GCA_947453375.1 Planctomycetaceae bacterium
CCGTCGGCCGAGATCCGCACGAGCCCCTGGGCACTGCAGGCGGTGATGAAACGGCCTTGCGCATCGCGAACGAGCCCGCAGGTGTAGTCGTGGCCACCGGCCGACGCCGCGTAGGCCCGCGAGAAGCAGTCGTAGCGATCGACCTCGCCGTCGGCGTTGGTATCGACGAGCTTCGTGATCTGGTCGCGACCGAGCACGTGGATGACTCCGTCGACGACCGCCATTCCGAGCGGATGATGGAGCCCGGCCGCGATCCGCCGCCATGTGAGCCGACGCGGCTGGCCATCGGCCCCCGCATCGATCGGCCGCGCCCGCCACACATCCCCCTGCATCGTGCAGACGACGAGATCGCCATCCGGGAGGAAATCGTGATCGCCACAGAAGAGGAGCGCCTTCCAGGGGTTTTCCACCGGCAACTCGAAGGTATCAACGGCCCACGGCACCTGCGTGCCGCGGACGATCTTCGTCTCCATCACCTCCGGCCACTGTGCCGGCCCGCCGTCGAGGAGATTTTTGAGCGGATGGGTGTCGACCGGCCCGACGACGCGTTCAAAGACACCGTTGTTCACCGTCGGCACGTCGAGAACCCTCACACCATCGACGGAGTAGAGGAATCCGATTCGCTCCCCCTGCCGAACAAATCCTGCGTAGTCGACTTTGCCAGCGGGTGTCTGTGTGGCAACTGGGGGCAGTGCCAGAGCCTCGCCCCCGGGGCTTAGGCCGCCGAGAAAGCCGTACCGCGTGTCGGAGAGCGCGAGGAACTTTCCCTTCCAGGCAACCGGGTAGGTGAACGTGTCGGGATCGAAGCAGACGTTGAGGCCACCCCCAAGCTGCACGCAGACCCCGCGGACGACCGTCTTTCCGAAGGCATGGAGGACGCCTGCCTGCACCGAGCCGAGGATCGTGTCATTCCAGCGGCCGTCGCGCCACGTCTCCTCGTTCTGATTGCCCCAGTGCCCGATCTTGCCGCCGTCGAGGCCGGGATACTGAGGGAGGAGCGGCGGCGGGGGACAGAGAGCGCGAAACCACCGGGCTTCCTTGGCATAAAAATCGTACTGCCGGTCGCGATTGACCGGCAGTTGCCAATCGGGGAACGCCTCCGGAACGAGGGGAGCACGCTCAGGCTCGAACGCCGCGGGAGTTGTCGGATGGGCGGCGGCCACCACCGCGGCAACGGTGGCCGCCGGCAGATCGGCATGCCGGCCGAGGTCGGCGAGGAAGCGGACAAGATCGCGCCGGTCGCGCGGATGGAGTGACTGCATCAGCCCGTCGGGCATCATGCTGCCGGTCTCCTCGATGACGTCGATGTCGGCCTTGGCAAGCGTCTCCCGGGCTCCCGATGCCGGGTCGCGGAGGACGAGCGCCGCGTCGTCTTCGCGTTCCCGGTAACCGCGCCGGCTCGCCCCGTCGGCCGTGACCACCGTCACGGTGCGGAACTCGGGCTGAACGACGTGCTGCGGCCAGAGGAGCGATTCGGCGATCTGCTCGTGGGTCTTTTCAGCCCCGACTTTCGTCAGCGCCGGGCCGACGAGCCCGCCGTGCTCCCCCACCTTGTGGCAGGAGATGCAGGCGAGCGTGTGCCGGGTGAAGACGCGAGCGCCATTGGCTGCACTCGCCCCGACTCCCTTCGCCTCGGCCGCAAGCGCCGCGACAACAGCCGGGTCGTGGGGCGCAACACCGGAGGGGAATGCGGCCGCCGCCTTGGGTGCTGCGGCGGGAGCCTCCCAGGTCTTCATTCGAGGCAGGGCCCCGGGATCTTTGCCATCGAGCTTCGCGGCCACCCAGTCGAGCCCCACGATGTTGTCACGGAGCCGATCCTCGGCGTCGAGTTGGGTGTGGTTGAGGACACCGAATGGCCCTGCAAATCCGCTCTCCTGAACAACTTTGAGCAGTTCCAGATCCTGCTCCCCGGTGCCGATGGGGGCGATCTTCAGGCCGCGGGCCTCGCCGTCGGCGAACATCCCGTTGAGGTTGAGCACCTGGAGGTAAGGCTTCATCCGCGCAAGCAACGCGCGGAACCGACCGGCGTGGACATGGCCGTGATGCTGGTTGTAGACGATGCCGACATTCGTCACCGGGGCATCCCCGGCACGGAGCGCTTCGATGATCTCGATCTGATTCTCCGGCTCGCCGAACCAGCCGCCGTGGTTGTAAAGGCCGACGGTGCAGCCGATCTTCTTGGCGGCCTCGGCGATCGGGCGGATCCGCGCCGCTTCGGCCGCTACCCGGGCCTTCTGCTCGTCGGCGTTCGCCGTCGGGCCCCCTCCTCCGCTCACCCACAGGCTCGGCTTCATGCCGTGGCGCTCGAGGACGCCGAGGATCAACTTCGCCTCGTCGTTGAGCTCGCCGGGAAACCACCAGCCAACCAGCTCGATCCCCTGCTCGGAGATGGCCCGCATCTCGTCGTCGAACTGCGGGACATGCTCGGCCCGGTAGTCGTAGGCATATTTCACGATCCCCAGCCGCTTCATCATCGCCGCGCGGTCAACAGGGGATCGGGCCTCGTCGTCGAAGGGGACGATGCACCAGGCGACGAGATTGTCCCGTCGGAAGAGCTTTTCAGCGGGCACAAGTTCGTCGGCCCGCGCCACGGCAGGCGCGCCCATGGCCAGCGCGAGGAGCACGACGAAGAGACGGGACGGTCGATAGACGCCGATCACGGAGAATCCCCCAAAGTAAAATGAGCCGGCCGACACTGCCGCACCGGACCGCGACAGTATGCCACAGCGACCGGCCGAATCGGCAGCTCATCCCATGGTGCCGCCCCCCGTCAGGACGGGCATCATCGGCGTGAACCGGGGTTCATCGCGGGCTTTTGAGCCGCTGGCGAACGAGCACCGGAAGATGCTTCACCGGCACCGAGCCGCAGGAGAGGACCGCCTCGTGGTAGCGGCCGAGTTCGAAAGCCTCCCCCTGCTCCCGCTGGATCTCCTGCCGGAGCCGATGGTGGGCGGTACGGCCGGCGAAGTAGGTGGAGAGCTGCACGGAGCTCTGCTTCGCCCGAACGATCTTCAGCCGCGCTTCCCCTTCCGACTGGAAGGCGTCGTCGATGAGAAACTGCAGCGCCTTCTCGTCGGTCCATGCCTCGCAGTGCATGCCATGGTCGAGCAGCGCGTTGCAGACGGCGCGCAGATAAAACTTCAGCTGCATCAGCCTCAAGTTGAGATCGCCGTCGCCGTAGCCTTGGTCGAGCATCATCTGTTCGGTGTAGACCGCCCAGCCCTCGATGTACGTTCCCGACTGGAGGACCCGGCGGACGAGCGACGGGCAGCGGTTCGACCACTCGAGCTGCACGTAGTGCCCCGGATAGGCTTCGTGGATCGTGAGGATCCGCAGCATCTGCCGGTTGTACTCCTCGAGGAAGCTCTCGCGGCGGCGCTCGTCCCAGGAGGCGGGGGGCGGGCTGATCGCATAGGTGCTCGGGCCCGCGGGATCGAGCGGGAGGGCATTCTCGAGATAGGCCGCGGAATTGCCCCGGCGGAACTCCGGCATCTCGAGGACCTGGCAGCGATCGGGCTCGGGCAGGCCGACGATGTCGGCGGAGCGGATGAAGCTCTTGAGCCCCGCGACCGTCTCCCGCGCGTCGCGGACGAGCGTCTCGGGGACGCCATGATCGCGATTCACCGCGCCGATCACGAGCCGGACGAGCTCGCGCCGACCGGCCGCGTCCTCCGGTGGCAGCGCCCTGCCGGGAAAGTGCTCGTGCCACAGCTGCCGGGAGACGGCGACGAGATCACGGTGCACCCGCTCGAACTCGGCCCGGGCCTCGGCGACAACTCGCTCGGCATCCCACCCCATGTCGAGGACGAGCTCGAGCTTCCGGGAAAACGTCTCCTTCCCGAGCCGCCACTCACCGCGGGCCCGGGGGAGAAGCTCCTTTTCGAGGAATTGCTGGTGGCGCTCGAGCGCCGCCACGACCGGTTTGGCAGCCTCGCGGAGGGCCGGGAGCTGCGGCGAGTCGCTGGCCAGCGCGAACAAGTCCCTTGAATAGAAGGCAATGGACCCGCGGTTTTGTCCGATCGCCGTCTCGAGCATCGTCGGCGTCGGGTCGACAAGTGACACTCTGGCCGCCTCCACGACCGGCGGGATGAGCTTCATCCGCGCGATCGCGTTTTCGATGTTCTTCTCCCGCGGAAGCGTCGACTGGGTGAGGAGCGAGTAGACGGAGTCGGTCGTATAGGCGCCGTAGACGCGTGCGTCCTGAGCGAACGGCCGCTCGTTCTCGGCGAGCCAGATGCTGCGGAGGAGGTCGTCGCGGAGGATTTCGTAGTCGATCCGGCCATCGACCGAGAGCTTTTCAAGTGCCGCACCGCCGAACGCCTCCTCAAGCGCCGCAAGCTGGCGTTTCCAGTGGTCGAGCCACCCCGCCCGCGCCTCTGGCGAGATGTCGTCGAGGAGATGATCGAAGGCATGGTCGCCGAGCGCACTGGCTTCGAGCGGCCGGAGCCGGAAGCTTTCCTGGAGGTGATTCCGGAAGAACTCGGCCAGGCGAGCGTCGGCCGTCCCTGCGCCGGCCGGCTCGGCAACGCGTTGCAAAACAGCCGTCACGGCGGCGTGATCCGACGGGGTGCGGCCGTCACGCTCGCTGCGGTCGATCCCTCCGGCGGCCACGCGCCAGTCGCGCGAGCAGCCGATCCAGTCGATCCGCTCGCCGCCGGTACTCCGGGCGTCGAAACCGGTAAACGTCCCCTCGGGGCCGGCCGCATCGCGCGTCGGCACGGCGACGCGAAACGTGTCGACGAGGGACGAGGCCTTGTCGCCATCGGCCGCGAACAGCGCCTCGTAGGGGGGCGTCCCTTCGCCGGCGTTGAAGTCACCGGTGACGACGAGCCGACAGCTGGCGCCCTGCTCGACGAGCCAACGGCGGATGAGCGAGGCCGACTCCCGGCGGGCCTCGGCCCCCTGGTGGTCGAAGTGGGTGTTGAGAAACAGGATCGGCGCCGCGGCTTGATTCGTTTTGTCGGTGAGCTTCACCCACGTGGCGATTCGCGGCAGGGCGGCATCCCAGCCCTTGCTGCCGACCGTCTCGGGGGTTGGCGACAGCCAGAAGTCGCCACCGGCGATCTTCTCGAACCGCGCCGGCTTCCAGAACAGCGCCGCCATCTCCCCCTTCTCCCGGCCGTCATCGCGGCCGACGCCGGCGGCTTCGTAGCGGTGGAGAAGCCCGAGGAGCTCGTCTCGCTGGAACGCAAGCGTCTCCTGCGTGCCAAGGAGATCCGGATCGAAGGCAGCGATCGTGTCGGCGAGGAATTGCTTCCGCTTCGGCCATGCGTTCACGCCGTCGTCGGCGGTGCCATAGCGGATGTTGAAGCTCATCACGCGGACAGGCTCGCTCGCCGCAACCGGCCCGGCCACGCAGAGCACCGCCAGCCACGCCACGAAACCACCGACGGCAAACGCTCGCATCGCTCCTCCTCTTTTTTCGGCCGACCGGAAAAAGGTGCCAGCCACCTTTTGTCTGGAGACCCCGGCCATTGGCCGGGGCCGTGTCGCCTACGGCGACCGGCAAAAGGTGGCTGGCACCTTTTTCCTCATTTTGCTCACCCGCGGCCTGCAGCGAGGGCCTGCTCCTTGAGCACCCAATAGCGACGTGTGAACCGGGCCCCGATCTGGGCCTCGCGGAGATCGAAGCCGAAGGCCCGTTTGCTCACCGCCACGATCGGCGGTGCCTGGACACGCTTGAAGAAGCTTCCCTTGAACCGCCGCCAGACGAGCTCGAGGTCGGCGATGAACGCCGCCGCATCGGGGAAAAACGTCCCCACGACGGCTTTCCCGGCGCCAAGCCCGAGGACCTTCTCGAGCCGGCCGGCGGCGAAGTCGGCGAGGATCTCCTCCGGATCACGACGCAGCTCGACCATCTGATAGAGGAGCCGGTCGTGATACTCAAACTGAAACGGATCCCCTCCCCCCTGCTCCGGATTCTGGGCGGCGGAAAGCTCGGCCGAGGGCTTCACCGCGAGCATCCCGGCGGGGATTGGCTCGCCGCGGGTGGCGTTGAGATGACGGGCAAGCTCGTAGACCTGCGTCTTGTAGAGATCCGCGATCGGCGCCACCGCGCCGCCGACGTCGCCGTAGAGCGTGCAGTAGCCCTGGGCGACCTCCGTCTTGTTGCCGTTGTTGGTGAACACGACGCCGCATCGATCGATGGCGCCGAGCTGGGCCGCGAGCCCCGCCAGGAGTCGGCTGCCGCGGTCGCGGGCCTGGATGTTTTCATCGACGAGGCCCGCGACAGGCGATCCGGTGAGCCCCTCGATCTGCCGGCGCGACACGTCGACAGCCTCTTCGATCGGCGCCACGAGGAAGCGAATGCCGAGGCGCTCGGCGAGCTCGGCGGCCAGTCCGCGCGTCGTCGCGGAATTGAAATGGCTCGGCATGTTGACGCCGATGACGTTATCGGCCCCGAGAGCCTCGACGCAGAGCGCCGCGACGACCCCCGAATCGATCCCGCCGGAGAGCCCGACGACGACCTTCCTCGCCCCGATCCGGCCAAGCGTCGCCTTCAGTCCCGCCACAATCGCCACATGAACCTTGGCGATCTCAGGGGGATCGGCCACGAGGCCCGACACATTCGAAACCAGCCCCTCGGCGAACGTCGGCCCTTGGGCCACCTTGCGGCCGTCGAGATAGACCGGGCTCGCGCCGTCGAAGAGAAAGACGTTCTTGCCGTTGTCCTGAGCGCCGGTCGCGTTGACATAGAAGCACTCGCAGCCGCGGGTGCGGGCGGCGAGGACGCGGTCGCGCTTCGCCTGCTTGCCGATGCCGAACGGCGAGGCGGAGAGGTTGACGATCACGTCGGCCCCCTTCGCTTTGAGGACGTCGACCGGCTTGAAGGCGTAGTCGTCGTCCCAC
>CANGGT010000217.1 GCA_947453375.1 Planctomycetaceae bacterium
CTACGACGGCGCGATCGAGCAGGTGACCTCGGAGGGCGAGTTCCGAGCCGATGGCTCGGTCGTCTCCTACACCGCCACGGCGGACGACGCGGGCAAAGACCTGTGGATCACGTATGCCACAACGCAGCCGGGCTCGGGCCTCCGCCGCCGAGGCGGCATCGACAACGTCCGCCTCGCGGTCACCGATTCCACGCCCACGCCCCCGCCCACGCCCTCGGGCAGCCTGTCGTTCGACCTCGCCACGCTCGGCGCCACTCCGCAGACGGCCACGCTCCGGCTCAGCGACGACGGCAGCCGGTTGGTCGTCGTCAGCGGCGCAACCGAGGTCGCGACCGTTGCCTACAGCAATGCCAACATCAACGTCGCGCTGACCGGCCGGGCCGGCGACACGCTGATCCTCGACCTCCGGTCGGCCGCCAGCCCGCCGAAGGCCAACATCACGATCTCGGGCGCCGCGTCGGGCCTGTCGCTTGTCGTCCTTGGGCGGAGCATCAGCCCGGTCCTCACGGCCGCGCCCCCGACCGCCGGGACGCTCGCTGTCAACGCCGACACGTCGATCGCCTACAGCGGCGTCTCGGCCCTGACGGCCGTGAGCGTCGCCGCCGCCAGCGACACCGTCGGCAGCGTCGTCCTCCACACCGGCGGAGGTCTCGTCGCCGGAGGCGACAGCTTTACAGCCTTGAACGGTCGGCTCACCGCCGCCACGGCCGCCTCGTCGCTTGTCACGGTTGCCGGCCTCTCCTTCACCCTGCCCGCCTCGGGCGTGGCCCCAGCCGTCGGCTACGACATCAGCCAGGCCGCGTTCCTGATTTCGGGGAGCGCCGTCGTGGCCCTCGGCGGGAGCAGGGTTCCTGTCACGCTCGGCTCCCGCGGACTCGTGATCGCCAGCGGCGCGCTGACCGCGATCGACATGACCTTCAACGGCACGCTCGCCAATGGCGGCCTGGTCGTGGGCGGGGCCACATTTACCCTGGCCGGCCTGCGGGTCGCCCAGAGCGTCATCAACTCGACGTTCACCGTGACCGGCGCCACGCAGGCGACCGGAATCAGCGGCATCCTCGACACGCTCACCGTGCGGCTCGGTTCCGCAGCCTCGGCCACGAACCCCGCCACCACCGGCCTGGTGGTGACCAACGGCGCGATCGCGTCGTTCGACATGGCGGTGACGTCGGCGATCAAGCTCGACGGCCTGTCGCTCGCCCCCACCGCAGTCGCCGCCACGCTCGACGCCGCCACCGGCAAGATCCTCCTCACCGGCACGGCCACGGCCTCAGGTGTCACAGGCGCCGGTGCGCTCACCGTGAAGCTAGGGAGTGCCGCCGCGGCCGCAGTTGGTGGCACGCCCGCCCTCCCGGCCACGACCGGCCTCGTGGTCGCGGCCGGCCGGATCGAGTCGTGCGACATGGCCGTGATCGAAGGCACGTTCTCGATCGACGGCCTTTCCTTGAGCACCCGCGGCCTGAAGATCGCCCGCACGGCCGGCGGTGCTTACCGCATGACGGGCTTCGCCGCCTTCACGCCAACGAGCGAGAGCGAGATCCAAGCCGCGCTGCCGGAGACGGGCGGCCTGTCGTTTGTCGGCGTCGGCGGCCTGACGCCGAGCGTCTCCGCGATCACCGCCTTCACGATGACCGTCAGCCAGGCGTTTTCCGTGGGTGGCCTCGCCTTCGCGCCGCTCGTTGCGGGGAGCGTGGCCGGCCTGACGATCCGCGAAAACCTCGCCACGAAGTCGTTCACGATCACCGGCTCCGCCGCGGTCACGGCCACGCGGCTCGCCGCCACCGAGATCATCCTCGGCGGCAACCAGACCGCCGGCCTGGTCATCAAGGATCAGGCGATCACGTCCTTCGTGATGCAGGTGGCATCGACGTTCACGGCGGCCGCGCACGCCTTCACCGCCGGCAGCGGCATGACGCTGTCACGGTCGTCGGGCACCGGCGGCAGTTCTCAGTTCGTGGCCGCCGGCACCGCCACGCTCACGAGCCAGGCCCGCAACTGGGCCGTGACTCTCTCCGGGGCGGCCGGGTCGCGGCTCCTCGTCGCTGGCGGCGCCGTGACCGAACTGGGCATGACGGTCGCCCCCGGCACCGTGACGACCAACTCGCAGCAGTTCAACGCCAACGTCGGCAGCCTGGCCTACGCGGTCGCGCCAGCCACCGGGGTCGGCCGGCTCACCGGCACCGCGCAGCTGACCGTCCTCAACCTGCCGCTGGCGGTGACGATCGGCGCGACCCCATCAGCGGGCTGGACGTACACCGACGGCGTGGCCGACTCGACGGTCATGAAGACCGGCGCCGATTTCGCCATCGGCGCGATCTCCTTCGGCAATAGCAACCTCACGATCCAAGGCTTCACCGCCCCGGGGTTCCCCGCCACCGGCCTGTGGCGGGTGACTGGAGCGGCGAAGTTTGGCATGGGGCTCTTCGACGCGGGCGTGAGCATCACCCTCGGCAGCGACGACGATCCCTCCAGTGGCTGGCTGGCAACCCGGACGAGCCTTTCGCAGCTCGACTTCCGGATCGACGCCGGATTCGACCTCCAATTGATCAAGTTCACGACCACTCCGGGCGTGGGGCTCCGGGTCCGCTACACCGAGACGCTCGCCGTCGGCTCGGAGCCGGCCCACAAAACGTTCACGCTCACCGGCGGAGCTTCGGCGGCGATCGTCGTGCCGGGCTTGAGCCCGATGGCCCTCTCATGCACCTTCGGCGGCATCGACCCGAAGACCGGCAAGGCGGTGCCGGGGCTCGTGATCCAGGATGGCAAGCTCCTTTACCTCGACGTCTTGGCCTCCTTCAGCGCCAACTTCGGCGGAGTGCAGATCCTCGCCCGCGACATCCATTTCGTCTACGACCGGGCGGCGAAGCGATTCGCCTTCTCCGGGCAGGCCGCACTCATCATCAAGGGCACCGAGCCGAACCTCGCGGTGACGGAGTACTACCGCCAGTGCCTCGGCCTCCCCAACGTGGCCCCCGGCGTCGCCATCTACGGCGGTGTGCTGCTCGAGTTTGGCCAGAAAGGTCTGCCGGGCATCGAGGTCATCGCCGGCCGCCTCGAGCGGCTCGACGTGGCGGTGTCGGGCTCGCTCGGCGTGAAGAAGGTCACGTTCTCGCTCGAGAACATGCGGCTCACCTACGTCGCCAGCACGCAGACGTTCAACCTCTCGGGGGCCGCCGGCGTCGAGTTCGCCAACCGGTACGCGCTCAAGGTCACGTTCGGCTACCAGACGTCGCCCGGCGTCTACGCTCCGGGCCTCACGATCGTGAACGGAACGCTCGAACTGCTCGACATGACGGTCGACTCGTCGCTCAAGTTCGGTGCAGTCGAGCTGGGGACCCAAGGCCTGCGATTCTGCTACGTCCGCGATTTCAAGCCCTCTGTGCCGGGGGAACAG
The DNA here is from genome assembly GCA_947453375.1 of Planctomycetaceae bacterium. Lineage (GTDB taxonomy): Bacteria > Planctomycetota > Planctomycetia > Pirellulales > UBA1268 > QWOP01. Next base: position 3,395 of record CANGGT010000217.1, read on the forward strand.
TCGCGGTTCACGATGACCGGCCAGATTTTCGCGACCCTCTTCGAGACCCAGAAGGTCTCCCTCCAGTTTGGCAGCGACGACGGCCAGGTGGCCGGGATCGTGGTCGAGGAGGGGAAGCTCACCTACGTCGACGCCCAGATCATCAGCGGCATGGAGATCGGCGGCTTCAAGCTGCCGCTCGAGGCCCGGCTCGGCGTCGTCTACTTCGTCGAGGCGAAGCAGGCCGTGATCTACGGATCGGCGATGGTCGAGATGAAGCCGCTGTTCACGATGCACACCCGGATGGGCGGCGGCAGCCGCGAGGAGGCGATCCGCACCAAGGACGACCCCAACGCCCCCGGCTTCGTGTTCGTGAATGGGAAGCTCACCAAGTTTGAGTTTGAGGTCACGGACGTTCGCGGTGGCCCGTTCCAAAGCGGCACGATGTATGCGAAGTGGTTTCCAGCCACCGCCGTCGCGGCCGCCCGGTTCGAATTGTCCGGAAGCGCGACGATCAATGCCGGCATCGGCCCGGGAACCGCTTCGATCGGCACGAGGGCCAATCCCGGATTGATCATCGAGGGGAAGACCCTGAAGAAACTCGATTTCGAGGGCAGCTTCAGCGATACGCTGCCGATCATCGATCTCAGTGCCAATTTTAGCGGGCGCTACGACGCGGCCACGGGCTTCTTCCGGTTGACCGGCACCGCGGGCCTGGCGATCGAGTCGATCGCCATTCCCGAAAAATGGTGGGCGATCACGATCAAGAAAGAGACGCCGCGGGTCAACGTCGGCCAGGTCAGCCTCGTCCTCAACGTCAACATCAACAATCCGCGGACCGACGCCAGCTACTTCACCGCCGGCGTGTCGGTGTTTGGCCTGCCGAAGGTGAGCGCGACGGTCAAATTCGGCACGCCGAAGATCGAACTCGACTTCAGCCCGTGGGGCGACGCGCTGAAAGACGCCATCAAGAAGGCCGCCGAAGCGGTTGCCGCCGCTTTCAAGAACCTCGGATCAAAGATCAAGAAGCTGTTCAAGGGTGAGATCGAGGGAGCGACGATCTACTTCGACCCGACCGGCGGCAGCATCGCCAATGGCGTGGTGAACTTCGTGGCCGCCGACTACCTCCATGCCACGACGGCCGCCAACGGCGGCGCGGCGATCGAGGTCCCCGAGGGTGGAGCCACCGGGCGGCTGATCATGTTTGGCGGCAGGGACAACTCGACCACGCTGCAAAACAAGATGGTGTTGATCGCCCCGGGCGACTCCGAGGTGGTCAGCCCCTTCACGACCGTGCTTGTGAATCTGCTCGACGATCATGGCGTCGACGTGGCCACGGGCAGCGCGGAGATCCGCGAAGTGTTCGGCCTCGATTCCCCCTTCAACCTCCTGACCGATTCCTACCTGCTCAATACCCTCAACGGAAGCGAACCGGCCGCTCGGGGCTTCCGCGGCGACGTGAAGATCGCCTCCCTCACCGGCCTCGTGAGCGGCAGCCTCGCCGGCCTACCCAATGCCGAGGGCGCATTCCCCACGCAGGAGACGCTCGGTCTCTTCTTCTGCTCGGCCCTCGCCGATGCGGTCCACACCGCGGCCCAAAACGATCAGCAACTCGATCTCGCCAACAAGGCCACGGTGCTCGCGCTGATCCAGGCCACGGCGTCGCGGGCCGGGATCGCCCTGACTGATTCGACCGTGGCCGCCAACGTGGATGCCGCGGCCGACGTCGCGGCCGGCGTGATGAGCAGGATCGATGCGGTGACTCCCGCTGGCTCGGCCGCCTACATGACCGCGATCGTCAAGGTGCAGAAGCTCGCCACGGGAGAGATCCCGGAGCAGTTTGCGGCCGTCAACGCGGGCACGGCGACGAGTGCCGCCGTGGCGGTGGCCTACAGCGGCTCCGCTCTCGACACGCTGATCGCCGCCCAGGTGGTCGGAAACCTCTCCGCCCCGCGGATCTCCATCAGTGATCCGATCGTGTCGATCGCCCCCGACGGTTCGCAGTGGATGGATTTCGACGTGTCGGTCGCTGGGCAGTCGTCGTCGCTGTTGCCTCTTGAGTTCAGCTATACGACGAAGGACGCCACCGCCACGGTCGCAGACGGCGACTATGAGGCCACGTCGGGCACGCTCGTGTGGGAGCCGGGCGACACCTCCACGAAGCGGATCAGCGTCCACGTGTTTTCCGGGAATACCCCGACCCCGAGCCAGCTCTTCATCGTGGACGGAACGGCGACCAACGCCGTCGTCGAAGACATCGGCTTCGGCCAGATCGACCTCGCTTCCCTGACGACCAGCGCTGGCTTGGCTGTGCGGAGCGAGTCCGCAGCCCCCCGGAACATCACGGTGCTCGAGGCGACCATTCTGTCTGCCGAGTCCGGCGACGTCCCGGCCACGGGGAGCGTGACGTTCTACGACGGGTCGACCGAGCTCGGTACGGTCGATCTCGATCTCGACGGCAAGGCCGTGTGGCAAAGCGATCTCTTCCTGGCCGGCAGCCACACGTTCCGGGCCGTCTACAGCGGCGGTACGTCCCAGGGCTACACGTTCGCCGCGAGCACCTCGGCCGATCAGGTGGTGTCGGTGGGAGCGACCCAGACAGTTTCGGTCGATCCGATTGCCAATCGCGTCTGGGGGGTCGACGACACCACGGTACAGGTGATGGCCGGAGCCTCGTCCGGCATGCCGGTGTCGTACAGCATCAGCGGCCCGGCCACGATCGATGAGGACGGCCTCGTCACGACCACCGGCCTCGGCCACGTCGTCGTCACGGTGACCCAGGCGGGCGACGCCTACACGACGGCCGCCACGCCGGTCGTCGTTTCCTTCGACGTCGCCCGCCCGACGATCACCATCCGGATCGACAGCCAGACGGCGGACTATGGCGACGACCTCTCTGCGCTCGACCTGACCTCCACGTTGAGCGGCTTCCTCGGCGATGATTCCTCGGCGTCGCTCGCCGGCCTGCCGGTCCTTTCCATCGCCCCCGGCGCGATCCACCCCGGCACGTACGCCATCGGCGCCACCCCGGCCGCGGACAGCAAGTACGACTTCCAAGTCGAGGCGGGCACGCTGACGATCCGCAAGGCGCTCCTCACGGTGACGATTGAGGACAAGACCGCCGGCTACGGCGCGAGCCTGCCGACGCTGACCTCGACGATCGCGGGCTTCGTCCTCGGCGACACCGCGTCCGTGCTCGACACGCAGCCGCAACTCGCCACGACGGCCGCCGGCAGCGACGTCGGCAGCTACGACATCACGGCGGCCGATATCGAGGACAACGACTACGAGATCGTGATCGTCTCGGGCAAGCTGACGATCACCCCCGCAGCGCTCACCATCACCGCCAACGACCAGGCGATCACC
>CANGGT010000218.1 GCA_947453375.1 Planctomycetaceae bacterium
AGGCTCCCCGCCCCGATCGCGAGCACCATGAGATTCGGATCGACTTCGCCAGCGGCCACGAGCGGCTCGAGCAAGCCTGCCGCTGTCAGCCCAGCCACCGTCGCCGAGCCGACGCACACCCGGATCGCCGCCGTCACAAGCCATCCGAGGAGGAGCGGCTCGATCGGGAGCGATCCGAGCGACGCCGCGATCGCTTTGTCGACCCCCGTCTGCACGAGCACTTCCTTGAAGGCCCCCGAGCCGCCGATCATGAGGAGGATCGAGGCGACGTCGTTGATCGCCGCCGAATACGTCCCCATCACCTCCGGGATCGTCCGTCCCCGCATCGTCCCCAGCGTCGCCGCCGCCAGGCCGAGCGTGAGGATCATGACGAGATCGGGGTCGGCGAAAAACTTGACCAGCGACGCCGCCTGGCCGTCCGGTGGCACGCGCCACTCGACGAGCGTGGCGATCACGAGCAACACCGCCGGAAGAAGCGCCGTGACGATGCTCACCACCGTGCCCGGGAGCTTATCCGGCGCGAGCATCTTTCCCTGAAAGCCCTCGAGCGGCGTGGCGGGAATCGCGGCGAGGAATCGGGAGAACAGCGGCCCGGCGATGACCAGAGCGGGCACGGCGACGATGAGCCCGTAGAGGAGCGTCGTCCCCAGGTCGGCCTTGAACGCCGCCACGAGCGCCGTCGGCGCCGGATGGGGGGGGAGGAGCCCGTGGGCGACGCTCATCGCCGCCAAGGCCGGCATCCCCACCACCAGCGGCGGCAGCCGGTAGCGGCCGATGCAGGCGAAGATGATCGGCACGAGGAGCACGAAGCCGACGCCATAGAAGAGCGGAATCCCGACGATAAAGCCGGTCGCCGCCATCGCCCACGCCATCCGCCGCTCGCCACACAGGCCGACGAGCACCTGGGCGATGCGCTGCGCCGCTCCCGACTCGACGACGATCTTGCCGAGCATCGCCCCGGCGACGATCACGATCGCCAGGTTGCCAAGCGCCGCGCCGATCCCCTTCCGCACCGCGCCGGCGACGTCGGCCGGCGGCATGCCGAGGGCCAGGCCCGCCCCGGCCGAGACGAGGATGAAGGCGAGGAAGGGATGGACCTTCCCCCAGGCCACGAGGAGCACGAGCGCGAGAATGGCGACGGCGACGATCGCTGGCCCCATGATCAGGCTCCGGGGAGGGCCGCCACGAGCGCCCGCGCCCGCGTGGCCAGGTCGTCAAAGCGCCCCGCCGCTACTTCCTTCGGGTCGATCAGTTGCGACCCGATCCCGACACAGTGCGCCCCGGCGGCGAACCAGCCGGCAAGATTGCCAGCGTCGGCCGTCACCCCGCTCGACGGCATGAGCCGCAAGTGGGGGCACGGGCCGCGCACCGCCTTGAGGAACGCCGGGCCACCGAGGGCATCGGCCGGAAAGACCTTGATCACCGCCGCGCCGAGCCGATCGGCCCGGATCATTTCCGTGACCGTGCCGGTGCCGGGGCACCAGGCGAGATCCCGCCCCGCGCACCACTTCCCCACCTCCTCGTCGAGGTGCGGCGCGACGAGAAACGCGGCGCCGGCGGCGTGAAACGCCTTCGCCTGAGCCACGTCGAGGATCGTGCCCGCCCCGAGGGTCATGCCGGGATGGACGACGGCCGCGCGGCTCACCATTTCGGCGAAGACGTCGAGCGCTTCAGCGGTGCGGTTGGTGAACTCGACGACCCGCAGCCCAGCCGAATCGAGGGCCCCCAGGACCTTCATCCCGACCTCGGCATCGCTACAGGTGAACAGCGGCAAGGCCCGCTGCGCGGCCAATCGGGCGACGATCTCGTCTCGCTGGATCACGGGCATGGAGCTCCACGGGGAAACTGTCGCGTCAGGCCAGTTCGAAGATCGCCTCGATCTCCACCGGGATGTTGCCGGGGAGCGAACCCATTCCGACGGCACTGCGAACCCCGACGCCGGCATCGGCTCCCCAAATCTCGGCGAACAGTTCGCTGCAGCCGTTGATGACATACGGATGGCGGGCGAAGTCGTCGGTGGCGTAAACCATCCCGAGCACCTTCACGACCCGGCGCACCCGGTCGAGCCCGTCGAGGTTGGCAAGGAGCGTGGCGACGATCGTCAGTCCTACCTGCCGAGCCGCCGCCTTCCCTTGGTCGGCATCGAGATCGCGTCCCACCCGCCCTACCATGAGCGTGCCATCGGGGAGGAGCGGACCGTGACCGGAAACGTAGAGAAGATTGCCAACCGTGACACACGGCTTGTAGACGCCGGCCGGCGCCGGCGCCGGTGGGAGGACCAGACCGAGCGACTCGAAACGCTGTTGGATCGAACGCGACAAGGCACACCTCGCGGGGCTTTTGAAAAGACGGGAGCGCGGGGGTCGACCGTCGCCTTTCCCCACCGGCAGAAGAGAATACCAAACGCCGCACGAGCGTCAGCAGATCCGCGGCAGCTGCTCGCCGAGGGGCATCGGCACGATCCGCGTCCCGCCATAGGGCGTCCGGGCGACGACGAGCCCCGGATGATCGGCCACGATGCGTCCGATCCGCGCGGCCTTCCCCCCGAGCGGATGCGCCCGCAGGGCCGCAAGCGCCGCCTCGGCCCCCGCCGCCGGCACCACCGCCACGAGCTTTCCCTCATTGGCCACCTGAAAAGGATCGAGGCCGAGGATCTCGCAGGCCGAGGCCACCACCGGATCGACCGGCACGGCCGCTTCGTCGAACTCGATGCCGATCCCCTTCCCCGCCACCAGCTCGCCGAGCGTCATCGCCAGGCCGCCGCGGGTCGGGTCGCGGAGGAGGGCGACGTCGGGGAAGGCTGCGAGGAGCGCGGCCACGAGCCCGTGGAGCGGGGCGGAATCGGTCTGAATCGGCGCCTCGAAGGCGAGCCCCTCGCGGACGCTCATCACCGCCATCCCATGATCGCCGACGGTGCCGCTGACGAGGATCGCATCCCCCGCCTCCGGCGGCCGGCTCCCCAGACGCGAGTCGGCAGGCACCAGGCCGAGACCGGCGGTCGTGATCGAGAGTCCATCTCCCCGCCCCCGTTCGACGACCTTCGTGTCGCCGGTGACGATCCCCACGCCGGCCGTCCGCGCTGCCCGTGCCATGTCGGCGACGATGCGGGAAAGCACTCCGACGTCGAGCCCCTCTTCGAGGATGAACGCGGCCGAGAGGGCAATCGGCCTCGCCCCACTCATGGCGAGATCGTTGACCGTGCCGTTGACGGCCAAGTCGCCGATCGAGCCGCCCGGGAAGACGAGCGGCTGAACGACGAACGAGTCGGTCGAGAACGCGAGCCGCTCCCCTGCCCCTCGGGCAGGTGAAAACCATTCCGCCGGGAGGACGGCCGAGTCGCCGAGGCCAGCGAGGATCGGATTGCCGAAGGCTGACAAAAAAACCTTCTCAATGAGCTCGCGCGTCAGTACCCCTCCGCCGCCGTGGCCGACGACGATCCGCTCGTGATGAGGGAGCGGCGACGGACAAGCCATCCGCGTCATGTCGGGGGGCTCACCGCTCATCGGCATTCCCCTGGCGCGTCGCGGCAAACCGGCCGGCGTGGTAGTACGCAGCGCAGGCCCCTTCGCCAGAAACCATCGTCGCCCCCAGCGGCGTCCGCGGCGTGCACTCCCGCCCGAAGGCCGGGCACGCGTTCGGCTTGATCGCGCCGCGGAGGACATCCCCGGCCCGGCACAGCGGCGACTCCGCGGTGACGATCCCCTCGACCGCAAACCGGCGCTCGGCATCGAACGGGGCGTAGCGATCGGCGAGCTTCCAGCCACTTGCCGGGATCGTGCCGATCCCCCGCCAGGTGCGGTCGCAGGGCTCGAACACCTCGGCGATCACGCCCTTGGCGATAGCGTTTCCCTCCTTTGTGACAACGCGCGGGTAGGCGTTCTCCAGCTCATGCTTCCCTGCCTCGAGTTGCACGACCGTACGCCTGATTCCCTCGAGGAGATCGAGCGGCTCGAAGCCCGTCACGACGATCGGCACCCGGTAGCGATCGCACAGCGGCGGATACTGCAGAGTCCCCATGACGCTGCAGACATGCCCCGCCGCGAGGAACGCCTCCACCCGGTTTCCCGGCGACTCCATCACCGCCGCGATCGCCGGCGGCACGAGGACGTGCGACACGAGCACCGAGAAGTTTTTCACGCCGCCGCGCTCGGCGAGGCGGACGGCCATGGCGTTGGCAGGAGCGGTCGTCTCGAAGCCGATCGCGAAGAACACCACCTCGCGGTCGGGATGGCGGCGGGCCAGCTCGAGGGCATCGAGCGGCGAATAGACGACGCGGACATCGCCGCCGGCCGCCTTCACGCCGAGGAGATCGCCGTGCGAGCCGGGGACGCGGAGCATGTCGCCGAAGGAGCAAAAGATCGTCCCTGGCAGGGCCGCGATCGCAAGCGCCCGATCGATCATCTCGAGCGGCGTGACACACACCGGGCAGCCGGGACCGTGGATCAATTCCACGTCCGGCGGAAGGAGCTGATCGAGGGCATTGCGGATGATCGAGTGCGTCTGACCGCCCCACACCTCCATGATCGCCCACGGACGCGTCACGATGGCCGCGATACGAGCGGCGAGGCGCCGGGCCGTTTCCCCGTCGCGGTATTCGGCCAGATGCTTCATCGCCGCGGCGCCTCCGCGGGGGGAAGCGGGCAAGGAACCGACTCGCCGTCGGGAACCTCGCCCCGGATCTCCGCGAGCCCCTCCTCGAGGAGCCCCATCTCGGCGAACGTCCGCAGGGTCTCGAGCGCCTGAGCCTCGTCGATCCGCGACAGCGCGAAGCCGACGTGGACGATCGTGTAGTCGCCGACAAGGGCCTCGGGAACATAGGCCAGGCAGACGTCGCGGACGACGCCGCCGAAGTTCACCTTCCCCATCCGCGTTCCCTGTTCCTCGCGGACCGATTCGATCCGCCCCGGTACGGCCAGACACATGCTCGTTTTCTCCTTCACACCCGCAGACAGGCCGTCGATTCACTCGCGCTGCGGTGGATGCGGCAGGCCCGGCAGAGCCGACGCTTCCGTGTCCTGTCCGGTGCCCGCCGTGACCGTCGGACAGACCCAGATCAGACCATCGACGACCCGACACGGCCAGACCTCGAGGCAGCGATGGGACGCCGTCAGCCCTCCCCCCGTGTCGAGGTCGAAACGGTAGGCGTGCCAACGGCAGACGAGGGCGTTCCTTCCAGGATCGATCGTGGCGCTGTCGAGCGACAAGCCGGCGTGCGCGCATCGGCTGCGGAAGGCTCGCAGCCCGGTCTTCGCCCGGACGACGATTCCCGGCGCGTCGCCGGCCATGAACGGGATCGGCTGCCCATCGATCACCGCGTCCACCGGCGGCCCGGCGTGCCAACCCGGTGCCGGCCAGCCCTCTCCATCCTCTGACAGCAGCGGAGGCGACGCTGCGGGAGCGCTCGCCGTCGGGTCATCCGCGGCAGCAACGGAACGCAGGTCCTCGAGGATCCTCCCGCACACTCCCTCGACCGCCCCCTCGACGGCCGGGGACAGAGGCTCGCCGTACTCGAATCGCTCCCCTTCGATCAGCAGCACCGTCACGTCGGCCGGATAAGCCTCGGCCAGTCGCCAGCGAGCGAAGGCGAGGGCATGATCCCACCGGAGGGCATGGACGCTGATGCCGGAGGGGGGAGGCAATCGCTCCACCTCCGCGCCGCGAAGCTCGATGAGCGTCCCTGGCATGCTCCCGGAGCGACAGGCGTCGACGACGATCACGTGCGGCACCGAGCGCATCGCCAGGGCGACGTCGATCCCCGCCGTGGCAGCGTCAACGCAGCCGACGCCGTCGGGGAGCCCGCGGGCCGTGAGGCGTCGGACGACTTCCGGGCCAGCCGCGTCGTCGCCCCGGAGGAGATTCCCACAGCCAATGATCAGAGCCCGCACGCGTGCCCCCGTTCCGCCCGGCAAGCCGACCGGGGAATCGGTCCCCCTCGCGCCTTCGCGATGCCGCCACGCCCGGTCTGACGAGACGGCTTCGAATCGACCGAAGCGAGTCTAAGCCTGCCATGCCCCATCACCAACCGCGCCGGACGGTACGATCTCCTTTGGCTGGCCTCCTTTGGCGATGACAGCCCGGGATCGATCCACAGCACTGGCATCTCTAAGAGCCACTCGAGATCTCCATGCACGAGCTTTCGATCGCCACCGCGGTCATCGACGAAGTGTCGAAGCACGTCAGCCGGGCCGGGGGGGGACGGGTGCTGTCGATCACGCTCCGCATCGGGCGATTGTCCTGTGTTCAAGAGGGGGCGCTGCGGATGAGCTTCGACCTGGCCAGTGCCGACACGGAGCTCTCGGGGGCCCGCCTCGAGATCATCGACGTAGCAGTGCGGATCTGGTGTCCGGCCTGCGCCACGGAGCGAGAGCTACCGGGGGTCCAAAGCCTCGCCTGCCCGGCGTGTGGACACGTGAGCGGCGACATCCGAGCCGGCCGGGAGCTCGACTTGGACTCGATCGAATTGGAGCCGCTTCCCCCACCGTCGATCGAGCAGACAGCGACCGAGCCTGATTCAACCGCCCTCCAGCCCCTCCAACAAAGAAACGAGCCATGATCCAGCCCCGGATCCTCGAGGTACGGACGAAGATTCTCAAAGCCAACGACGAAACGGCCCGCGCGATGCGGCGCCGCTTCGAGGCGGCCGGAGTGCTCGTCGTGAACCTCGTCTCGAGCCCGGGGAGTGGCAAGACGGCGCTCCTCGAAGAGACGCTCCGCCGGCTCAAG
>CANGGT010000219.1 GCA_947453375.1 Planctomycetaceae bacterium
AGAGGAGGTCGACGCGACCGCCCCAGTCGGCCCCGCCGTCCTCGAGATCGAGGACCTTCTCGTTGACGAGATAAAGCTGGTTGACCTGGCCCATCCAGTTGCGGTCGTTGAACGTGATCGGGCCGTTGAACGGCGAACCCCAGTTGTTGCCGCCGATGCCGGCGTCGATCCAGCCGTAGGTGGCGATGCCGCGTTCTTTCAGGAACTCGGTCTCGAGGTAGCGGGTCGGGGCCTCCTCGACCTCCTCGGCGGATTCCTGCGGCGGCAGGGCGCGGAGCTGGTAGGCGTCTTCCTGCGGCACGTTGGCCGCGACGGGGGGGAGGCCGCTGCCGGTTTGGCCGAGGGCCGTGGAGGCAAGCAGCGTGGCGGCAGCGGTCAGGCCCGCTCCAAGAAGGGGCAGCTTCGTCCAGTTGAACTTCATGAGCGTAGGCACTCCAAGTGGGGTACGTGCGGCCGGCCGCGTCCATACGGCGGACCGCCAGTCCATCCGGAATCACCCCTGCGACCGGCCCGCCAAGTACCAGACGCAGAGTCGTCAATTCCGACACAGGGGTATCGTCCTGCCTTTACCCGGAAAACCGGGTGGACCGTGCCCTCCGGCAAGGTTTCCCTGACCGGCACCCAGCGTGGAAAGCTGTGCCGGTCGTATTGCCCCTGAGGGCACCGGTGGCAGACTTTGAGGGCACCGGTGGCAGACTTTGCGGGCAGCGGTGGCAGACTTTGCGGGCGCCGGGGAGGCGCGGGGGGGCTTCCCGGGGGCGGTTCAACGGCCCTGGCAGCCCCGCGGCCTCAAGCCTCGGCGCCAAACGCCCCTTCGAGGAGGGCTGCGACGAAGCGTTCGGGGGAGAAGGGCTCGAGGTCGTCGGCCCCCTCACCGAGCCCGACGAACTTCACCGGCAGGCCGAATTGCTCCGTGACTGGCACGATGACGCCGCCGCGCGCCGACCCGTCGAGCTTGGAGAGGACGATCCCGGTGCAGCCGGCGGCCTCCTTGAAGCCCTTGGCCTGCGAGAGGGCGTTTTGGCCGGCGGTGGCATCGATGACCAAGAGCACCTCGTGGGGCGCTTCCGGGACGAGCTTGGCGACCACGCGGCGGATCTTGGAAAGCTCCTGCATGAGGTTTGACTGCGTCTGGAGGCGGCCGGCGGTGTCGACGATGCAGACGTCGGCACCGGCCTCGACTGCCCGCGCCACGGCCTTGTGGGCGACGCTCGCCGGATCGCTCCCCTGCGGGCCACGGACGATCTCGGCGCCGAGCCGGTCGGCCCACATCGTGAGTTGCTCGACGGCTGCCGCCCGGAAGGTGTCGCCGGCGCCGAGGACGACGCGCTTTCCGTCGCGAGTGAACATCCGCGCGAGCTTCGCGATCGACGTCGTCTTCCCCGACCCGTTGACGCCGGTGACGAGGATCACCGTTGGCCCCGACACAGCCATGGTGAGCCCAGCCTCGGTGTTTCGCAGGCGGGCGAGGAGTTGGGTGCGGATCGAGTCGAGGACGACCTCCGGATCGACGACGCGGGCCCGGAGCCGGTCGCGGACGTCGTCGACGATCGCCTCGGCGGCGGCCGGCCCCATGTCGGTGCGGACGAGGATCCCGCGCAGCTCCTCGAGGAAGTCCTCGTCGACGAGCCTCCCCTCCCGCTTGAAGAGGTCGCGGACGTCGGTCCGCAGCACCTGGGCCGTCTTTGCCAGCCCGGCCTTGAGGCGGTCGAGGAGCCCGCGCGGCTTCTCGGCGCTGTCTGCGGAGCCGGCCGGCGTCGATGCCGCCGGGCTGTCCTTGCTCGGTTGATCCTTGCTCGGTTGGTCCTTCGGGTCCTTGCGGCCGAAGTTGAAGATGCCCATCGATCGTCTCCCTGGTCGTCGGTGGTAGAGCGGATCGACCGCCGGTCGGCGGCTAGGCCCCGGCCCGGTCGGCGATGATCCTGCCGAGGATCCCTGCCACGAAGTTCCCCGATCCTTCCCCCCCGTAGCGCTTGGCCAGCTCGATCGCCTCGTCGGCGGCCGCCGCAGGGGGCGTGTCGGTGTGGAGGATCTCGTGGGCCGCAAGTCTGAGGATGCCCCGGTCGGTGGCGGCCATCCGGCCCACGCGCCAGTGTTCGGCGCGGGCGTCGATGTGGGCGTCGAGTTCGTCGCGGCGCTTCTGCACGCCGCGCACCAGCCCGAGCGCGAAGGGGACGAGCGGGCCGCCATGGAGCCTGCCGCTGACGAAGCGCTGGAGATCGTCGGGGGCGACGTGGGGATTGAGGTCGAGCTGGTAGAGGGCCTGGAGGGCGATTTCGCGGGCTCGGCTGCGGCGCTGCGTGGTCATCGGGTCTTCCCCCCGGTTGCGGTGGCTATCTGGTGGAGGAGCGAGATCATCTCGATCGCTGCTTCGGCACACTCCTCCCCCTTGTTGGAATGAGCCGCCACCCGCTCGTCGCCGCCGGCCCGGGCCACGGCCTGTTCGATCGACTGGCAGGTGAGGACGCCGAAGAGGACCGGGGTGCTCCTGGTTCGCCCGATGGCCTCGATCCCCTGGGCGACGGCCGCGGCGATGTGCTGATCGTGCGTCGTCTCGCCGCGGATGATCGCGCCGAGGCAGATCACCGCCGCATAGTCCCCCGTGGCGGCGAGCCGATCGGCGACGACGGGCAGCTCGAACGCCCCCGGAACCCTGGCCACGTCGAGGCGATAGCGATCGAGCCCTGCCGCTGCGAGGGTCCGTGCCGCGCCGGCGAGCATCCGCTCGGTGACGGCCGCGTTGTATCGCGAGACGACGATAGCCACGCGCACCCCCGAAGGGAGGCGGGACGGATCACCCTCGAACAGACGGCCGTGATCGAACACGGCCGGGACGGCTTGCCGCTCCTGTTGCTTCACGACTTGAGTCCTTGGAGGAATTCGGCGTTGGTCTTCGTCTTCGTGAGTCTGTTGAGGAGGAGTTCCATGGCGTCGGTGGGATTCATGTCGCCGAGGACGCGACGGAGCACGCAGGTGCGCCGATAGGTCTCGGCATCCATGAGCATCTCCTCGCGCCGCGTGCCGGAGCGGTTGATGTCGATTGCCGGGTAGACCCGTTTGTCGACGAGCCGACGGTCGAGGACGATCTCGAGATTCCCCGTCCCCTTGAACTCCTCGAAGATCACCTCGTCCATCTTGCTGCCGGTGTCGACCAGCGCCGTGGCGATGATCGTCAGCGATCCCCCCTCCTCGACCTTGCGGGCGCTGCCGAAGAAGCGCTTCGGTCGCTGGAGCGCGCCGGAATCAATGCCGCCGGAGAGGATCTTGCCGGAGTTGGGCACCTCGGCGTTCCAGGCCCGTGCCAGACGCGTGATCGAGTCGAGGAAGATGACGACGTCGCGGCCGTATTCCACGAGCCGCTTCGCCTTCTCGATCACCATCTCGGCCACCTGAATGTGGCGCGCGGCGTTCTCGTCGAAGGTGGAGCTGATCACCTCGCACGACGGCCCCTTCACCTGCCGCTCCATGTCGGTGACTTCCTCCGGCCGCTCGTCGATCAGGAGCATGAAGACGTAGGCGTCGGGATAATTCGCCAACACCGACTTGGCCATCTTCTGAAGGAGAATCGTCTTGCCGGCCCGCGGCGGGCTGACGATCAGGCCGCGCTGCCCGAAGCCGATCGGCACGACGAGATCGACGACGCGCATCGCGATCTCCTCCGGGGTCGTCTCCATGACGATCCGTCGGTCGGGATGGAGGGGGGTGAGATCGTCGAAGAAGACCCGCGTCGAGAGCTTGGCGGGATCCTCCCCGTTGATTGCCTCCACGCGCAACAGCGCGAAGTAGCGCTCGCTCTCCTTCGGAGGGCGGATCTGACCGGCGACGCTCGTGCCGTTGCGGAGGCCAAAGCGACGGATCTGGCTCGGGCTGACGTAAATGTCGTCCGGGCAGGAGAGGTAGTGGTAGTCGGGGCTGCGGAGGAAGCCAAAGCCGTCGGGGAGGATCTCGAGGGTCCCCTCGCCGAACATCAGGCCGTTGAGCTTCACCCGCTCTTTGAGGATCCGGAAGACGAGGTCGTGCTTCTTCGCACCGGTGATGTCGCCGATCTGCTCCTGACGCGCCAGTTCGATCAGCTCCTGCATCGACATCTTCTGCAGGGCGGTGATGTGGGTGTCGGTTTTCTTCAGCGACTCATAGCGGTCGGTTGCATCCTCCCCCTCGAGTTTCACCTCCGCCGCGATCTCCTCGGCGATCGACATCGGTTCGTCGTCGAGGTCGTCGTCGGAAGGAAAGGAGGGATCTGTGGGCATGGGGCACCTCGGGACGGCTGCGGGCCGGCACCGTGACAGGAGCCGACGCGACCGGAAGGGTGGGGCGAGGAGGAGGGGCGGGAATCCGTACGAACCGCAATGGGGCCGGGGCGATCGTAGGGACGGTGACGGGAGTGGCGGGCGGGGGGCGATCGGCAGGGATGGAAGGGAAAGCCGCACGGGATGCAGCCGGAACCATTCCCCCCCCACAAAACGGAAAAACGACCGCTCCGGAAGCCCAGGTGGTCAGGAAGATGACCGCCGGGAGAGCTCGGGCCAGAGTCGATCGATCTGGAGCCGAGTATACGCAGGATCCCCGGAGGTATCCACGGTTGACGTTTTTCCTCCCGGCAAATCCGGGGAGGATTGCTCGTTCCAGGAGGCCTCACGGGCCTCGATCTGGGGCCCGGAGAATCGCGTGGCAATCCTGGCATGGCGGACGTCGTCGGGGCACTCGAGGACGACGACTCGATCGCAGCGGTCGAGCCAGCCGCCGCGGACGAGGAGCGGCACATCGAGCACCACGACCCCTTCAGCGCTGCCCGAGCGTTCCTCCCCCGCGATTCCGGCAAGGAGCGTCTCCATCCGTTCGTGGACGCGCGGATGGACGATCGCCTCGAGATCGGCAAGGGCCTCGCGGTGAGCCGCGGTGGGGCCGAAGACCATCCCCGCGAGCGCCTTCCGATCGATGTCTGCCGTGTCTGGCAACAGCTCCCCCGTGATCACACCCGGCCCGAAGCGCGCGACGAGGGCCCGACGGACATCGGCATCGCGGAGAACCTCGTGGGCGATCCGGTCGGCATCGATGACGCGGGCGCCATGCTCTGCCAGGAGCCCGGCCACCGTCGACTTGCCAGCGCCGATCCTGCCAATGATCCCGATGAGAATCACGCTGCCTCTCCTCCTCGTTCCCCCCTGCCCCGCACCGGGCAAGGGAGTCTGTTCACTTCTCGCACTCCGCCCAGGTCGCCCCCTCGTGGACCGTGACCTCGAGGGGAACCTCGAGGGTCATCGCCCCCTTCATCTCCTCGACGAGGAGCCGGCGGACCGTTTCGATCTCGCCGGCCGGGACCTCGAGGAGGAGTTCGTCGTGGATCTGGAGCACGATCGCGGCGGCGAGACCCTCGGAGGCGAGTCGGCGGCGGACGCGGAGCATCGCCAGTTTGATGAGGTCGGCTGCTGATCCCTGAACGACCGTGTTTACGGCCGTCCGCTCCGGGAGCGTGAGGCTGAACACGCCGGCGGCCGTCCGGCGGCCGGCCCGGTCGCGGACCTTCTCGATCGCCCGCCGGCGGCCGAGCATCGTCGACACATGCCCATCGCGGCGGCACTGATCGAGGCAGTCGTCGATGAAGGCCTCGGCACCGGAGAAGGTGTGGAAGTAGGCGGCGATGAAGGTGGCGGCGTCGGCCTGCGGGATGCCGAGGGCCTTGGCGAGGCCGAAGGCACTCTGGCCATAGAGGATCCCGAAATTGACCGCCTTGGCCGTCCGGCGCATCTCGCTGGTCACGTCGCGTGCCGCCACGCCGAACACCGCCGCGGCGGTGCTCAGGTGGATGTCCTCGCCCGAGGCGAACGCCCTGCGCATCGCCGCATCGCCCGAGAGGTGGGCGAGGATCCGCAGTTCGATCTGCGAGTAGTCTGCCGCGACAAAACGGTTCTCCGCCACGCGAGGGACGAAGGCGGCGCGGATCTGCTGCCCCTCCTCGGTGCGGACCGGGATGTTCTGGAGATTCGGGTCGCTCGAGGAAAGTCGGCCGGTGGCGGCGACCGTCTGGTTGAAGGTCGTGTGGATGCAGCCCGTCGTCGGTTCGACCAGCAGCGGCAGGGCATCGACGTAGGTGCTCTTGAGCTTGGCGAACTTGCGGTGCTCGAGGAGCAGCCGCGGAAGGGGATGACGCGGGGCGAGCTCCTCGAGCACCTCGGCATCGGTGCTCGGCCCGGTCTTCGTCCGCTTCACGACCGGCAGGCCGAGCTCGTCGAACAGCACGGCGCGGACCTGGATCGGCGAGGCGATCGCGAAGGAACGCCCGGCAAGCGCGTGGATCTCCGCCTCGAGTTCCGCAAGTCGCTCGGTGTAGCGTGCGGAGAGCCGCTCGAGCAGCGACGCATTGATCCGCATCCCGTGGTGTTCCATCGCCGCGAGGATCGATGCGAGGGGGATCTCGACATCCCTGAACAGCGTCCCGAGCCCCTGCTCTTCGAGCCGCGCTGCGAGGAGGGGCACGAGGTCGGTCGTGGCCCGGCAGGCGGCCACGGCGTCCGCGGCGTTGGCAGGGGTCTCGAGGCGGTTCTGGCGAACGTCCTTCTCGACGGTGTCGAGATCGTCGCTCGAGCCGATCGAGTCGAGATCGGCCTGGGCCCCGAGGGAGTGGTTGCGCTGGCCCGCATCGAGGAGATAACCGGCCAAGAGGGTGTCAAACGTCCCTCCGGCGAAGTCG
>CANGGT010000220.1 GCA_947453375.1 Planctomycetaceae bacterium
AGATCGGAGAGCGGGCTCGAGAGGAAGAGGACGGCGTCGGCCACGTCCGTCGCCTCAAGTTGTCGCTCCCCCACCATCGTCTTGCTCGTCCGGCCGGCGAACATCAGATCGGCGCCGGGAAGACGCCGCGTCGAATCAGTGTCGACGAGCCCCGCCTCGACGACGTTGACGTTCACGCCGCGGTCGCCGAGTTCGAGGGCCCAGTGGCGCGCCAGCGCCGTGAGCGCTGCCTTCGATCCGCCGATGAGGCCGTACATCGGCAGTGCCATGTGCGTGCCATGGCTCGAGAGCACGACCACCTTCCCGCGGCCGTTGCCCGCTTCCAGGAGCGGCGCCGAAGCCTTCAACAAATGGACCAGCGAGAGGACATTCGTGTGCATCGCGGCGTCGAAGTGACGCTGCGAGGTGGCAGCGAGGGGACGGAATCCCCCAGTCGCCGCATTGTGGACGACGATGTCGAGGGCTCCGAACTGCTCCCGCACGAAACCCACCATGTCCTCGACATCCTCTTCCTCGCCGACGTCGGCGCGGATGCAGGCCACACGCCGGCCCATCGCGGCGATCTCGGCGGCCACGGCATCGGCCTCGCGACCGCTCGTGACGTAGTTGACGACGACGTCGGCCCCCGCCTCGGCGAGGCGGAGGGCGCACGCCCGCCCGATGCCCCGACTGCTCCCGGTGACCAGCGCCACCTTTCCATTCAAATCGATCATGACTGTCACTCCTCAGGATGAAACGGTGGATGCGGTTGAGCGGTCGGCCGGGCGACGGGCATAGACGAGCCAGTGCCGGGCGAAGACGTCGGGGGCCTGCTGCCACGCCGTGGTGGCAAAACCCCGATCGGCAAGAAGGCGCTCCATTCGAGCGCAGGCTTCCTTCCCTTCGTGAACCTCGACGATCACTTGCCTGATCCGGAGCCAGTCGGCGTCATCGATTCCCTCGAGGGCGTCGAACTCGGCCCCCTCGACGTCAAGTTTGAGGAGGTCGATGCGTTCGACGCCCTCGTCGTGGATCACGTCGGAGAGCCGCACGAGCCGGCAGGTGACCGCTTGCGAGCGCTGGTAGAAGCGGCGGACCGCCTCGGCGCATGACCGAGCTACCCACCCGGGAAGGAGCGCAAATCCGCTCCCGAGCCGGCGCCGCATGTCGGCGAGGATGAAGCGGGTCGACTCCGCGTGGGCCTCCGGGGAATCGTCGGGATACATCGACGAACTCGTACTCGTCCGCGGGTAGAACGTGAATGTGGCCGCGCCATCGCGATCCGCCACGCCCGCGTGATGGAGGTGAACATCGAGATGCGGATGACGGCCGACGTTCCGCTCGAGCGCCGCGAACGTCGCCGGGATCGGCTCGAAGGCATGAACGGTACCGCTGCCGATGCGATCGCCGACCCACAGCACAGCCAGGCCGATGTTCGCGCCGACGTCGAACACCGTCGCCCCGTCGGCTAGTTCGATCCCGAACATCTCGTAGATCCGCTCGTCGAAGATCTCGTCGTAGGCGATCCGGGTGTTCTCGGGGCAGAGAGTCTCGACGGCCCGGCCGTCGGGAAGCACCATGCGGCGGAGCCCCTTCGTCGTCGGCGGCGTCACAGGACCGAGCGTGCTACGGATCATGCGACACCTCCCTTCGGCGCGACGGGGCGGCGGACCGGGACCACGTCCGCGACGTGATCCGCGGCGCCATCGGTCGCGCCGAGGCGGTCGAGCAGCCACCGCTGGAAGTGCGTGATTCTTTCCTCGCGGCGCGACACCAACCCCGGGCCGGGGTGCCGGGGCGATTCCATGCCGGCCTGCACCTGCGGGAGCATGACGAAATCTTCTCTGATGATCCGCTTCCAGACGCGGAGATCGGTGCGGAGAACCTGCCGGATCGCCCAGTCGACCAGTGGCTTCCGTCCCATGGACTGCCAGCCCGCGCTGCGGTGGACGATCCGACAGGAGGTCGGCCCGGTGGGCACGATCGACTGAAAGCCGGCGTGGACGTCGACCGCAATCCACATCAGGGTCGGATGGACGACCGAATGCGAGTAGCCCTCGGGCATCGGTCGGCCGAGGCGCCAGGCGAGGTGGCGCTTGATCGGCTTGAGGAACGATCCATCCCCCGGAGCGTCGAATCTGGAGCCATGCTCGTCGAGGTGATGGCCGCAGGCCTCCTCGGGGGGAAAATTCCCCAGCGTCGTCGCATGAACGGCTCCGACGTGATAGCTCTCGAGATTGTTCTCGATAACGAGCTTCCAATTGACGGGGAGATCGATTTCGGTCTTCCAGAAGCACCACCCGGCGCCGCGGAAGTGCGTCTCGAACGGCTCGGCGTCCCCCCCGAGCCACTCCCGCACCGGTGGTGCTGCCGGATCGAATGAGATGAACACGACCGGACCGACCTGCTCGACGCGGATGAGGTCGAGACCGAGCCGCCCCTTCTCGAGCGGGCGGAAGCTGGGCGCATCGGGGATTCGCCGCGTGGCTCCCCCATCGTCGAACTCCCACCCGTGATACTCGCAGCGGAGCACCGGGCAGGTGCCGCACGACTTCGCAGTGAGCTTCGCCAGCCGGTGAGGACAGACATTGCGGTAGGCGTGGATCCGGCCGCCCGAGCGACGGAGGAGCACTGGCCCCTCGACATGATCGAAACTGACGAAGCTCCCTTCGGCGGGGAGTTCCTGCTCGAGCGCCACAGCCCACCACGCCGGCCTGAGAACCGTCTCGAGTTCGCGCTGGTACCACGCCGCATCGGTGTAGGCAGCAGGCGGAAGAAGCTGCGGGAGGTGGGTGTCGCTCACGAACATGCCACGGCCTCCGCCCCCTCCGACCGCCCCGGCGACGGTCGACGGGCCATGTGGGTGCAGGCTACCGCCAGCAGGTAGCGCCCTGCTTCGCGGAACCGGCCCGCTCCGGTGGCCGTGCGCCATTCGTCGCGGAGCGTCCAGGAGAACATGCCATCGCCCGACGGCTCGATCGACACCCGGAGTGGGCGGAAAGCCGCGTCGAGCCCGGCTGCCTTGAACGCTGCTTCCTTCGCCGCCCACACCATTCCCGGTGACGCCGCAACACGCTCGGCATCGACGAGCCAGTGGTCGAGACCGGCGCGGACAGCGGTCGTGTCGACAATGTCGATCCCGACGCCCGCTCCCGCGCAGATCGCGGCACCGACGAGCCCACGTTCGTGGGCGATCGACACCGACATCCGCATGACGCCGGAACTGGCCAACACGATCGGCCGACCCGAGGGAAGGAGCGAGGCGACGCGCACCTCCATGGCCGGGAGGCCGATGCGGTCTGCGACGATGCGTTCAGCCAGACGCCGAGCCGCCGCCGAGAGCGACTCTCCCGGAGCAGGCACGGCCGTCCCGAGATCGACGGCCCATTCGCCGACGAGGAGATTCCGCTCGACGCGATCGGTGGGGGCCACCGCTGCTGCCGTCATGCGGGTCCTCTCCGCTCCGGGGAGAGGACGGCCAGATGGAGACCATCGACCGCCACGAGTGGACGACCGTCGGCCCCGAAGATCACGAAGTCATAGACCGTTTTTTGGGCATCCTGCGAGCGGAAGTGGAGACGGACCGTGCACTTCTCCCCGGTAGCCGCGCCGCCGACGACGCGGAGCCGCTCGAAGCGCACCGGCACCTCGACCCGCTTGCCGCAGAGCACGAAGGAATAGACCGCACAGCCGACGATCGCTCCATCGAGCATCGCCGCCGGAACCGTCCATCCGGCCGCGCCCCGGGGCTCGGCCACGACGTCGGCATCGGGAGCGGTGAGCCGCCCCCATCCGCCACTGCGATCGAGGAACAGCCCCGACAGGGTGCGGAACGACGGCCCATGCCACATCGGCCCGTCATCCTGGTAGACCATCGGATTCCAGGGGAAGAGCATGTCGTCGAGCCGTGCCGTGATCGGCTCGGGGGCCCCGGTGCAGACCGTGGCGCCGACGTGGACGCGGGGCAGATCGCCGTCGCGACCGTCGGCGCCGCGAACCGTCGCCCACCCCCGAGCGGTCACCGTTCCATCGGCCCCAGGCTCGATCTCCACCCGCACCTCGCGGGGCTGGTCGGTCGGGAATCCGAGCGGACGCTCGACGACGAAGTCGCGGATCTCACCGACCTGCTGGCAGGCCCCGGCCGCGATCGTCGCTTGAGCCAACAATTCGGCCCCCATCACCGCCGGCAGCAGCGGCCGCTTGTACTGACGATGCTCGGTGAGGAAGCGATCAGCGATCGGGTCGAGGACCATGCGGACATTTGTCGTCCCCCCGGTCCGCTCGACCGCCGCCACGAGGCTGCCTCGGCTGCCCGACGGAGACGGGGCAGCCGCGTGCGCGTGACTGACCGTCGCGGAGAGAGTGTCGAGGCAGAAGACCGGCTCGGTAACGAGTACCTCGGCCTCGGGCAGACCGGCCTCGATCTCGGTCATGAACCTTCCCACCCCTTCGGCCAGAGGCATGAACCTCATCCCGAACTGCTCGAGGACAAACCGGCTCTCCGGCCGGCTCGCCATCCCCACCTCGTCCCAGGCGTGCCAATGGAAGACGGTGGCGCGGAGCGACCGACGACCGCTGCGGAGGCGCCCGACGATCTTCGCAAGCATGTCGTTGGCCAGCGAATAGTCGGCCTGGCCAAGGCCACCGAGCCGACCGCTGGTCGACCCGAAGGCGACGACGCTTTCGAGATGGCGAGGATCGATGGCGGCGACGACATGTTCCAGGCCGATGCACTTCGGCCCGAGCGTCGCCTCCAGCCCTTCGGAAGTCTTCTTCTCGAACTTGCAGGCCGACTCCCAGCCGGCGCCATGAACGACCCCGCGGATCGGGCCGACCTCACGCTCGATCCGCCCAACGAGCTGCCGGACGGCCGCCCCGTCAGCGAGGTCGCAGGCCTCGTACCTGGCGGTCACCCCGGCAGCCCGGAACTTGGCCAGCCCGGAGGCGATCTCGATCGACTTCTCGACCTCGCGCCACGCCCGGCGGGGATCCGCGCCTCGTGCCTTGGCATCGAGCATCACGGTGCTCTTGAGGGCCTTGAGCCCCGCCTCGTCGAGGGCGAGCCAAGCCTGGTCGACCGGCAGCGGCCGGGTCGATCCGACGAGGACCAGTTCGAGCCCGTGCTTCGCACCGAGGGCTCGCGCACACGCCGCGGTCACACCACGGGCACCACCCGTCACGAGCCACACGCTCCCCTTCGCAAGTCCGGCAAGCCGGGCCGCCGCCCGTGGCACGCCGGCCACCGCAGTAACCGTCCTGCGGCTTGCGCCCCGCCAGCCGACCTCGACCGGCCCGGGGCTCTCGATCTCGGCGATCGTGCGCGCCGCGACTTCCGCGGCCGTGGCGGTCGTGGCGAAGTCGGCGACGCGAATCTGAACTTCCGGATATTCCCGGGCGAGGTTCTTGCAGAGCCCGGCGTAGGCCCCGCCGACGGCGCTCCCGATCGATCCACTGACGCCGAAATCGCCGCCAAGACCGGTGACAGCCGTGAGCGTCGATCGACTCAAGTCCCCGGTCCGGGCTCGAGCGGCAAGGAAGCGTTGGCAGGCAAAGTAACCGGCGTTCACAGCCGATTCGCGCGCCGTGACCCAGTCTTCCCCGGCGGACCAGGGGGCGGCAACGACGAGATGACGCACCGGCCCCTGCGCCTCGGCCGCAGCGATTCCGGCGACGACATCCGCCGACGTCGTCAACGGCAGTTCGATGGCCTCGCACCGTCGCGCGCCGAGCGCCGAAACGAGTTCCGCGCCGAGCGTTCGACCGGCGGGGTCGGTGCCGACGAGAACGACGATCCGCTCCCCGGTAAGGTTCCTTGCGACCTCGGGCGGAGGGAGATCGGCAAGGGCCAGCCCGAAGCGCCCCGTCACCTCAGCCGAGTTGGGAGACTGTGCCGAAGAACCCTGCACGGCCGCCGCGCTCCGCCAAGCTGCGGCGAGCATCGCCGCAGCCGACGACGGCAGCCAACTTCCGCGCGGACCGCCGGCGAACGACACCGTGGCGCCCTCGACGGCGCCAGCCGCGAGCCAGGTGGCCGTTGCGGAGAGCCCATCGCGAACTCCGGCACCGGCCGTCGCCCCGAGGAGGTGTTCCAGATCGATATGCCCGGTCGCATCCCCCGCCACCTTCACCAGGGCCGCAAACGCCCCGCAGTCGCAGGCTTCAGTGCCTCCGTCAACCATCCGACCGTGGCCATCGATCAGGCCAATCGTGCCATCGACCGCGACGATCACGCTGCCGCCGATTGGGGCGAGCATGGCCGCCAGGCGCCCGGCGTCGGAAAGCGTCCGGCAACAGGCCAAGCGCTCGACAACCGAGGTGAGTGGCAGGCCCCCGACCGCGGCGGGGCCGTGGCCAGCAACCACCACGAGGCCGGCGTCGTTCCAGCCAACGAGCCCGCCGGGAAGGCCCTCGATGCCGACGAGATATCCCGACACGCCTTCGGCGGAGAACGGTTCGCACGACGGCGCCGCATGCCGGCCGAAACCGACAGCGATCCCCCGGGCGCGGTCACCGGCAACACCCAGGACGACATCGAGCCCACCGAGGGCCGTCGTGGGAGAAGCCATCGCCGCGACGAGCAGGGCCGGATCGATCCCGGCAGCCGTCGCCGTCGACTCGAGGGAGGCGAGCGTATCGGCAGAGAGCTTCACGGCCGTACCGACAACGGGGGCCGCCGCGGCAAACTCGCGGGCCCATTGCCGG
>CANGGT010000221.1 GCA_947453375.1 Planctomycetaceae bacterium
CCCGACGTCGAGGCTGTCGAGCTCGGTCTGGAGCATCGTCAGGGCAGCCTGAAGGAAGGCCACGGCGATCGGCCCGACGAAAATCCCGATCGGACCGAGGGCTCCGACGCCACCGAGGACGCTGAGGAGGGCGAGGAGCGGATGGAGCTTCGACTGCCCATGGAGGACGATCGGCTTGATGATGTTGTCGATCGTGGAGACCACCCCCAACCCCCACACGGCCAGGCCGGCGGCCGCGAAGGTGTTCTTGACGAAGAACAGGAGGTAGAGGCTGGCGGAGCCCCACACCGCGGCGGCGCCGACAAAGGGCACCAGAGCCCCGAAGAAGGTCAGCAGCGTGAGAAGGAAGACGTTCCCGAGGCCGGCCACCCAGAAGCCGAAGCCTGCGAGCATGGCCTGGACGATCGCCGCGAGAAGGGTCGAACTGACGACCGCGCGGCTCACCTCCTCGAACTCCTGGAGGAGCTGCCACTGGTAGCGGGGATCGAGCGGGATCAGACGCGTGACCGCGGCCAGCATCCGCCGGCCGTCGGCGAGGAAATAGAACAGCGCCACCGTCATCACCACCAAGCCGATGATCCCCTTGGCGATCACGACCGGGGTCCGCGCCGCGACCGGCCCGATCCAGTCCTCGGCGATCCGCCGCAGTTCGCCGTTGACCGAATCGGCGGTGAGGTGCATCCCGGTGGTGTCGTTGACCCGTTCGACGAGCTCGCTGAGCACGGCCGGGTCGAGATTCAATCCGTTCTCCGCCCTGAGCATCCGCACGGCATCCCCCCCGGCACGGGCGAAGAGGAGAAACAGCGGCACGAGGACGATGAGGAGCACGAAGAGCGTCGTGAGGAGCGCGGGAATCCATTCCGGCCCCTTGTCCGGACCGATGATCCGGTCGCGGAGCCAGCGATGGAGCGGGCCGAAGATCACGACGAGCATCGCCGCCAGGAGCAACGGCAGCATGAAGCTCGACATCACCCTCAGGGAAAGGAGGCCGAAGACGGCGACGAGCGCGAGGATGACAACGAACGAGACGATCCGCGCCACCCGTTTCGGCGGGGTGTCTGAAGGGATCAGGCTGTCGAGGAGCATTCCAAGCCGCGGCGGGGGGCCACGGTTCCGTTGCGAATAGCGGGCGCGAACGGGGGATTGTAACGCTCCGCCGAAAAAGGGATCCATGGGCTCCCGATGGCGGTCGGCGGCGTTCCGGCATGGCGGATCGGGCCAGCGCGGGGTATTCTTGCCCCCTCTCGGCGGCTTGCCCGGCCCCTCCGGCCGCTGTCGCCAGGGCGCCCCATGCGTCCAGTCACTCCCTCCCTGCCCCCTCGGAGGGTGGCCACCGTCTGGTCCGAAAGCATGAACGTCGCCGCCACGCCGCCGGACGTCTCACTCGTCGTCCCCGTGCGGAACGAGGCGGGGAACATCGGCCCGCTCATTGCCGAGATCCGCACCGTCCTCGACGCCGCCGGACTCGCCTGGGAGCTGTTCGTCATTGACGACGGCTCGAGCGACTCGACCTGGGCGGAGATCGGCGCCGCCGCGTCGGCCGATCCCCGCGTCGAAGGCGTGCGGCGGGGCCAGGGCGCCGGGAAGTCGGCGGCCCTCATGGATGGCTTCGCCCGCTGCCGGGCGCCGCGGATCGTGATGCTCGACGGTGACGGTCAGGACGATCCGGCGGAGATCCCCGCCATGCTCGCCCTCTTGGCCGATCCTGCCACCGGCCGGGCCGGTGCCGACGTGGTCAACGGCTGGAAGACGCCTCGCCTCGATCCCTGGCACAAGACGCTCCCCTCGCGGATCTTCAACCTCCTCGTCGGCTGGGTCAGTGGACTGTGGCTCCACGATCACAACTGTGGCTTGAAGGTGTTCCGCGCCCCGGCCGCCCGGTCGCTGCAGCTCGGCGACGACATGCACCGCTTCATCACCGTGCTCGCCGCCGCAGAGGGCCACCGGGTCGTCGAGAAGGCGGTGCACCACCGGCCGCGGACGCTGGGGCGATCGAAGTACGGATTCGCCCGGTTCTTCACAGGCCTCATCGACCTCGCCCGGATCGCCGGCGACATCCGGCGACGCAGGCTCGCGGTGGCCGGTGCGATCCTGCCAGCCGCCCAGGCACGTCGACGGCGGCAGGTGTCGATGATCCTCGCCGCCGTGGCGCTCGGCGGCCTCCTCGGCCGGATCGGGGCCGTGACGAGCGTCGACAAGATCGCGCTCGAGAAGCGTCTCGTGGCGGAGGCGGTGGCCAAGGCCCGCGACGCCGCGGCGGCCGGAGGCCCGGCGGTCGATGCCGAAGCAATCGCCGACTCGATTGAGCGGGGGCGGCGTCTCCAGCGTCCCTTCCTCTCGGCCAATGACCGGAGCCGCTGGCTCGCCGTCCGGGCGCTCGTGGAAAGGGGCACGTTCGCCATCGACGAGTTCGTCGTCGAGCCGGGCTGGGACACCATCGACGCGGTGGCGCACGCCGATGCTTCCGGCCGGATCCGCCTCTATTCGAGCAAGCCGCCGCTCCTGTCGATCCTCTGCGCCGCCCCCTACTGGATCCTCCACGAAATGACCGGTTGGACGCTCGGGAGCCATCCCTTCGAGATGGCCCGGATGCTCCTGGTCCCCTGCTGCCTCGTGCCGTTCGCCCTCCTTCTCATGGCGAGCTTCCGGATGATCGAGGAGGTCGGCGGCACCGACTGGGGACGCTCGTGGGGCATGGCGTTGATCTGCTTCGGCACGCTCCTTTCGACGTTCGCCGTGTCGCTCACCAATCACCTCCCGGCGGCGGCGGCAGCGGCCTGGAGCGGCTGGTGGCTGCTGCGAATCATCGGCCACGGCGGCACCGCCGGCGCCTTCGCCGCCGCCGGTGGGCTTGCCGCTCTCACCGCCGCCTTCGAACTCCCCGCCCTCGCCTGGTGCGCCGCCCTCCTCGGCATACTCCTCGTCGTCGATCCGCGGCGGACGCTCACCGCGGCCGCGCCGGCAGCGATCCTCGTCGCTGGAGTGGCCCTGGGGACGAACTGGTTGGCCCACGGCTCGGTCGCTCCTCCCTACGCCCATCGCAAGGTCGCCCCCTCCGCGGTCATCGCACCGGCCGACGTCGTGCCCCCGGCGGCGGGAACATCCTCAGCCAACCCGGACAACTGGTACGACTATTCCCTCGCCCTCTCCAACGGAAAGCAGCTGACGAGCTATTGGCGCGACCCGAAGGGAGTCGACCGGGGGGAGCCTTCGGCGCTCGCCTACGCCTGGCACGCGCTCGTCGGGCACCACGGGATCTTCTCCCTCACCCCCGCCTGGCTCCTCGTCCCCTGGGGGCTCGCGATCATGATCGCGGCGCGGCGCCGGCAGGCCCCTCCGGGTCAGGCTCACCTCGCCCTGACGATCCTCGTGGTCTCTCTCGTCGTGATCCTCTTCTACCTCACCCGCCCCCAGGTCGACCGCAACTACGGCGGCGTCTCGAGTGGATTCCGCTGGGTGTTCTGGCTCGCCCCCCTGTGGGCGGTGGCGACCGTGCCGGCGGCCGACGCCCTGTCGCGCCATCGGGCCGGTCGACTGCTGGCCCTGGTCCTCCTCGGACTGTCCGTGGTGTCGGTGGCCTACCCCACCTGGAACCCCTGGTCGCCCCCGTGGATCGAGCAGTGGCTCAATCACCTTGGAAGCCTGCCCCGGCGATGAAGCCGGGGGCCAGCCCCACGGTCGATCACACCATCGGCAGGAGCGCGGCGGCGGCGGCAGGCCAATGGGGAGGAAGCGCGGCGGTGACAAAGATCTCACCGGCCGCGTCGGGATCGCAGAAGCGGATCGAGAGGGCGTGGAGGGCGATCGGCTGCTGGCGACTGTCGGCCGGGCCGACGGTCTCGAGCGTCGGGCCGACAGAGAGCATCGGGCCACCATAGAGCGTGTCCCCGACGACCGGCATCCCGCGGGCAGCGGCTTGCACCCGCAACTGGTGCATCCGTCCGGTGACGGGAGCAAGTTCGACAAGCCACCGGCCAGGCGCCACCTCGCCGAGCGTCCGGGCGATCGTGACGGCCTCCTTCCCCGCCGGATCCTCGGGCCCGACGACGCAGGCTTCGGCGAGGTCGGGGCGTTTGGCGATCCGGTCCCGCCATTCCACGGCCGCTCCCGACGCGAGTTGCGTCCCGTCCGCAGCGGCCACGATCGCGACGTAGGTCTTCGTCACCTGGCGCCGCTCGAACTGCCTCGACAACTGGCGGGCGGCCCGCGGCGTCGTTGCCATGAGGAGGACGCCCGACACCGCCCGGTCGAGACGGTGCGGGACGCCGAGATAGGCGCCGGCCGGGAGCAGGCCACGGAGCCACGACTCGACCGAAGGGAACCCCGGGGGAGCCTGCGTGGCGAGTCCCGAAGGCTTGGCGAGCGCCACCACCCCCGACCGTTCGAGAAGTTTGGTCGGCTGGTCGCTCACGCCTCCTCCGATCGCCACATCACCCGCCAGGCCTGCTCGAGCGGTTCACGTCGACGCCCGGCCGGGCGGACGACACCCGGATCTCGACGACGCCTTCGCCCCGGGGGGCCGAAGCCTCATCGTCGTCGTCATCGTCATCGACGACCCCAGCGGCAATGATCTCGTCGAAGTCAGGGAAATCATCGACGAGCGCCGGCGGTTCGTCGAGGCCACCGTCGAATCGAGCAAGGAGGAGGCCGGCATCCGGGGCAGAAACCTCGACGGCTTCGTCATCGGTGACCAGGCCGAGGAGCGACTCCATCTCTGCCGCCGAGATCTCGGCAAGCCGAAAGCTGCGGAGGATTTCGGGCACGGGATCGGCGCCGGCGGGGCTGGGCGGGCGGGCGGACTGCCGGGCAGCAAACGTATGACAGAGGGTCTCGAGCGTCTCGCGATCCATCGCAACCTCTCCACTTCGAGTGGCGTGGTGATGAGCGGGCCGGTCCATGGGAAACCCGGGCAAGCCGGTCCCTTCGGGGATCATGTACGAGGATTGTTCGACGATAGTTCGGAACAGGTCAAAATCCAGTGAGGACGGAACGATCTCCGGGACAGGGAGGGGCGTGGTATCGTCATCCGCCACCGGCTCCCCCGTTCTTTCCCGGCTCCCCTGTTCTTTCCCGGCTCCCCTGTTCTTTCCCGGCTCCCCTTCCGTGCCCGACGCCAGCCCCCTCCCCGAACTCTCCGCCGCCACGCTCGCGCTCCTGGCCTTCGCGGCCGGGGGAGTTGGGATGTCGAAAAGCGGCCTGGCCGGCCTGGGGATGGTTCACATCGTGATTTTCGCCGCGGTGTTCGGGGCCAGAGCCTCGACCGGCATCCTCCTTCCCCTCCTCGTCCTCGGCGACATCCTCGCCGTGATCTTCGTCGGGAAGGGAGTGCAGTGGCGGATGGTGGCCCGGCTGCTACCGCCGTCGATCGCCGGAATCTTTCTCGGCTGGCTCCTCCTCGACCGCCTCGATGAACGCGCGCTCAAGCCGGTGGTGGGGGGGATCATCCTCGGCCTCACCGCACTCCAGGTGGCGCGTCTCTGGCGGCCGGCCTGGTTCGGACACTTTCCGCACGCGACGTGGTTCGCCTGGCTGTTGGGGGGCTTCGCGGGCGTGACGACGATGCTCGCCAATGCTGCCGGGCCGGTGGTCGCGCTCTATCTCCTCGCCGTCGCGCTTCCGAAGGACATGCTCATCGCCACGGCCGCCTGGCTGTTCCTCGCCCTCAACATCCTCAAGCTTCCCTTCAGTTGGCATTTGGGATTGATCACCCCCGACACGCTTCGCCTCAATCTCCTCCTCGCGCCGATGGTGCTCGTCGGTCTGCTCGCCGGGAAGTGGATCGTGAAACGGATCCCACAGCGGCTCTTCGACACGTTCATCCTCCTCTTCACAGCGACCGCGGGGCTGCGTCTGCTGGGGCTATGGTGACGCCCCGAGGCGAGCTTCCGTTGCCCGCAGCCCCCGGTAGGGGATACGCTGCGGGGTGATTTGCCGAGCCCGTCGGCCCCGTCCGGCGAGCGACCGATTCCAGTCCCAGTCTCCGGGGTTTCACCAGCCATGCCACGCGCCATCGGGCCACACCGCCTCGCCGGGATCGCGATCCTCCTCCTCGCAATGCTCTCCTGCAGACGAGGCACGCACGATGGCCTGCTCCGATCGGCGTCGGCGACCGAGGCCGCTGTCGCGTCGCTGCCGCTCGTCACCTATACGGGCCAAAAGCTCGACGGCCGGTTCGTCGCCGAGGGGGCCGGGGTGGGAGACTTCAACAAGGACGGCGTTCCCGACGTCGCCGCCGGGCCGTGGTGGTTTGCCGGCCCATCCTTCGCCGAGCGTCACGAGATCTACGCACCGAAGCCGTTCGACCCGCGCGGTTACTCCGACAACTTCTTCTGCTGGGGGCACGACTTCAACGGCGACGGCTGGGACGACGTCCTCGTCTACGGCTTCCCCGGTCAGGATGCGTCGTGGTTCGAGAATCCGCAGGGGCGGGAGGGGCCGTGGCCGCGCCACCGCGTCCTTGCGCAAGTCGACAACGAGTCGCCGACCTTCGCCGACATCGATGGCGACGGCACGCCGGAGATCGTCTGCTCGGTCGGTGGGTTCTTCGGGTACGCACCGATCGGCAAGAAGGATCCGACGAAGCCCTGGGTGTTCCACCGGATCTCGCGGGAGGTCGCCGGTGGCCGGTTCACCCACGGCATGGGCGTC
>CANGGT010000222.1 GCA_947453375.1 Planctomycetaceae bacterium
AGAGCAAATTGCCCCCCCCCCCGCCAAGCCAGGCTAAAAAGCTGCCATAATCTATGCTATGGAACTGAAGTCCATCAAAGTTGTTTAAGTCGAGTTTTCCCGTCGTGGCCGTTAGGGTGCCAACAAGATTAATCCCGTCGTGACCTGCCAGTGCGTTCGTGAATTGATACGATCCAGTGCTGGGCTTCGACACCGTGAAGTCCCACGCCGTGATCGCACTTGCACTCGTAAACGTGCCGACTCCCGAGGCCGTAATGGTTCCATTAACCGTCCAGCCATTCTGCCCGTCGGCATAATTCGTGACGTTGTAGGTGATCCCAGCGAACGCCGGGGCGGAAGCCCCGGCGAGGGCGAAGGCCGCGAGGGCCGCAATCGCCCATGATCGAAAAGCCATGGTGCGTGGCTTTCGTTTGAAGAGATCTCTTGCCGCAACGAAGCCAGCGGCAGAGTTTGGAGAACGCGTCGATTGATTCACGAGCAGGTTTCCTCAGACGGGATGGTGCGGAGAGCTGAACCTCACGGTCCATTGGCCCCCGCCCGGCCCTTCTAACCGACGACTCCAGACCCCAAAAAAAATGTGACGAACGGGTCGAAATCAGGGACGAACGGGCAGGGCCTGGGACGAATAGGCGCAATCAGGGACCAATAGGCGCAATGAAAAAACGGGCCGACGAGGCGCGGCGGGGCCGCTACCCGGGCGTTGCCCCCGCTCCCCCGCCGCGTGATATCCTCGAAATCAGCCGCGAGACGGCCTCGCGCCGGCCGCGTCCACAGCCTCCTCGTCGAACAGCCCCCTCTGGGAGCGCACGCTCCCCGTCACCATGAGCCCCCAAAGCCTCACTCCGCGCCCCGATCTCGACCGCCCCCGGCGAACGTCTTCGCCGGAGTTCGACCGCGGGGCGATCAGCCGGACGTGGCGGCAGTGGTTCGTGCCATCGCGCGTGACGTCGGCGTTTCTCGCCTTCAACACGCTCTACTGGGGCTTCATGATGCTGGCCCGGTACGAGTTCGCGGTGTTCGCGCAGGTCGACCGCGAGAATCTGCTCGGGTGGGCGGTGTGGCGGGGCTGCTTCGGCTGGATGTTTGGCTGCATGCTCCACCTCATCGTCAGCCGGCCATGGCTTGCCAATCGCTCTTGGCAGATCCGGCTCGTGGTCGGCGTGGGGATCGCGGGCCTGTTGGCCTTGGCGATTTCCTTCATCATGCCCCTCTCGCCGGCCTCACCGCTTCTGACGCGGATGATCGTCACCTGGCTGTGGTGCGGCCTCTACTTCGGCCTCGAAGCGAACGACAACCAAACCCGGGCCGAGTTGGAGGCGGCGGAAAACACGTCCCGCGCTGCCCTCGCCGAGGCGGCCGCGCGCGAGAACGAACTGCGCCACCTCGAAGCGCAGATGAATCCCCACTTCCTCTTCAATGCGCTCAATTGCATCGTCGCGGCTCGCCACGATCCCGATGCGGTGGCCCGGGTGACGCAGGATCTCGCCGACTACCTGCGCTTCTCCCTGCGGGAGTCGCAGCCGCTCGAGCCCCTTTCCCGCGAACTCGATGCCCTCGAGCATTATCTCGGCGTGCAGCAGAGCCGATTCGGTGCCGGGCTGATCTGCCGCATCGACTGCGAGCCCGACGCGCGGAGCGTGCCGGTGCCGCCGATGATGCTCCAGCCCCTGCTCGAGAATGCCTTCCACTACGGTGGGCAGACGAGCCCCCGGCCGCTGCGGGTGGACGTGGCGGCAGCGGTCGGCGATGGTTTTCTCGAGGTGCAGGTCGTCAACACCGGGGCGTGGGTCAGCCCCGACCGCAACCGCTCCCCTGGCTCCGGAATCCAGACGCTCCGCAAACGCCTCGGGCTGCTGATCGGCGACGCGGCGACCGTCGATGTCATCAGAGGCGACGGCACCGTCAAGGTTCTCATCCGCATCCCCGACACGCGCCCCACACCCGACAAGCCGGCAGGCCTCCGATCGTCCTGAAGCTCTTCGCCCTCTCCCTCCCGCTTCCCCTCAAGCCGGATCTCCCCATGCGCACGGCACTCTTGGTCGACGACGAACCTGCCGCGTCGCTTCGCCTCACCGAGCTTCTTGCCGACTACCCGAGGATCAGGGTGATCGGGACGGCGGAGAGCGTCGAGGACGCGCGGGCGTTCATCGCGCGGTCCCCCCCCGACGTCGTCTTCCTCGACGTCGAGATGCCGGGGGGCTCGGGGCTCGAGTTGCTCGAGAGTCTCCCCGACTCGGTGCAGGTCTGCTTCGTCACCGCCTATCCGAATTACGCCCTCGAAGCCTTCGACCATGGCGCCGTCCACTATCTCCTCAAGCCGGTCGATCCGTTCCGGCTCGACAAGGCGGTAGCCCGGCTCCTCACGGCGGAGAGTGCTGCGGAGCCTGGCCCAGCCACGGCGGCCGGCAGCGAAGGGGACGAAGCGGACGAGGGGAATCGGGTGATCGTGCTCCCGAGCGGGCAGCACGCGGCGATCCGCGTCCGTGACATCCTCTGGATCGAGACGATGGGCAACTACACGCACGTCTGCCTGACCGGCGATCGCCGGCCGATCGTCTTCCGGCGGACGCTTGCCCACTGGGAGGCGCTCTTGCCGGCGGAGCGGTTCGTGCGGCTCGGCCGCTCGCAGGTGGTTCATCTCGAGCGAATCACGCTCGTGCGCTGGCAATCCCGGGAAGAGACGTTTTTGTTCTTCAAGGATCGCCATGAGCCGCTGACGATCGGCCGCTATGCCGCCGCCCGGCTGCGCGAGCTGCTCGATTCCTGACCGGCTCCCGCGCCGCACAGACCGTCCTCCGCTCCCCTTCCGCCGGGCACGCTCTGCCCGTTCGTCCCCGCGTCTGACCGTTTCGTCCCCGCGTCTGCCCGATTCGTCCGAGGGGGCTGCCCGATTCGTCACTTTTGCCGAAAACTCCAATTGAAAGTTTGCGGGGTGGCGCACCACACTTTTCATCAGGGTGGCTGTCAATGCCCTGACCGGCCGCCCCACACACCTCCATCGGGCGGCACGTGGGAGCAATCCTGCGTGCCGCCCGTGGTTTTTCCGGGCCGCCCCGACCTCTTGTCCCTCGGGGGGCCTTCTTTCCGAACGGGGCCGGTTGAGCCGGGGCGGAGGCGAAGTAGTGTGGAGGAGTGCTCCGATCCCTCCCCCTGCCCTGCGGACCCCCCCATGCGCTCCCTGCTTGCCACGCACCTCCTCCTCGTCGCCCTCCCCGTGGCGATCCTCGCCGGAGCGATGGCGAACGCCGCCGAAGAGGCTCCGAAGCCCGCTTCGGACAAGCCCGCTCAGGCGACGCCGGCGCCGGCCGCCGTCGCCGCCCCCGGCAGCGACACGAGCCTGATCTACAAGTTCGATCCGCTCTCGAAGAAGTACACGGCCGTGGCCCGCAAAGATCTTAAATCCCAGCACGTCTATCAGCGTTTCAGCCCGGGAGTGGGGAAGTGGGTGTGGAGCAAGGCCGCCGCCGATGGCACGCTCCGCTTCGCCTTCGGCCCCGGGTCGTCGCAGCCGGCAGCCCTCTTCGACATGCCGGCATCGTCCGAAGAGCGGACGAAGGCCTTCGAGAAACAGGCCCCGGAGCTCGCCAAGCGGCTCTCGATCAACGGCGCCAAGCCGTCGCTGCGGCTCGGTGAGGACGGTCAGTGGTCGCTGATGCCAGATTCGACGAAGGGGCGGGTGTACGACCTGGAGAGCGGCCAACGCTTCGAATGGCACGGAAACAACGTCGTCCCGGTGACGCACGGCACGGGGAGCAACCTCTGGACGCGAGCCGGCGGGCAGTATCTCCCGGTGGGAGAGAAGCGATTTTCGGTGCCGCCGAGCTATCCGTGGTGAGCAACCGGTGGCAACCGGCGAACCGCTATCCCCGGCGGCCGGCGTCGGCGATCCCGACCCCTGCCGCGCGCAATTCCACCAGCGCGTTGGAGGCAGCCCGCTGCTCCGCCTCCTTCTTGTTGCGCCCCCAGGCGGGAGTGTAGCGCCGCTCGCCAATGAAGGCGGAGACATGGAAGCTCTTGGAATGATCCGGCCCGCTCTCCTCCATCACCTCGTAGGTGGGCGTGACGCCGAAATCGCGTTGCGAGAGTTGCTGGAGGAGCGATTTGTGATTCGCTCCCTGCGCCCCGCTCGACACCTGCGCGATCTCCGGATCCATCCACCGGCTCACGAACAGCCGGGCCGGCTCGATCCCACCGTCGAGATAAATCGCCGCGACGACCGACTCGAAGAGATCGGAAAGGACCGACACGGGAACGGCGCTGTTCACGGCCAGCCCCTTGCCGACGATGAGAAATTCGGTGAGGCCGAGTTGCTCGCTGATCCGGCCACACGTCTCCCGGCTCACGACGACCGACTTGACACGCGTCAGATCCCCCTCGAGCGATTCCGGGAAGATCCGATAGAGGGTGTCGCAGACGATGAAGCCGAGGATCGCGTCGCCGAGGAACTCGAGCCGCTCGTTCGATGCGAGGCGATGGGCAGCGCCCGAAGCGTGCGTGAGGGCGGCAAGGAGGATCGACTCGTCGCGGAAGGTGTGGCCGATCCGCTCCTGGCAGGCGACGAGATCGACAGGCTTGTCTCCCCGGGCCGCGATCGCCCCCGGCTCGTTTCCCCGCGGCTCACTTCCGCGCGGCTCGTTTCCCCGTGAAGGGGGCGCGTCGGCCACGGCTGCCGTGGAGGGGGACGAGGCAATCTCCGCCAGGGAATCGGCCGGCGAATCACCCTGGCGCTCCAGCCGTGCCGGTGCCGCCACATCGCTCTGGGGCTTCTTGGCCGCCGCCGGCCGCGCTGACCGCGCTGACCGCTTCCTGGGGACCCCTCCCGAAGAGGGAGAAGCGACGGCGCGCTCTTCCCCCTCGTCCTGCTTCGTCCGCTTCATCGCTCGCCCACCGAGAAACTATTGGCGCGATCCATCGACCGCGGTGGGGGCATCGGTTGGCGGCCGCGCCGCGGCTGGAAAAGACGCGGCGGGGCTGCCCCCGGTCGACGGACCGGAGACCCACACCCCAGAATTGTACTTCGCCGCGGCCCGATCGCCCCAGGGGAACTTTTTCGCCCGCCGAACCATCCCCCCGGGGCGGCCGTACAACTCGGGTGCGTCCGCGCTGAACACCCGCGCGGGGCCCGAAACGGATGGTGGGTCGGATCCCCGTCCGGAGGACCCCAGCCGCGGCGGCCGGCAACCGGCGGAGGAGCCTCAAAAACAGAAGCCTCTGACAAAGAAGCCTCTGGGGGCCCCTCCCGCCGGGCACACCGTCCAAACCAACAGCCGTCACCACGGCCGCCGCCGGCTCCTACCGGCAGCGGCCCGTGGGCGTTCGGCTTGGTCCATTCCCTTTTCCCTTGTCACCGAAGGATTCCACCATGAAGCGATCCCTGTTCTCTTCGCCGCGGTCGGGCCTGGCCCGCACCACCTCCGCGATCGTCGCGCTTGCGGGCCTGGCCCTCGGCCTGCCGTCGGTCGTGCCGTCTCTTCCGGCCACGGCCCGCGCCGAGGAGCCGCCGACGGCCGCCCTCGAGCACGCCGGCGCTCTTTCCCGCGCCTTCCGTTATGCCGCGGAGAAGGCGACGCCGAGCGTCGTCGTCGTCCGCAGCGAGTCGAAGCCGAAGGAGGGCCCCCGCAACGAGCGCGGTGGCCGCCGCGGCAACGGCAATCCCTTCAAGGGCACCCCGTTTGAAGACATGTTCCCGGAGGGGGCACCGGAAGGCTTCGAGTT
The DNA here is from genome assembly GCA_947453375.1 of Planctomycetaceae bacterium. GTDB lineage: Bacteria > Planctomycetota > Planctomycetia > Pirellulales > UBA1268 > QWOP01. The sequence continues at coordinate 5,716 of CANGGT010000222.1, forward strand.
CAACGGCCCCGATGGCGAGGAAGGGGGCCGGCGGATGCCGGGCCGCTCCGGCGTCGGCTCGGGGGTGATCATCGACGCCTCCGGGATCGTCCTCACCAACAACCACGTCGTCGAAGGGGCCGACACGGTCACCGTGGAGCTCTCCGACGGACGCGAATACAAGGCGGTCGAAATCAAGACCGATCCGGCCAGCGACCTGGCCGTCGTCCGGCTCGGCGACGCCGACAACCTCCCGGTGGCGAAGCTCGGCGACTCCGACAAGATGGAGATCGGCGACTGGGTGATCGCCATCGGCAATCCCTTCGAGCTGGAGACGACCGTCAGCGCCGGGATCATCAGCGGCAAGGGGCGCGAGCTCGGCAGCGTGCAGCGGGCCAAGTTCCTTCAGACCGATGCCGCCATCAACCCGGGCAACTCCGGCGGACCGCTGGTCAACCTTGCCGGCGAGGTGGTGGGAATCAACACGGCGATCGCCTCCAACAACGGTGGCTACCAGGGCATCGGCTTCGCGATCCCGATCAACCTCGCCAAGTGGGTCGGCGGGCAGCTCGTCGCCAAGGGGCGCGTCCAGCGCGGTTACCTCGGCGTCCAGATCGGCGCCCTCTCGAGTGAGATGGCCTCGAAGCTCGGCGTCAAGGATCGCAAGGGGGTGCTCGTCAACGACGTCGTCGCCGGCTCGCCCGCGGCCGAGGCCGGGGTCGAGGAACTCGACGTGATCACGAGCTTCGACGGCCAGGCCGTCGATGGCCCGCGGACGCTCCAGGAGGTCGTCGAGCGGTCCGACTTCGACAAGCCCCACCGGGTGACCGTGCTCCGGGAAGGGAAGAAGTCGGAGCTGGAGATCGCCGTCCGGGCGCTCCCCGACAAGCTCGGCGCTGCGGCGCCGCGGAAGGCCGAACGGGAGGAGAT
>CANGGT010000223.1 GCA_947453375.1 Planctomycetaceae bacterium
AGGCCGCGGCGACGATGGCTCAACAGCAGCAGCAGGGGATCGGTGGCCCCGGCGGTCGCCCCGGCCAACTTCGGCAGGTTCCCGCCGAGCGTGCGCCGGCCGGCACCCGCTGATTCCCCAGCCGAACGCGACTGCGACACGCGGAGGCAAGGGGGAAGCCCGCCCTTGTCTCCGCGTGTTCGTTCGTCTCCCCCGGCCGACCGAGACGCTCTTCCTCCTCGTGTTTTTCTCCATCCACAGCCCCACTCCCCAGGCCGTTCCGTGATCACGTCTGCCCCCAACGCCTCGTCCGCTTCCTCTCCCCAGGGCGGCCTCCGCCAGACCATCGCCGGCGTGAGCGTCGCCGAGCTCGCCCGCGCCCATGGCACGCCGCTCTACGTCTACGACGCCGAGACGATCCGCCGCCGCTGCCGCGATCTCACGCAGCCGCGCGGAAACCACGTCTGGGACACCGTCCGCTTCGCGCAGAAGGCGTGCTCGAATCTCGCCATCCTCGATCTCGTCCGCCGCGAGGGGGTGGTCGTCGACGCGGTGAGCACCGGCGAGATCCACCGGGCACTGGCCGCCGGCTATTCGCCCCACGCCGACCGCTCGTCATCCACCGATGGCCTGCCGCCGGTCCACCCGATCGTCTACACCGCCGACATCTTCGACCGCGATGCCCTCGACGAGGTCGCGCGGTTGGGCATCCATGTCAATTGCGGCTCGGCAGACATGCTCGAACAACTCGCCGCGCGGGTGCCGGGGGCCGAAGTGACGCTCCGGGTGAACCCCGGCTTCGGCCACGGCCACAGTCAGAAGACCAACACCGGCGGCGAAGGCTCGAAGCACGGCATCTGGCACGCCGACATCGCCGACGTGATGCGCCGCGCGGAATGGGCGGGGATCGCCGTCACCGGCCTCCACATGCACATCGGGAGCGGCACGGATCTCGCCCATTTGGCCGAGGTCGCCGGCACGCTCGAGAAGGTGGCCCGCGAGATCGGCCGCTCCCTGACGACGATCAGCGCCGGCGGTGGGCTGCCGGTTCCCTACCGCCCCGGCGAGGTTCATGCCGACCTGGGGGGCTATGTCGAGCTCTGGAACGACACCCGCCGCCGCCTCGAGGAGGCCTTCGGCCACCGCCTCCGCCTCGAAATCGAGCCGGGGAGATATCTCACGGCGGAGAGTGGATTTCTCGTCACCGAAGTGCGGGCGGTGAAGAACCAGGGGTCGCGGAAGTATCTCCTCGTCGATGCCGGCTTCAATACACTCGCCCGGCCGGTGATGTATGGCGCCTACCACCCGATGAGCCTCTGCCCGGCCGATGCCGGCCCCACGTCGCCGGCCGGCAGTGGCCTCCGCGAGGAGGTGGCCGTGGGGGGGCCGCTGTGCGAGTCGGGCGACATCTTCACGCAGACCGACGGCGGCTTCGTGGCGACCCGAGATCTCCCGGTCGCCGGCGTCGGCGATCTCCTCGTGATCGAGATCGCCGGGGCCTACGGGTTCGTGATGGCGAGCAACTACAACTCCAAGCCCCTCCCGGCGGAGGTCCTCGTCGACGGTGGCCAGGCCCGGCTTGTCCGCGCCCGCCAGACCCCCGCCGACCTCTTCCGCGGGGAGACGGTGTGAGGCTTGAGCCTACGCATTTCTTCCGGCGCTCACCCTCTGGATCCTCGGAGGAATCCGTGGATAGAAAGAGTGTCGAGACCTCATTCGGGCCGACCTCTCGATCAGCCTCCGATGCTGCTCCGCGGAGCTACTTCAAAGAACATTTGGGAGCGGCAGAAGCGGACGTCAAACTCCAGGAAGAAGTTCGTTTGGCCGAGAATCACCGGGATGCTATTGCTCCGACTCCACGCGAAGGCAAGTCGGACCGGAGCAAATCCCTCAATCTGCCCGCTGAGGATCAGGCCTCTCGCTTCTGATTCCGCCAAATTGCCACCAAGCCGAATCGGTGCCACCTGCGCTTCCCAAGCGGCGCCAAGCTGGAGGCCGACATCGTAGGGAAGCACATTGAGCGTGGCTCCGCTGTCGATCAGCGCAGACACCTGCACGCTACGATCACGAGCCTGAAGGGTGATCGGCGCAAAAGGCAAAGCACTGGCAGGGCCCAAAAGCGGCTCTGATTCGACGTACCCAAAGCGTTTCCACATCGGGGCCCTCAACGAGTCTTCTCTTCCTCAAGCATTTGCATGAGGGTTGCGGCACCGTCACAGGCCCCATAAGGCGACCAAACGGGGTAGGACGCCTCGGAGGGGGGCAACGTCTCGCCGTCTTCACGGGCGACATCGGCCGCCAGTACCTGGATGGCGAGAAGTTTCTCGCTCCGTGCGAGTCCGTGCAACGCCGGGAGTAACTCTGCGAGCGTCATTGGGCGATCCTCCTCCGGTACCGATTCTACATGCGCCAAAAGGCGATTCTGTCGACCGCGGTCGAAGGGCATGAGCAAAGCGAAAAAAGCCCACCAGAAAACCCGTCTGCTTCGGAACCGCTCCGGGGACCGAGATCGCCATTTTTGCTGCGACGGGAAGGCCCACCAGAGCCGGAATCCGCCCCCGGATTCTGCGGCAGAGGGCGTTTTTGCCGCCGTCAAAGCCGGTTGGCCCGGCGGCGGCTGCCGACTAGGATAGTGAGGTCGCGATCGCTTCAGAATCCCCCTCCCGCCAGCCGATCCCACCTCCCATGGCCAAAGCCGGACCCCGCAAAAAGCTGCCGAAGGAACTGGCCGTAATCACGGCCGACAATTGCACCGGGTGCGAGTCGTGCCTGGAGGTATGCCCGGTCGACTGCATCCTGAAAGTGCAGCAGTACGACCAGTTCCACAATCTCCAGAGCTGGTGCGAGATCGACGTCGAGCGGTGTGTGGGCTGCGAGGTCTGCGTCCACATCCCGGGAAAGAAGTCGAATCCCTACGATCTCAAAGTCTGCCCCTGGGACGCGATCGAGATGGTGCCGACGGAGATGGTGGCCGTCGCCGTTGCCCAGAGCGGTGGCCCCCCCGACTACGTCGAAGCCAACTGGGACCGACTCGTCGGCAACGCCCAGCGTCTGGCCGAGATGAAGGTCGCCGCCGGCTGACGAACCTCGCCACGGGTCCCGGTCAATCCTCCCCGGACCGGCGAAGGCATCGTTGACTGCCCACTTCCCCGGGGCTACAACGATACAGACGTTCACTGCCGAGCCGTCGTGTGCGGCGCGGCCGTGAGCACCTTCGCAGGGGCCTTCGCATGCCGGCCGACACGCTCGTCCACGAGCCCGACAACTCCACCCCCCCGCCCAGTGCGTCCCCTCCGGCGAATCGAGCCGCTCGGGGAGAGGCTTCGTTCCGCGACCGCGTGCACCTCGCCTGCGTGCAGGGGATCGGCGGGCGAATCCACCGGATGCTCCTTGCCGCGTTCGGCTCGCCGGCGGCCGTGTTTGCCGCCTCGTCCGCCGCGCTCCAACGGGTCGACGGCGTCGGCATCAAGACAGCCGCGGCGATCCGCGAAAACGCCGATGGGAAGTTTGTCGACGAGACGCTCCGCGTCTGCGAGCGCGAGAACGTGCAGATCATTCTCGAAGGGGATCCCGACTATCCCCGGCTCCTCGCCACGATCCCCGATCCACCGCCGATCCTCTTCGTCCGCGGGGCGTTCGCCCCGGCCGACGCGCTCTCCGTGGCGATCGTCGGCTCGCGCCATGCCAATGCCTATGGGCGGCGGGTCACCGAGCAGCTCGCTTCCGGCCTCGCCCGCGCTGGGTACACCGTCACCAGCGGCCTGGCACGCGGAATCGACGCGGCCGCGCACTGCGGCGCCATCGCCGCCGGCGGCCGGACGATCGCCGTCCTCGGCAGCGGCGTCCTCAACATCTATCCCCCGGAGCACGACCAACTCGCCCTCGAGGTCATCGCCCACGGGGCCCTCATCAGCGAATCGCCTCCGCTCGCCGCCCCCCATACCGGCGCCTTCCCACAGCGCAACCGGATCGTCGCCGGGCTGTCGCTCGGCACGGTCGTCGTTCAGGCGGCCGATCGCTCCGGGGCGCTGATCACGGCCCGGCTCGCCGGGGAACAGGGGCGCGAGGTTTTCGCGGTGCCGGGGCCGGTCGACTGCCGGCTGTCGAAGGGGAGCCATGGGCTGATCCGCGACGGCGCCAAGCTCGTCGGCTCCGTCGACGACATCCTCGAGGAGCTCGGGCCGCTGTTCGAGCCGGTGAAGCTCGAGAGTGGGCGGGAGGTGGCAAGCCCCGCGGAGCTCGGGCTCGAAGGGCTTGAGCGAACGGTCTTCGATTTGGTGAGCGCCGGCGGTGCCGCCGGCGTCGCCATCGACGCAGTCGTCGACGGCTCGGGGCTCGCCGCTTCGCAGGTTCTCGCCACGATCGCCGTTCTCGAAATGCGCAGGCTCGTCCGCCGGCTGCCCGGGAGCCGCGTGCAACGGAGCTGAGCGTGATCCGGCGCCATCAAGCTCCGCAGCCCATTCCCACTCCCGGCCCTCCGTGCCCCCGGGCAGTCCCCCGGATCGCCCCCTGCGACCGCGGGGCTCCCCGCGCTCCGCTTCTCCGCGGGGGTGCTTGTGCGTACAATCCGCCCCATGGACACAGCACTGCACACCCGCTCCAGCACGATTCGCGCCCGGCTCCTCCAGCTCCGAGACTCTCTTTGACTGGGCTGGACGCAAGAAGCACGCAGCTCGCATCGAAGACGCGATGTCCCAGGCCGGGTTCTGGGATAATCCCGACAAGGCCCAGGCCACGGTCGCCGAGCTGAAGGCCGTCAACACGATCCTCAAGCCGCTCGACGAGGCGCTCGGCGCCAGCGCCGATCTCGAGGCCCTCGAAGAGCTCGCCCGCGAGGATGAATCGCTCGAAGGGGAGCTTCTCCGCGAGGCCGAGAGCCTCGAAAAGAAGGTCGACGCCCTCGAACTCGCCTCGCTCCTCTCCGGCCCCCACGACGCCTCCGATGCCCTCGTGAGCTTCAATGCCCGCGACGGCGGCACCGACGCCAACGACTGGGCCGAGATGCTCCTGCGAATGTATTCCGCCTGGGCCGCGAAGCACGAGTTCACCATCGAACTCCTCGACCGCCAGGACGACGAAGTGGCCGGGATCCAGAGCGCCACCGTAGCCATCCGCGGCCCTTGGGCCTACGGCTATCTCAAGGGGGAATCGGGGATTCACCGGCTCGTCCGAATCAGCCCCTTCAATTCCGAAGGGAAGCGGCAGACGAGCTTCGCCGCCGTCGACGTCGCCCCGGAAATCCCCGACGACGACACGGAAGTGGAGATCGCCGACGCCGACATCCGCGAGGACGTCTTCCGGGCCAGCGGGGCCGGCGGCCAGCACGTCAACAAGACGTCGAGCGCCATCCGCATCACCCACTTCCCCACCGGTATCGTCGTTCAGTGTCAGAGCGAACGGAGCCAGCACAAGAACCGGGCCACCGCCCTGAAGATGCTCCGGGCCCGGATCGCCCGGATCCAGGAGGAGAAGCGGGAGCAGGAAAAGCACGCCCAGCACCAGTCGAAGCCGAAGACGGGCTTCGGCTCACAGATCCGCAACTACTTCCTCCACCCCGATCAGCGGGTGAAGGATCAGCGGACGGGGCATTACGTCGGCAACTTCCAGAGCGTCCTCGACGGCAATATCGACGGCTTCCTCGACGCCTATCTGCGATGGAACGCCTCGGGCTCGGCCCCCGCAGCCGTCGGCGACGACTGACCGCCCTCCGGCAGGACGGATCGATTCCGCGAAGCGCCGCCCTCCCCTGCCACGCCCCGTAGGGCACCGATCACAGCCGTTTTTCAGGCTCTCGAGCGCCCCGGCCCGGCCGCAGGTCCACCCCGGGCCGGCGATCCGTGCTGGACCGTCCCGTCGGGGCGGGGTACGATCCTTGCTCACCCTCAGGCAACCCGCGGGGAAGCCTTCCCTGCCGCTCCGTTCAGATCCGGGAATCCATGGCCGAAAAAGAACAAGCTCTCGAAGTGGAGGGGGTCGTCACGCAGGCCCTCGCCAACACCCGCTTCCGGGTGCAGATCACCGGCGGGCACATCGTCAACGCCCACGTCGCTGGCAAAATGCGGAAGAACTTCATCCGCATCGTTCCTGGCGACAAAGTGAAGGTCGAACTCTCCCCCTACGACCTCACCAAGGGCCGGATCACGTTCCGCGAACGCTGATTCACCCGAGCTTCTTCGCCCGAGCTTCTTCGCCCGCGCTTCTTGGGCCGCAGCCAACACGCCGCTTTACGCCACGAGCCCGCGTGAAAGCACCGTCATGGATCAGACGGCCGGAGGGTCGCTCTGGTCGGCGCTCGGACTCGGCGCCTCAGGAGCGGGCGCCGGCGCTTGGGTGGGCGCTAACGCTTGGGCCGGAGCGTCAGTGCCGCCAGTCGAGGCGGTGACGTCCGTGAGCGGCGCCTCTTGGGCCGGAGCGGGCTTCCGCTTCGGCTTCTCGGCCGGCTTCGCTTCGGCCGCTGGCTCCGCGACGGGGGGCTCGTGGAGGGTCGTGAAGAGTTGCTTGAGGGCGCCGAAGGTTCGCAGCGGCTCCTTCCCCTCGATCTGGGCCTTCGTGATCGGCGCCGCATCGCGGCCCGTCTTCTTGGATTCGTAGACGCGTCCCATCGCCGGCTGGGAGGAACGCTGCTGGTCGCGGCGTCCGCCGC
>CANGGT010000224.1 GCA_947453375.1 Planctomycetaceae bacterium
GCCGAGCGGCACGTCGCGATGACGCCCCTCGAGCTTGGCGAGATTGCCGGCGACGAGACAGACCAGGTAGCTCACGTGGGGCTTCTCCTGGATCCACTGCACCCGCTTCAGCCCCGTCGCCGCGTCGACTTCCTCGGCTACCTTGCGGCCGTTGGAGAGAACCGTCATCTCCGGAGGCACGTGACAGATGACCTCGGTGGTGGATCGCTCGTTGGGATAGTCGTGGCAGGGGAACCAGTGCCGGGCCTCGTGCGATTCCCCCTGCGTCCAGACGTGCGTGTCGCCGGCCGGATAGCCCATGTCGGGCGTGCGGAAGTAGAGCCCGCGGCGCGGTTCGGCCTCGTGCTCGATGTGGAGGGTGATCTCGCGGTCGACCGGGATCGGCTCCGCGAAGCGGACGATCACCGCGCCCCGCGTTACGGTGTGATCGGCGATCGGCACGTCAGCCTTCACCCCATGGACGGTCATGTCGACGGCATCGAGCCTGAGTTGCTCGAGGGGCTTGGCGATCGGCTTGAAGGTCAGGCTCGTCGTGCCCCGGACAGTGTGTCGGGAGAAGTCGGGGGTGACATCGATGCGGATATGGAGCATGTCGACGGCCCGATCGGGGGCATAGCGCCGGCCATTCCCGGAATCCTCGATCGGTGCCCCGAAGGCATCGGCCCACGAGTCTTGGTCAGCCTCGAGTCCGCCGTGGCAACGGCACTGATATTCCTCTTCTGCGAATCCGCAAACGGGGGCCACGAGCGCTGCCAAGACGAGGAGACCGGCCAGCAGAAGGCCCGACGGTGACGGCATGGTCATCTTTGACACCCAGCTGAGAGGACAGGTTGAGAGGACAGGCAGAGATCGCACGGGGAAAAAATCCCGACGAGTATACTCCGGCCCGCTCCGCGTCGCCGCGTGCTCCGGAACCTTCGAAATCGTCTCCCCGGGCAGCCCCCCAACCAGGACCATCTCCATGCCCCCGATCGACCAATCCCGCTCCGCGATCCTCGCCAGGCTCCGTGACAAGATCCGCCGCGGCCTCCCCGTGATCGGTGCCGGCGCCGGCACCGGCCTGTCGGCGAAGTGCGAGGAGGCTGGCGGCGTCGATCTGATCGTGATCTACAACTCCGGCCGCTACCGGATGGCCGGCCGCGGCTCGCTCGCCGGGCTCCTCGCCTACGGCAACGCCAACGAGATCGTCCGCGACATGGCCCGCGAGGTGCTCACGGCCGTGAAGCACACACCAGTGATCGCCGGGGTCAACGGCACCGATCCGTTCCTTCTCCGCGACCCGTTCCTCCGCGAGCTCAAAGACTTGGGCTTCGCTGGCATTCAGAACTTCCCAACCGTCGGCCTCATCGACGGCATGTTCCGGGCAAACCTCGAGGAAACGGGGATGGGCTACCACCACGAGGTCGATCTGATCGCCGCCGCCCGATCGCTCGACCTTCTCACGACCCCCTACGTCTTCAACCCCGAAGAAGCCCGGCTGATGGCGGCGGCCGGCGCCGACATCATCGTCGCCCACATGGGGCTGACAACCGGCGGCACGATCGGCGCTGCGACGGCAAAGACACTCGTCGGTTGTGTCGATGAGGTCCAGCAGATCGTCGACGCGGCGCGCACGACGCGCGACGATGTGATCGTTCTCTGTCACGGCGGCCCGATCGCCACGCCGGATGATGCCGGCTTCATCCTCGGCAAGTGCCGTGGCATCGACGGCTTCTATGGCGCGAGTTCCATGGAGCGGCTTCCGGTGGAGACGGCCCTCACCGCCGAGGTCCGCCGCTTCGGTGAACTCCGTCTGCCGACAAAGGGCTGACGAGACGCTTTCCCACACCGCTCTGGCAATCCCCCGGCAGGAATCTCACAGATGGGCACGATCGTCGTCCTCGGTACGTTCGACACCAAAGGGATCGAGCACCGCTTCCTCGCCGAGAGAATCCGCGACCTCGGCCACGAGCCGCTGCTCGTCGACGGCGGCGGCTTCGGCGTGCCGCAGATCGAAGCCGATATCCCGCGCGAGCGAGTGGCCGCCGAGGGGGGCATCGATCTGGCAGCCCTGCAAGCACGGGGCGATCGGGGAGCGATGGTGACGGCGATGGCGGCGGCGGCGGCGACGGTCGTCCGCCGGCTCCATGCCCAAGGAAAGCTCGTGGCAATCGTGTCGATGGGGGGATCGGGGGGAACGGCGATCGGGACGGCGGCGATGCGTGCTTTGCCGCTCGGTGTCCCGAAGGTGATGGTGTCGACACTCGCCAGTGGCAATGTCGCCCCCTACCTCGACATCAGCGACATCGTGATGATCCCGGCGGTATCGGACGTCGCAGGGCTCAATGCCTTCACGCGCGCCCAGTTCACCAGGGCGGCAGCCACGGTCTGTACGCTCGTCGATACGAACACCCGGCTCGCTGCAGCGGGGAAGGGGAGCGGGACAAAACCCCTCATCGTCGCCTCGATGTTCGGGAACACGACGCCGTGCGTCGAGCGGGCCCGGGGGCTTCTCGAAGCGGCTGGCCGCGACGTCGTCGTGTTTCATGCCACCGGTACCGGTGGGCGGACGATGGAGGCGCTGATCGAAAGCGGCCCGGTGGCGGGCGTTCTCGACGTGACGACGACCGAATGGGCCGATGAACTCGTCGGTGGAATCCTCGGCGCCGGCCCGACGCGTCTCGATGCCGCGGCCCGCCGCGGGATTCCCGCCGTCGTCGCGCCAGGATGTCTCGACATGGTGAACTTCGGCGCCCCGGAAACGATTCCCGCAGCCTTTGCCGGCCGCCGCTTCCACCGCCACAACGCCCAAGTGACGCTCATGCGGACGACGCCGGAGGAGTGTCGCGATCTGGGGCGGATCCTCGCGCAAAAGGTCAACGCGTCGGTCGGCCCGGTGACGGTCCTCCTGCCGCTCGGCGGGATCAGCATGATCGCAGTGCCAGGCCAGCCGTTCCATGATCCGGCGGCCGACGACGCCCTCTTTTCGGCGATCCGCAAGTGGCTGAGCCCGGGGATTCCGCTCGTCGAAGTCGACTCCGCGATCAACGATCCGGCGTTCGCGGAGGCATGCGTCGAACCGCTCCTGGCGGGCTGATGCTGTCGGGCCCGCCCCGCCGCTGGCAGTCGGCCGGTCGCTCGAGCGTGGCAGCCGCCACCTGGGCGAACACCGGCGCCGCGATCCGCGCTTCCGAAAGGAGCGTGTAGTCGGCGGAGACCGCGTGGATCCTCCGGGCCAGATCGGCGTCGAAGCAGCGCAAGACGAGGCGAAGGGGCTGCCCGGCCCGGGCTTCGCGGCCGAACGACTGTGCCGCCAGGCCGATCTCGAGATTGAGGGCGTCGTTCGACGTGCAGGCGATCAGGGCTCTGGCCCGGTGGGCACCGGCACGGGCCAGGACGACCGGACGCTTCGCGTCACCGACGATCACCGGGCAGCGGACGCGGAAGTCGCGGTGGGCGTCGTCGGGAGCATCGGAATCGACGACCACCGCCGGTACGCCACGGGCCCGGAGCCCCCGGGCGACGGCGAGCCCGACGTGTCCCAGGCCGCAGACGACGACATGCCCCCGGAGGCGGCGGACGCGAAATTCATTGCGCATCTGATCGGCGGTACCGGACACGATGAAGATCGTGAGGAGCGAAGCGATGATCGCGATCAGAACGATGCCGGCAAACATGAGCACGATGCCGAACAGCTTCACCCAGTCCGGAGCATGCTGGAGATTGATGTCGCCGAAGCCGACGGTGGTGACGATCGACGTCGTGAAGTAGGCGGCATCGACCCAGCCGAGGCCGAGCTGCCAGCGGAAGACCACGATCCCGAGGAGATAGAGGGCGAGGAAGGCGAGCGGGATGGCGATAAAAGAGAGCCGGGGGGAATGCCACGGCATCTCGGCGTGCGACGCCGGACGCGCTCCACCCGGTCCAGAGACCGCAGTCGGCACCGGGGCCTGGAGGGCCGCCTCGACGAACGCCTCGGCAGCCAAGCACTCCGGGGCCATTGCGGCGGTGATCCCGAAGTCGTCCTCGAATCGCGGCGCGAAGCGCGGCTCGGAGTGACGCATCACGACCGACACGCCCGGCGCCTCCCCACGGATCTCGAGCGCCGCTTCGAGATTGTGGACGTCGCTGGCCGTGACGAGGACGGCCGCCGCGGCACCTTCGATGCCCGCTTCTCGGCGCACCTGGGCACTGCGAAAGTCGCCGCGGACGACCCGGGCTCCGCACCCAACGGCGCGTTCGACCCGATCGGCGCCGGTGTGCCGGTCGGTCACGACCGTGACGGCGTGGCCGGAGGCGCACAGCGACTCGACGACGAGCAGCCCGAAGCGGCCGAGCCCGCAGACGACAATTCTCAGCGGCGACTTCGCAGAGGGCTCATCCATACCGTTGCGCCAAGTGAGTGAGGCGATCGTCATCAACGCTCCGTGCAGATTCCCGCTGCGGAAGCGTGACCGTCAAGCCCTCCGTGGAAAAATGTGGCGGATGCATTTGCCCTCGGAACGGTAGACTCTCGGGATCTTCGGACCTACGAGGAGAGTGTTCATGCGCAAACCGATCCTCTTCCTCCTGGCCCTGCTGGCCTTGCCGTTCGTTGAGCTGGCTTTGCTCTTGAAGCTCGGGTCGCTCACCGATTGGAGGGTGCCGCTTCTCGCCGTGGTCGTCATGGCGGTGGTGGGAATCGCCCTGATTCGATCGATGGGGTGGCTCACGTTCCGGCAGTTTCAGGAGGAGCTCGAGCACCGCCCCGTCCCGGGGAATGCGATCCTCGACACGCTGTGCCTGTTCCTTGCCGGCCTTCTCTTTCTCTTTCCAGGCCCCCTCACGGACTTGCTCGGCGTGCTGCTGCTCCTGCCTCCGACCCGATTCCTCTTCAAGCGGGCCATCGTCGGGTGGATCAGGGCTGGAGTTCGCGACGCCCACGTGACGGTACGCGTGACGGTGGACGGCGCGCCGTTCACGGTCGTCGACGGCGAGGATGCGGCGGTGGTCGAGACGCGTCCGTCGCTACCAGCGGAACGAGCACGACTGCCCGCCGCAGTGGAGCCAGCCGAAGAGCCGCGCACCGAGACGCGTTGATCCGATCGTCCGATGTCGATGGTCGACAGGGCGGGAAGCCGGCAGGGACCATCGTCCGTTCCCTCCACCGGGGTGCAGCGGCGTTGGCATGACGGTTCATCTCTCTCGGATGTCGATTCATCCCCACCCCGTGTCGATTCGTCAATTTGCCGTGCCCGTTGCTTCTGGCGCGGGAGAAAGCCCTCTAAAGTGCTCCGCGGTGCCCCGGGATCCACACGGGGTAGCCTTTCTTGCACCCCTCGGCCGACGGGATGAATTGACATGCGCATCAGCTGGACGCCCGGGATCTGTCAGCGCCTCTACGCCACCTTCGTGCGCCACCGGCTGCATTCCCGCTCCTTTCACCGCTCTCGCCGGCGGGCCCTGCGGAACTCGGCTCGCACGAGCAGCTGGGAGATGCTCGAACCGCGGGCGATGCTCGCCGGCGACGGCTTCATCACGCAGTCGTCCCTCGTCAACCCGAGCTTTGAGACTGTCGACGCGAGCGTCTACACCGATTGGTGGACCGACGTTCGAGGCTCGGTGGGCTGGTACAACACCCTGAATACGGGCGCCCCCTGGAACGCCGGATCGACGGCCACGACGGCCCCTGCCGGCAACTTCGACGCCATCGACGCCGGAAGCCTGACCGGTTCCCGCTACATGCATCTGGCCTCCGATGGCGGATCGATCAGCGGCTATAACGGCGCCGGCGCCATCTCCCAGCACCTCGGCAAGATGGAGGCGGGCAAGACCTACACGCTCACGGCCGACGTCTTCGGCGGCAACGGCAACACCGGCTTCGTCGTGGTGGCGACGCTGACGAGCGATCTCGTCGGCGGGACGACGTTTGCCACGGCGACGAGCGGGGAGTTGGGGGCCTACGAGTTCACGGATGGCGGGTCGGTCGTCTCCTACACCGCCACGGCACAGGATGCGGGCAGGGACCTGTGGATCACGTTCGCCACGGCGCAACCGGGCGACGGCTATGCCCGCCGCGGCGGCATCGATGACATCCAGTTGCAGATCGCTGACAGCCCGGTCGTGCCCGAGGGGCCGTCGGCCCCCGCTAGACCGGTGGTCTCCACGCTGGTGAACGGCAGCTTCGAGCAGATCTTCAACAACGCGGGCGATCCCCTCTACGGCGGCGAGCCGTACACCGATATCCGGGACGCGGCGGGCTGGTTCCACGGCGTGAACACCGGCGCCCCGTGGAACACCGGATCGACCTACACGACGGGCCCCTTGGGCAACTACGACGGCATCGATGAAGCGAGCCTGGAAAGTGCCCGCTACATGCGTCTGGTCTCCGATGGTGGCTCCATCTCTGGCCTCGCCGGCTACGGCGCCATCACCCAGTACCTCGGCCAGATGGAGGCGGGCAAGACCTACACGCTCACGGCCGACGTTTTCGGCGGCAATGGCAACGC
>CANGGT010000225.1 GCA_947453375.1 Planctomycetaceae bacterium
GATGATCGTCGTCACCGCCAGGCGAAGGAGCCGAAACCGCCCCCCGAGAAACTCGGCGGCATGTTCGACCTCGCCGACGCCCCCCACCGGCGTGCCGCCGGCCCCTTCGACGTCAAGCATCCCGCCGTCGATGCCGTCGTCGGTCGAATCGCGCCACGTAAAAGTCTCGTAGGCAGCAGCGACGCTCTCTTCCGACCCGGGCGTCTCGTCGTCGCGATCATCGTCGCCATCCGCGGCATCATCGCGCCGAGGGCGACGGCGGGGCTCGGGGCGCTGGGCGAAGCGTTCGATGCAATCGGCGACGGAGGTGGTGTTGGCCTCGACGAGCTCGAGGAACCGGCGGACGCGATTGCGCCCCACCGCGGTGCGGTCGGCGACGGCGAGCGCCAGCCACTTGGCCGCCGCTGCCAGCCACACCGTGCCGAGCCGCTCCACCTCGACCCCTTCCAGGAGCGAGGCCCAGTGGACGAGCAGCCCCATCGCGCCGTCGAGATCCCCTTCGCGGAGGAGCGCCTCGGCGGCATGGGCGTGGCTCCGCGGCGAGGAGAACTCGGCGACTTCGGTGCGCCAGAAGCCGGCCGGGGGGGGTGAGGGCGCCGTCTCGCGGCGGCGGCCGAGGCTGCCGATCACTTCGCGCGAGGAGACGAGCATCTCGCGGCCGGAGAGGTGAGGAACGCCGCTGACGGTGGTCGTGGCATGGCGATCCCACCACGCGGCGAGGCGCTCGCAGGCGGCGCCGGCGCGGGCGGCAAGCGCCGCGGGGCCGTCGACGCTTGCGGCCCGCCAGGCGGCGGCATAGCCATCGAGGATCGAGCCGACCGTCGCAACAAGATCGTCGACGCGCGGATCGGGGAGGCTCTCCCCTCCCGGTTCATGGAGCGGAAACTGCCCCGAGAGGCCGAGGATGTTCCAGGGATCGACAGCCGCGCCGCAGCCGACGGCGCGGAAGAGGAGCTCCGTCGCCTCGTCGAGATCATCGAGCGCTTGGGCAGCGCCACCGGCGGCTCCTCCGCGGCGCACCGCCGCTTGGGCAGCGACGACCCGGCTCGTGATTCGGGCGAACATCCGCGCCGAGGCAGCCGGCACGAGCGCCGCCATCCGCTCCGCTCCCTCGGCCCGTCCCAGCCGGGCGAAGACCCCCGCCAGTGCCACCGCCTCTACCTGCCGGGCGCGGCGGCCGGCGAGGAGGGCGTTGATGTGACGGCGGACGCCGCCGAAAGGCTGCCGGAGCCGTTCCACCTCGACCTCGAGGCGGCGGCGGTGATCGGGCTCGAGGCGGGTGAGCATCCAGCGATAAAACTCATCCCGGTAGCCGGCGATCCGCGGGAGAAGCTCCGAGAGCGGGGCGGCAGCCTGGTGAGCGCCGGGGCCGTGGCCGGAGAGCCCCGACGCCATGAGCATGACGCCGGCGAGGACGGCGGCCGATTCGAGGCGGAGCTCCGCGACCGAGCGTGCGTCGCCGCCCGCCGCGGACGCGACCTCGGGCCAAGAGAGGATGCCGTCGAGCGTCGCCTGTTGGACGACCATCCGGCGATAGCGGCCGCGCTCGTCGATGCGTGAGGGATCCCAGAGCCCGAAGAGATAGTTCGGGCGGCTGGCAGCGGGATGGAGAAAGTCGAAGGCGCGGGGATCGATCGCCAGCTCCTCGAGCGCTTCGAGGTCGAAGTCGGCCTGGCGGAGGAGCGTGTCTGGCGCGGAGGCGAGGATGGCGACGGCCCGGGCGACAAGCTCGCCATACCGGCCATGGGCTGGTCCGGCCCCGGCCACCCACAGCGGCACCGGCCGAACGCGTTCGTGGGGATAGGGCTCCGAAAGCCGACCGTTCTCGAGGACGGCCACGGGGCGCCAGCCGACGTAGTCGTCGAGGCGTCCGATCGCCTCCTCGACAACGCCCGGCGCCGACGGGCCCCCGGCAAGCAGCAGCGCCTGAGCGGCGGCCATGATCGAAAACGGCCGCTCGAGCGCCCCGGCGGGCTGATGCTCGAGGAGGTCGCTGTGAAACCGGCGATAGCCCGGCAGCACCTCGTCGAACACCAGGCCGATCATCGCCCGGGCCTGCCCGGCATCGCGGAAGGCGGGCTCGACCGCCTCGAGTTCGCCGAGGCGTCCCCGGAGGAACGCCGCGACGGCCGCGGCGGAGTCGGAGAGCTCCCCGTCGGGCTCAGCGGCGGCAAACAGTTCAGAACAGGCCCGCCAGACGGCAGGATCAAAGGCCCCCGCGGAGAAATTGAGATACCCGAGGAGGAGCGCGGCGGGATCGGCGGGGCGTGACGGTTTCGGAGCGATCGACATCAACGGCGTCCTCCGGATCACCCCGGCCATCGCGGGGTGTGGCGGCAAAACGCCATCGTACCAGCGAGGCGTGTCCGGTGTCGGTGCGGAGGGGGGAGCGGCGGCGGCACGACCGGCAGGGGCATTACGACCGTCATCCCCGCGACCACCGGGCGGCCTCCGGGGGGACCGGCACGATCCACCGGGCCAAATCCCGGGGGTATGGTTGCTCGGTGTGGTGTTTTGGGGTGGTGCGCCGGGCGTGGTGCCCCCAGGGGTGTTGGAACGTTTGGGAGTTCGCTGCGATGCGTTGCCTGTCCGTCCTTCGGTCCTGGTCGGTGCCGGCGGTGTTTTCCGCCCTGACCCTGTTCACCTCCCTCGGCCTCCCGGCGCCTGCCGCCAACGCCGGTGGGATCTGCGGGACGCTCGCCGACGAGCTGACCGCCGAACGGGCCGGGCTCGAACTGGAATGGATGGTCTCCCTCCCGATCGATCACACCCAAGGTGGGATCGAACATGTCGTCATCGATGACGACCTCGTGATCGTGCAGGCCGGTGACGGTGGCGTTCATGCCATCCACACCGGGCCGGTGACGCCCGACGGCCGCTGCAACCCCCAGGTGATCTGGTCGACCCATCTCGGGTCGCCGGGGCAGCCGATCGTGACGGCATCGGTGGGGCCGGAACTCGTTCTCGCGCCGCGGGGCAACGAGCTCTACGCCCTCGAGCGTTCCACCGGCCAGGTCCGTTGGCAGCAGCATCTCGGGAAGTCGCCGATCGCCGGCGGCGCCGTGGTGGGCGAATGGGTCTACCAGCCCGAAGGCTCGGCAACGGTCCTCCGCCTGCCGACGAACCCCTGGCGCGACACCGGCATCGGCCCGACGTCGACCGAATCGCGGACGGGGTCCCGACAGCCCGGTGCCCGCCGCGCCGATGCCGCCGCGGCCGACGCCGCCCGCACCGGCAAGGGGAAGCCGGTCTCCACCCTCACCTCGGCCCAGAAGCGGGCGCGGATGGATACCACCGAGAGCCTCCAACCGATGGCCCTCAACGGCGGCGGAATCATCGAACGGCCGATGATCGCCTTCGGCACCGGCGTCATCTGGACAGCCCGTGACGGCACGATCACCTCACTCCAGCAGGGGGATCGCGACTGGCAGCGGAACGAGTTCTACCTCGACAGCCCGCAGGCCGGCCCGCTCGCCACCCGTGGCTCGTCGATCTTCGCCACGACGACCAACCGCGACCTGGCCCGGATCGATTCGCTCGACGCCGGGGCCGAGCTGCGTCTCAATTGGCGCGTGCTCCTCGACGGTCAGCCGGAGGAGGACGGCCCGTTCGTGGCCGGCGATCGGCTCGTCGTCTCCCTCGGCGACAAGGGGCTCCGCTGCTATTCGACGGAGACCGGCGAGCTCCTCTGGGCCAATGCCTGCCCGGGGGAGATCCTGGCGGTGATGGGGGATCGGATCTGGGTTCGCGACCGCACGAGCCATCTCTCCTCGATCGACCTTGTCACAGGCGAGGCCCTCAAGCAGTACTGCTTCGGCGCCTTCGACCACCTCGTCGTCAATCACCAGACCGACCGCCTCATCCTCGCCAGCCCCTCCGGCACGCTCGTCTGCCTGAAGGCGAAGGGGGCCGGGGCACCGAAGTCGTGGAGCGATCTCCAGCCTCTTCCGGAGCCGGACGTGGAAGCGAAGCCGACCCGTCCGGCCCCGCAGCCGAATCCCCCCGAGCATCTGCGGAACAATGCCAACGCCTTCGACGACGAACCGGCCGACGAGGCCGCCGACGAAGCGATGGACGAAGAAGCCCCAGCTGATGCTGATGCCGACGGCGACTTCGGCGCCGAGCCGGGCATGAACGACGAGCCCCCGGCCGACGACGCGAGCGGCGAAGACCCGTTCAACGCTCGCGATTCGTGAAGGCATCCGGGGGCCAAGCCGGGAGCCGAAAAGGCTCTACCAGCTTCGCCACGTCAAGACTTCATCTTTCCCGGTGTCTGGCACGAAAAGCCAGAGCCGGAGATCGTCGCGGCCATCGTTGACGTCGCGCCCCAGCGACAGGAACTGGATCCCCCTCGACGTCTTTGACGTAAAGGAAGCGACGAGGAACGGCCGGCCCCATTCGTCCGCTTCGTCGGCCTCGAAGCGCCCCTCGGCCTCCACTTTCATCAGGTCGAGGAAGTCCCCGATCGACGCCACGCCATCGAGGGGCTTCTGCTGCTCGAGCGCGGCTTTACCGAGAATGCCGAGGAGATGGAGCCGCGACTTCGTCACGCCGGCGACATCACTCGGCCGTGCGACGCAACCCAGCGTGAGAAGCGCCACGACGATCGCGCCAGAGCGACTCCGGCGGAGCGTGTTCATTCGGGCCTCCTCGATTCGGTAGCTGGCAAGTTTTCCACTGGCCGCTCACCGGCCTGCTCTCAATTGAGCTCCCGCGGGTCGTCGGTGCCGACGATCTGTTGGAGGATCCGAGGGCCCAGGAACACCGTGTGCGCGAAGATGACGATGATCGCCGCCAAGAGTCCGGCGGGGATGCACCACCGATTCTTCACGACGAGAAAGCCGATCCCCCCGATCGCAAAGGGCACCGCGGCGAGCGCGTACATCCCCACTCGAGAGGCCAGGAAGTTCTGCAGCGGAGTGCCCAGGCTGCGATATCGATCGTAGTAGCGGGAGATCGGCTCCTGCGTGTCGTCCCAGGCGAACTGTTCGATCGGAAACACGGCCTCACAGTTTGAGCAGACGGTGGCAACCATGCCTGCCAGCGGATCGGCCAAGGCTTCGAACTCTGGTCCGTCGACGGTCGTCGATCCGCCACACGAAAGATGCGTGTAGTCCCGTTGCTTTCTGCCGGGAGTCCGGCCTGCAGCCCTCGTCGGTTGCGCCGAGAGGCCGCTTGCAGGCTCCCCGCTCGGACCACCGGGCACGTCGATCAGCCCCTGACACGACGGACAACGCATCCTCCGGCCGGCATGCTCATCCTTGACCCGATACGACTTCCCACACCCTTGGCAAGAAACGGCGATTGGCATAACGAAGACCTCCACTGCACGGCGACCAACACGAATCAGGCCGCGACGCGAGGCCGTCTCCTCCGCCCCCCAAACCTGAAGCCTTCCGGTCATCTCGCGGACCGACAATTCTTCACGTTTTCACGCCAATTTTCTACCGGCGTGGAGGCCGGGCGATTTGCCTGCGGGGTCGCGGCGGGGACGCCGAGCAAGGGACCGTGTGCCGGAGTGGAGCTCGGCTGCTACCAGAGCCGTGAGACGCCGTAGGCATCGAGCATCGCGTCAACGCTCACCACGCCAATCGACTCGGCCAAGGCCTGGGCAACGATCAGCCGATCGAAGGGGTCGCGATGGTGAAACGGCATCGATGCCAGGAGCGCCGTGTGCCGCACTTCGATCGGAAGAAGCCGAATCCGGTTCGACGTCAGTTGTGTATCCATGAACGGACCGAAGGGCCCAGGCAGCGTGTATTTTCCGAGGCGGACCTTGATCGCCATTTCCCAAAGCGTGGCTGGGCTGATGAGGACGTCAGTGTCGGCTGCGGCGATCGCCAATCGAGCACGATCACTGAGCCGCTGGTCGCCAAGGATGAACCAGAGGAAGGCGTGCGAATCGAGAAGAAGCCTCACCGCATGGACTCCGCAAAGTCGTCGAGATGCGACTCGTCCTCGCAGACGACCACCAGCTTGCCGGCGGCCGAGCCGGGAACCCGCGGCATCGCGGGATTCGGTCCCTCGGCTTGGAGCCTTGCGATCGGCTGGTCACCGCGGGTGATCGTCAACTCTTCCCCCGCACGGAGGTGATCAATCAGCTCCGCAAGACGGGCTTGTGCTTCTTGAATTGTCACCGTGGCCATGGCTCGGCACCTCCCTTGGGCATTTCAAACCCTTACCCGGAATCTGATTCTACCCCCCTCATCCAAGGACCGCACCGCGCGCTCACCGCCCGCGCAGGCTCGACATCGGTACTCGCAGCTTCGGGTCCTGCTGCCAGCTCACGGCGAGGAGGTCGTAGAGCTCGGCGTCGAAGCGGACGAGGCGGTGCGGGTCTTGGAAAAAGCATTCGCTTGCCACGGCGAAAAACTCCACCGGGCTCTCC
>CANGGT010000226.1 GCA_947453375.1 Planctomycetaceae bacterium
ATCTGAAGAAGCTCGTGGCGCGGGGCTCCAAGCCTGACGCCCGGCCGCGGGTCGTCCGGCAAGGGCCCGGGTTTGCCGTCATTGATGGCGACGCTTCCCTCGGCCAGATCGGCTGCCGCTATGCGGTCGATGTGGCGCTCGAAAAGGCGCGGAACGTCGGCGTCGCCTATGTCGGCCTGCGGAACAGCGGACATATCGGTGCTGCCGGCGCTCAGGCCGTCCGCGCCGCGCGGGAGGGCTTCTTCGCGCTCGTCGTCGGCAACGACCGGCCAAGTGTCGCCGCCGCCGGATCGCGCGGAGCGGTGCTGGGAAGCAATCCGCTCGCCTGGGGGGCGCCGGTGCCGGGGGGGAATCCGATCTTTCTCGACATCGCCACCGCGGCCGTGGCCGGCGGGAAGGTGTATGCGGCCGTGGCCCGCGGCGAGCCGATTCCTTCCGCCTGGCTCATCGACGAGCGCGGCCTTCCCACTGCTGACGGATCGTTGTATCCGCAGCACGCGAGTCTGGCGCCAATGGCGGGACACAAGGGCTACGGGATCGGCGTCCTTGCCGAATGGCTCTCCGGGATTCTTGCCGGAGGCGCGGTGACGACGCAGGTGGGGAGTTGGCTCTTCGATCCCCCTGGCGATCCGACGCTCCACAATGCCGGCTTCATCCTCCTCGATGTCGCTGCAATCGCCGATCCCGATGGCTACGCAACGTCCATGTCCCGCTTCGCGGCGGAGGTCCGCGGGGCCCCAGCGGCCGAGGGAAGCGATCGGGTCCGCCTCCCCGGGGACTTCGAGTGGGAAACCCACAGCCACAGCCTCGCCGCCGGCATCGCGCTTCCCGCTGATGTGCGGGCGAAGCTTGCGGAGGCGGGGGAGATCGTCGATCTTGAATTGCCGTGGTGAAGGGAATGCCGTGGTGAAGGGAATGCCGTGGTGAAGGGAATGCCGTGGTGAAGGGGTGTGGGGGAATCCGTTGGGGGGTTTGCATGATCCGCTTGCTTCGATCGTGGTGTCTGCCGCTGCTGGCAATCTCCGGGTTGCTCGGTGGGATCGTCCTCCGCGCCGCCGATGACGACGACCGGGCGCCGCCGCCGCTCGAGCTCGGGGAGTCGGTCGCCGTGCCGCGCGATCAGGTTCGCGACCTGACGCTCACCATCGCCCCTGATCTCCCCTGCGTCTGGCCGGCGGGGATGACGCCGATGGCGGTGATCCCCACCGCGACATTCGGCCGCAGTGGTCGCCACCGCGACATGCTCGTCATCGACGAGCACACCGGCACGCAGTGGGATGCCCCCGCTCACTTCGTTCCGCCCCCTGATTCGGGCCTCCCCGGCGCCGGGCCGATGGGCCTGGTGACCGGTGAGAAGGTGCCCGTCTGGCAGTTCTGCGGCGAGGCCTGCGTGATCGATGTCCGCCAGGGGCGCGACAGTGCCGAGAAGGGGTCGAGCGTGCTCGTCGGCCCGGAGGTGGTGCGCGAGTGGGAGATGACCCATCGCCGGCTCGGCCCCGGCGACGTCGTCCTCTTCCGGAGCGACTACACCGACGACTTCTACAAGCCGTTTCCCGAAGGCGAGCGGTTCGTCGCGGCGGCCTTGAGAAAAGAAGCGCCGGGCTGGCCGGCGCCGACGGCCGCCACGATGGAGTACCTCGCCGACCGGGGCGTGATGACGCTCGGACTCGATGGCGCGAGCATGGGACCGCTGCCGAACCTTGCCGTGGCGACCCACCAGGCCGGCGGCAAGCGGGGGATGGTGTGGGTGGAATGTGCCACGAACCTCGGGAGCCTGCCGACGACCGGAGCCTTCTTCGCCCTCCTCCCCGCCAAGCACGCCGGCGGCTCTGGCGGCGAGTGCCGCTGTCTCGCGATCACCGAGCCGAAGCTCGCCGCCGAGTTGATTGCCCGGGCACGGGCACACCGGGTCGTCGATCTCTCCGTGACGCTCGACGAGGATCTCCCGGTCGTCTGGCCGGGGCGCGGGCCTGGGGAGGAGGGGGGGCGGTACGTGAGCAAGGTGCTCAACAAGTTCGGCGCTGCCCGCGGTCCGTTCTTCGCGCTCACCCATCTCTTTGACAGCATGGCCGGCACGCATGTCGTCCTCCCGTCGTTTTCCTTGCCCGTCAACCGGGCCGAGCTCCAAGCGGCCGAGCCAGCTGTCCTTGCTTCGGTCGCGGCCCACGAGGCCCGCTACGGATCGCTTCCCGCGGCGACGGTGCGGACGGAGTCGGCGGAGCTGTCGCAACTGATGGGGCCGGCACATGTCGTCGACGTCCGCGGGATGCGTGGCGCGGGGGGCTTCGACGCCGCCAAGCCGGCCGGGCCGGTCATCAACCGGGCGTTCCTCGAGGAGCACGAGGCGACGCGGCCCTTCCTGCCCGGCGAGGTGGTGATCTTCTGGTCGGGCTACTCCGACGAACGTCTCCGGCCGCTCCCGGCGGCGCCGGAGAAAGACGCGATGTTCGTAGCGCCTCTGGCCGGCGAGGCCGAGGGCTGGCCGCAGCCGACGCCCGAGGCGATCCTCTGGCTCGCGAAGCGCGGCATCCGCTGCCTCGGCACCGATGGGCCGACGCTCGGTGGCGTCGATGCCGCCGAGTCGCACTCCATCGACTGGGCGGCGGCCACGGCGGAAATGGCCGTCATCGAGTATCTCACGAACGTCGGCGCCATCGCCGACAAAGACGCTTTCTTCCTGTTTGCCCCGGTGAAGATCGCCGGCACCCGCGGCGGCTACGGCCGGGCGATCGCCCTGATCGGTGACTGATTCCCGGCGATTGACCACCCTTCACGTCTGACACGGTTCTGACACGGTTCTGACACGGTTCATCACACCCCTGACCCACCTCCGGAGAAGCCCCGATGCGGATCGTCCGTTTTGCGACCAAAGGCCACGAGCACCTCGGCAACGAGCATGGCGACGGCCGCGTCACGCTCCTCGAGGGGGATCTTTTCGGCGACCTCGTGGATACCGGGGAAGTGGCCCGGGTTGAGAAGCGGTTGGCTCCCCTCGAGCCTCGCGACATTCTCTGCATCGGCCTCAATTACCGCCGTCATGCCGAGGAGGGGAAGCAGGCCATTCCCAGCCATCCGGTGCTGTTCATGAAGAACTCGGGCACCGTGCAGAATCCCGGCGATCCGATCATCCTGCCGCGCCGGCTTGACAGCCGCGAGGTCGATTACGAATGCGAACTGGCCGTCGTGATCGGGAAGACGTGCCACAACGTCAGTCGTGAGCACGCTCTCGACCATGTTCTCGGCTACACCTGCGCCAACGACGTCAGCGCCCGCGACTGGCAGCGGCAGGGAGGGGGAGGGCAGTGGTGCCGCGGGAAAACGTTTGCCACCTTCTGCCCGCTCGGGCCGGTGCTCGTGACGCGCGACGAGATCGCCAATCCCAATGCCCTCAAGATCCGTACCGTCCTCAATGGCCGGGTGATGCAGGACTGGAACACCGACGACATGATCTTCGACGTCCCGACGCTGATCGAGTTTCTCTCGGCCTCGAGCGTCCTGCGGCCGGGGACGGTGATCCTCACCGGCACGCCGCACGGCGTCGGCTTCGCCCACACTCCGCCGGTGTTTCTGCGGGGCGGCGACTCGGTGTCGATCGAGATCGAGGGGATCGGCACGCTCACCAATCCGGTCGCCGAGGAGCATGCGGAGCGGCTCACGGGCGTGTGAGCGGACCGCACGGGGAGCGGTGGATGGTTTTGGGCCGAACTCAGGAGGCGGAATGGACGCGACGGGCGACGAATCAGCGATCGGGAGACGGACGCTCGCCAAGGTGGCCTGGCGGCTCGTGCCCTTCCTCTCGCTCCTCTACGTCTTCAACATCATCGACCGCTCGAACGTCGGCTTCGCGCGGCTGAAGATGACGGAGGATCTGTCCCTCTCCAATGCCGTCATCGATCTCGGCTACGGCCTCTTCTATGTCGGCTACCTCCTTTTCGAGGTGCCGAGCAACCTGTTGCTGCGTCGCTTCGGGGCCCGAGCCTGGATCGCCCGGATCATGGTGACCTGGGGGTTCGTGTCGATGCTCACGGCCTTCGTCACCGGGCCATGGAGCTACTATGGCGCCCGGGTCCTCCTCGGCGTTGCAGAGGCGGGCTTCTTCCCGGGGATCATCTACTACCTCACCGCCTGGTTTCCGGCGGCGAAGCGGGCCCGGGTCGTTGCCGGCTTCATGCTTGCGATCCCGATCTCGAACATCCTCGGCAATCCGATCTCCGGCGCCATCATGGATGGCTTCCAGGGGACCGGAGGGCTCGCCGGCTGGCAGTGGCTCTTCATCCTCGAGGGAATCCCGGCGATCCTCCTCGGGTTTTCCGTCCTCTGGTATCTCCCCGACGGCCCCCGCGATGCTGCCTGGCTCGCCGCCGAGGAACGCGACTGGCTCGATCGCGAGATCGTGGGCGAAGTGGGCACGCGGACGAGTGTCGGGGGCCATGACAAGCTTTGGGCGCTTGCCGACCCGCGGGTCTGGCTGCTGATCGCCCTCTACTTCAGCGTCGCCGTCGGCACGAATGTCACCGGCTCCTATCTCCCCAAGCTCATCAAAGATTCCTTCGAGCCGCTCCTGGCCGATAGCGGCGGCATCAACTGGAAGGTGGGGCTCCTCTCGACGCTCCCGAGCATCCTCTCGGTGATCGCGATGGTGGTTGTCAGCCGGATTTCCGACCGGAGTCGATCGCGTTCGACGCTCATCGCGGGGGCGCTGACGGGCGCGGCGGTCGGCTGGTACTTCGCCTGGCAGGGGGGGGATCCGTGGACGAAGCTCGCGGGGCTGTGCGTGGCTCAGGCGGGGATGATGGCGGTGCTGCCGGTCTTTTGGGCGCTGCCGCCGCTCTTCCTCGGCGGCGTGGCGGCGGCCGCGGGAATCGCACTCATCAACTCGGTGGCGAACATCGGCGGTATCATCGCTCCGTCGCTCGTGGGCCGTTTCGGTATCGGGCCGCTGGTGGCGGTGATGCTGTGGGGCGTCGCCATGGCACTGCTGGCGTGGCGGACGCTCGAATGGCCGGCGCTGCGGGCCAGGAAGACCTTGGAGCACAACTCTCGTGGCTGACGGCCTGTTCGATCTCGAAGGAAAAGTGGCGGTGGTGTCGGGGGCCGCGAGCGGCATGGGCCGGGCAAGCGCGATGGCGCTCGCTGCCCACGGGGCGACTGTTGTGATGCTCGATCGCGACGCCGCCGGCATGATGCGGACCGGCGAGGCGATCGCCGCCGGCGGGGGGACGGCCTTCGCCCGCGAGCATGATGTCTCGAGCCCAACGGCTGCCGAGGAACTCTTTACATGGCTCGATGACGAGCTTGGCCGGATCGATTTTCTCGCCAACATCGCCGGCGAGGGGATCCTCGCCGACCCCCGCGAGCTTTCGGTCGAGCAACTGCGGCAGGTGCTCGAGAACCTCGTCGTCGGGCGCTTCGCGCTCTGTCAGCAGGCGGGGCGGCGTATGCTCGCGGCGGGAAACGGCTCGATTGTGAACACGGGGTCGCTGGCGAGCATGACGGCCCTCGGCCGTGGCCACATCGCCTACAGCATGGCGATGGGGGCGGTGGTGCAGATGACGCGCGAGCTCTCCACCGAATGGGCAGGTGGCGGGGTGCGCGTGAATGCGATCCTCCCGGCGCAGGTCCGCAATCCGTCGCTCGAGAAGCGGATCGCCGCCGATCCAGGGATCGAGCAGAAGTGGCTGTCGGGAATCCCCGCCGGCCGGCTCGGCCGCCCCGACGACATCCAAGGGCTGATCGTGTTTCTCGCCTCCGATTCGAGCTCCTGGATCACCGGGGCCCTGATCCCGATGGATGGTGGCAACATGGCGATGAACGCCGGCGGCAGCCGCGGTTTTTCATCACCGACATCTTGATCGCGTTGCACGTCCGTTCCCCGCTCACCCTCGTCCGCCTCCACATGTCTGGCCACCCTGATGACGACCTCTGCCGCTGCCTCTGATATCGACATCCTCCTCGACCGCTTCCGGGCGATGCTCGTCATCCGGCTCACCGAGGAGGAACTCGCCCGCAGCCACACGCGCGGGCTCGTCCATGGAGCCTGCCACACCTATGTCGGCCAAGAGGCGGTGGCGGTCGGCGTCTGTGGGCATCTCTCGAAGAGCGACACCGTCTTCAGCACTCACCGCGGTCATGGCCATGCCCTTGCGAAGGGGATGCCCCCGGCCGACCTCTGTGCCGAGCTGTTTGGTCGCGCGGCCGGCTGCTCGCGCGGCCGTGGGGGCTCGATGCACCTCTTCGCCCCCGAAATCGGGATGATGGGCACCAGCGGCATCGTCGGCCCCTGCATCCTCCAGGCCTGCGGCGCGGGATATGCCGCCAAGCTGCGCCGCGATGGCGCTGTGGCGGTTGCCTTCTTTGGCGACGGGGCCGTCAACAATG
>CANGGT010000227.1 GCA_947453375.1 Planctomycetaceae bacterium
GAACGCAGAGTCGACGGTTCTCCGGGCCGACGAGTTGACGATCGCCCGGGAAACCTGGCCGGTCCTGTGGATCGACGTCGAAGGGCTCGACGATCCAGCCACGACGAGGATGATCGGCGACGTCTTCGAGATCGGAGATCTGGCCCTCGAAGATGCCGTCACCCCCGACGAGCGGCCCAAGGTCGAGATTTTCGGTCATCAGGTGCTCATCGCCGCCCGGACGGTGCGGCATGACGGGCACCAGATCGTCACCGATCCGGTCTGCATCTTCCTCGGCGACCGCTATGTGATCACGTTCCGGGAACGCTCGGCCCACGATCCGTTTGCCACTGTCCGGCAGCGGATTCGACATGGCCGCACCCGAATCGGGCACGAGGGGGCAGACGCGCTGTGTGCGCTGCTGATGGATGTGGTGATCGACGGCTATTTCCCGGTCCTCGAGCAGTTCGGCGACAGGCTCGAGGACCTCGAGGAGGAGGCCCTCAACCGGCCGTCACGGACGGCGCTTGCCGGGATTCATGATGTCCGCAACGACCTCATGACCCTCAGACGCGCCCTCTGGCCGACGCGCGATCTCCTCCACGCCCTCGGCCGCGAGCCGACGTCGCTCGTTGGGGATCATGCCCGGGCCCACTTCCGCGACTGCTACGACCACACCATGGAACTGCTCGACCTCATGGAGGCCTATCGCGAGATCGGCAGCGACCTGCGGGACATCTATCTGGCGAGCATCAACAACCGGATGAACGACGTCATGAAGGTGCTGACGGTGATCGCCACGCTCTTCATGCCGCTGACGTTCATCACCGGCTTCTACGGGATGAACTTCGACACCGATTCCCCTTGGAACATGCCGCTGTTGCGCTTCCGCTACGGGGCGCTGGTGGCGATCGCGATGATGCTCGCGACGACGGGGGGGCTGATGTGGTTCTTCTGGCGCCGCGGCTGGCTCCGCCGCTGGCACTGAGAAAAGGACAAGAACCACGGGCGATGGGGTCGTCCACACACGCCCGCCCCGCTCCCGCGGCAGGTCCGCACCCGAGTGCCGAAAGCCCCTCGGCGCGTGAGAGATCAAACGTGAGAGTCAAACCCGAGTGCCGAAAGCCCCTCGGCGCGTGAGAGATCAAACGTGAGAGTCAAAACCCGAGTGCCGAAAGCCCCTCGGCGCGTGAGAGATCAAAACTGGGGAACTAGGATTCGAACCTAGACTAACTGGTTCAGAGCCAGTCGTGCTACCGTTACACCATTCCCCAAGAATGGTTTTCCAGGGCCTTATCCGAGCGGGATCGGAGGCAAAGCGATCTCGGCGGCAGGTCCCCACAGGGAAAAACCACCGGCCGGTCACTCCCGGAAGGCCTCCAGCGTACCGGCGAATCGGTGTGCTGGCAATTCGGCTCTTTGGGGGCCATTCTGGGGAGAGTTGGCGGGAAGGTTGGGGGCTTCGGAGTGGGTGCCAGTCGATCCGGGCAGGATCGATCCCAGCGAGGTGAAACGTGTCGGCTTGTGTGCTCGAATTCGGCGGCGGGCCCCGAAAGGGGGAGAAGATTCCGATCCTCGCCGATCGGATGGTCCTCGGACGCCATCCCTCCTGCGATATCGTCATCCCCGATTCATCCGTGAGCCGGCATCATGCCGCGCTGATTCGGGACGGCGAGCGGGTCCTCCTCGAGGATCTCCGCAGCCGCAATGGAACGCTCGTCAACGGCCGGCGGGTGGTCGGGCAGCGACCGCTGGTCGATCGGGATGAGGTCTCCATCGGGGAATACCGGATGCTGTTCCGGGTCGATTCGCGCTCGGATACGGCGGACACGCCCTCCAGCGGTGGTGTCGACTATCTCGATTCCCATGCCGGCAGCTCGCTCATCGTCTCCCAGATGGAGATGCCGAGAAATGCCGACGAGAAGGTTCCGGGAGCCAGCGCTGCCGAGCAACTCCGGGCCCTCTTCGGCATCAATCGGGCGATCGGTGCCTCGCTCTCGCTCGAGGAAGTTCTCCCCCGGCTCCTCGAGGGTCTGTTCGAGATCTACACCCAGGCCGACCGGGGCTTCGTGCTCCTGGTCGATCCCGATTCCGGGCGGCTTCTCCTTCGTGGCAAGAAGATTCGTGGTCCCCGCGAAGAGGGGCCGCCGCGGTTGAGCGTGTCGGTCCTCGACAGCGTCATGGAGACGCGCCGCGCGATTCTTTCCAACGACCTCCAGTCCGACTCCCGGTTCGATGCCAGCCAGAGCATCATGTCGGGGTGGCTCCGGTCGGTGATGTGCGTGCCGATCTGCCGCGCCGACGGCAGCGTCCTCGGGGTCGTGCAGCTCGATGCGACGGCGCGGGGGCGGGGGGAGTTCCGCGAACGGGATCTCGAGGTTCTCGCCGGCATTGCCGGGGCGGCGGCGCAGGCGGTGGAGCAGGCGCTGGCCCACGACGAGCGGCTTCACCAGGCGAAGCTCAATCGCGATCTCGAGCTGGCCGGCGACGTTCAGAAAGCGCTCCTCCCCTCGAAGCCGCCGGAGATCCCGGGCTACGAGGTGTTCGACTTCTACGAGCCGGCCCGGCATGTCGGGGGGGACTACTTCAACTACGTCCCCCTCCCCGATGGCAGGATCGCCGTCGTCATGGCCGACGTCTCCGGCAAGGGTGTGCCGGCGGCGATGGTGATGGCGGTGCTCTCCGGGGACGTGAAGTATTGCCTCGCCGCTGAACCCGATCTCGTCCGTGCCGTGAGCCGGATCAACGACAGCGTGTGCCGCAGCGGCTGGGACGAGCGCTTTGCCACCTTCGTCGCGGCGGTCCTCGATCCCCTCACCCACCGGGCGACGCTCGTCAACGCCGGCCATCTTCCCGCCTATGTCCGCGATGCCAATGGTTTCGTGACATCCGTCGGCCCTGAACAGGGGGGGCTTCCGCTGGGGATGGCGGCCGAATGGGAATACAGCTCATCGGAGATCGCGATCGAGCCGGGGATGACGCTCGTCTTCTTCACCGACGGGATCAGCGAGGCGATGGACGTCGAGGACCGCCTCTACGGGCTGGAGCGGATCGAGGAGCAGGTGGGCAAGCCCGGAGGGAGCCCCGAGGAGGTCGGCCGGAGGATCCTCGACGACGTCGAGAGGCACACCGCCGGCCAGATCCGCAGCGACGACATGTGCCTCGTGTGCGTCGGCCGGGTCTCGGGGGATGGCGACTCCGGCGGCAGTTCCCTCTCGCTCCGCCCCGCCGAGAAGACGCCGCGGCGAAGCAGCCGGAAGCCTTCCGGCCCGGCAAGTCGCTGAGCCGTTCGACCGCCGAGGCCGAGCGCCGTCAGTCACCGCTTCGGACGAGGGATCCTTCCGGCGGAACTGCCGCCGCTCCCCCCCTTCCGGCCGCGTCCACCGGCGCGGCGCTGGCTCCCCCCTCCCCCCTCGCCACGCATCCCGGAAATCCGGTCGCGGATCGCGGCAGCCCGCTCGAAGTCGAGCTCGGCGGCCGCCTGCATCATGTCGGCCTCGAGTTGTTCGAGGAGCTCGGCCGACTGCCGGCGCCCCTCCTCCCCCTGCCCCACCGCCTCGAAGGCCCGAGCCCGCGCGGACGATTCCGCCTCGATCCCCGAGCGGATCTCCTTGCGGACCGTCTCCGGCGTGATCCCGTGGGCGGTGTTGTAGGCCTGCTGGAGCTCGCGGCGGCGCTTGGTTTCGTCGATCGCCACCTGCATCGACTCCGTCACCGTGTCGGCGTAAAGGATGACGCGGGCATCGACGTTGCGGGCCGAGCGGCCGATGGTCTGCATCAGCGACGTGGCGTTCCGCAGGAAACCCTCCTTGTCGGCATCCATGATGGCCACGAGCGACACCTCGGGGAGATCGAGCCCCTCGCGGAGGAGATTGACGCCGACGAGGACGTCGAACTTCCCCTCGCGGAGCTCCCGGAGGAGATCGACCCGCTCGAAGGCGTCGAGCTCGCTGTGGAGCCAGCGGCAGCGGACGTTGCGCTCCTGGAAGTAGGCCGTCAGGTCCTCGGCGAGTTTCTTCGTGAGCGTCGTGACGAGGACGCGGTTGCCGGCGGCCACGGTCGTGGCGATCTCGCCGGCGAGGTGCGGAACTTGATTGCGTGCCGGGACGATCTCGATGACCGGGTCCAAGAGCCCCGTCGGCCGGATCACCTGCTCGACCACCTCCCCGCCGGTGCGGGCCAATTCCCATTCGCCCGGCGTGGCCGAGACGTAGATCGTCGTGTGGAGCTTCTTCTCCCACTCGTCGAACTTCAGCGGCCGGTTGTCCATGGCACTGGGGAGGCGGAAGCCATGGTCGACGAGCGTTGTCTTCCGGCTCTTGTCGCCGGCGTACATCCCCCGGACCTGCGGGACGGTGACGTGCGATTCGTCGACGAAGAACAGGTATTCCTCGGGGAAATAGTTGAACAGCGTCTCGGGCGTGCTGCCCGGCGCTCGGCCGGAGAGTGGACGCGAGTAGTTCTCGATCCCCGGGCAGAAGCCCGCCTCGAGGAGCATCTCGAGGTCGAAACGCGTGCGGGCCGCCAGACGCTGCGCCTCGAGGAGCTTCCCCTGCGACTTGAGCTCCTCCAGACGCATCTCCAGCTCCTGGCGGATCGTTCCCACCGCCGCCCGGACGCGGTCCTCGGGCATGACGAAGTGCCGGGCGGGATAGAAATACGTCTCGTCCTTGCGGGCGGCCACCTCGCCGCTGGTGGGGTGGGTGACGGCGATCGACTCGATCGTGTCCCCCCAGAACTCGACGCGGGTCGCGAGCTCCTCGTAGGGGGGCCAGATGTCGATCGAGTCGCCGCGGACGCGGAACCGGCCCCTTTCCAGGGCCACGTCGCTCCGCTCGTAGTGGATCGAGATCAGTTTCTCGAGGAGCTGCTCCCGGGTGAGCGTCATCCCCGACGCGAGGCGGATGACCATCGCCCGGTAGTCATCGGGCGAACCGAGGCCGTAGATGCACGACACGCTGGCGACGACGATCACGTCGCGCCGGCTCACCAGGGCGCTGGTGGCGGCCAGGCGCAGCCGGTCGATCTCCTTGTTGATGGCGGCATCCTTCTCGATGTAGATGTCGCGCTGCGGGATGTAGGCCTCGGGCTGGTAGTAGTCGTAGTAGCTGACGAAGTAGTGGACGGCGTTGTGCGGGAAGAAGTCGCGGAACTCGGCGTACAACTGGGCTGCGAGGGTCTTGTTGTGGGAGAGGACGAGCGTCGGCCGGCCGATCCTGGCGATAACGTTGGCCATCGTGAACGTCTTGCCGGAGCCGGTCACGCCCATGAGGACCTGCGAGGCCCGCTCCTCGGTGACCCCGCGGACGAGGCTCTCGATGGCGGTGGGCTGGTCGCCCGCCGGGGCGTAGGGGCTGACGAGTTCGAAGACACCGTCGCGGGGGATCATCGGGAGGGCTCCGATTGCGGCGACTGCCCGGGGAGCGGGCGGAGGTGGGGGCGGAGGCGTGCGAGGGTGGCTTCGCCGACGCCGGGGACGTCGAGGAGCGACTCAGGCGTTTGGAAGGGACCGTGGAGATCGCGGTGATCCACGAGGCGCCGGGCGAGTGCGGGGCCGACGCCGGGGAGTTGCGAAAGCTCGATCGGCCCCGCGGTGTTGAGGTCGACGGTGAACTGGAGCGGGATCGCGGGGGGGGCGTCGTGGTCGACCAAGCCCCCGTGAAGCCCGCCGGCGGCGACATACCAAGCCGCCATCGCTGCGAGACAGACGGCCACCACGAAGGCGATTACCGGCTGGGTGCGCCGGGGGAGATGATGCTCAACGGCCCCCCAAAGCTTTTGGAATCCCTTGTCCATGAAGTCATCGTACCGCCTTCCCCCGCGCGGTGTCGTCGCGGTACGCTGCCAGGGCGTCGGGCCTCCGTCCCGGCAGCGATTCGCTCCGCCCCGGAGGTGACATGACCGCAGGCTCCGATCCCGTATCCGGTTCAAAATCCCGTGCTTCGTCTGCCGCCACGCCAGCGCCCCGCGACCACCGGCGTCTGGAGTGGGATGCCGCGCTCGAACGGGTCGTGGATGGGCTCGTGCCGACCTGGCTGGCGGAAGATCTGGGACACGAGTGCGATTGGACGAGCATTTCAATCGTCCCGGCCGAGGCCCGGGCCGAACTCGACGTCGTGGCCCGGGCCCGGGGCGTCGTGGCTGGCTTGGCGGCCGCGGGGATTGTCGCGGCGGGGGTCGATCCGCGGCTCGGGTGGCTCCCGGCGGTGAGTGATGGCGATATCGTCACGCGGGGGACGATTCTTGCCCGGCTCGTCGGCCCGACCCGAAGCATCCTCACCGCCGAGCGGACGGTGCTCAACGTCCTCGGCCGAATGTCCGGGGTGGCCACTGCCACGCGCCGGCTCGTCGATGCTGTGGCCGGAA
>CANGGT010000228.1 GCA_947453375.1 Planctomycetaceae bacterium
AGAGATCAATGTCGGCGGCGCCAATTTCAAGGCGCTGGTCAAGCAGACGAACTCGATCAATCTCGGCGGCATCAAGTTCGACGCCCTGATCAAAAAGGGATCGGGCACGAAGATCAATCTCGGCGGTGCCGAGTTCGGCGCCGTGGTGGCGGCGACGAGTGGGGCCCTGATCAATCTTCCCTCGATCGAGATCAGCCAAATCCTCAACGAGGGGAGCGGCGTCTCGATCGTGACGGGAGCGGCCAACTTCAGCGCGCTGGTCAAGAAGAATGCCACAATCAATCTCGGCGGCATCAAGTTCGACGCCCTGACGAATAAGGGATCGGGAACGAAGATCAACCTCGGTGGCATCAGTTTCGGAACGCTCGAGAATCAGGCCGATGCGACCGAGATCACGCTCGTCAACGACGAGTTCTCCGATCTCGTCAACCGCGGCGGCGGGGCCCAGACGCGGATCGACGTCCTCGGTGGCCGATTCCTCTCGCTCACCAACACCGGCAATGGCGTCAGTCTCCTGCGCGTGACCGACGCGGCCTTCGGTTCGGTCCGCAACGACGGCGATCTCGTTGGTCTGATCAATGTCGCCGGTGGTGCGGAGGCGAACGTCCTCGTCAACGACGGCAATGGGGTGAATCTCGTCTTTTCTGCCGGTGCCGGGGATGACGTGTTCGTGAACAACGCCTCGTGCAACGAACTCCACGGCAATGCCGTGGTGATGTCGGTCGATCTCGGCGGTGGAAGCGACCGGGCCGTGGTCGGCGGGCAAAAACTCTTCGGCCGGGTCACCAGCGGCATTGGCGACGAGCGTGTCTACTTCGTCGGCGGAGTGACCGGCGCGCTGGTGCTCGAGGAGAGTGCCTTGGGCGGTAGCGATACGCTCGACTTCTCCCGCCTCACGGGCGGCGGAATCACGATCGATCTGGCGTCGACGGCGCCCCAGGTCGTGCGGGCCGGGTTGACGCTTGTCCTCACCAACGGCTTGGGCGTCGAGAATGTCGTCGGAACGCCCGCTGCCGACACGATCCGGGGGAACGGCCTCGACAATCTTCTGACAGGGGCCGATCTTGTCGATGATCGCGCCGGTCCGGCGACGCCCCTCAATGGCCGCACGCAGGTCGTGCTCCTCGACTTCGATTCTCGCACCGAGGCGGGCGAGCATGCTTACACGGCCTCCGAGCGCGCCGCGATTCTGGCCGGCCTCAACTCGATCTACGCCGGCTTCCAGGTCTCGTTCGTGACCTCGGCGCCAGCGCGGGGCGAGTACGCCACGGTGTTCTTCAATCAGTCCCGCGCTGATGGTGAGCCTGGCGGCGACTCCTCCGAGATCGACTTCGGTAACCGCAATCTCGGCGGCACGGCGATTGTTCAGGTCAACGGCCTCCTCGGGCTCCCCGGCGGGCCCGAGGCGACGTCGGCAAACTTTGTGTCCGCGAGCACCTGGATGGCGGCCCACGAGATCGGCCATCTGTTGGGCCTCCGCCACGCCGATGCCTTCGGCCCGGTCGGCTTCGTGGTGAATACCGCTCCTCAGTCGCTGGGGCTGGTGGCGGCGCCAGATGTTCCCGGGGCCCCGGCGGCGTGGGCAACGAACTCGTCGGTTATGGCGACGCCGGCCCTCACCGGATTCACGCTCGCTGACCTGGCCACGAGCCACTTCTTCGGTGAGCGTGAAGCAGTCAAGCTGGCCTTCAATCAGCGGGCCCCGATCGTGCCCGACGGTCGGCTCCTTGTCGCCGAGCAATCTGCCCAGCACGGCGGGATCAGCTCCGCCCAGAGCCTGTCGCTCGCCTCCCTGCCGGTACCGAACACCCTCCGTCGCGGGTTCGACGCCGGGATGGATTTGATCGTTGCCGCGGTCGATGTTGTCGGGGCGGTGGCGACGTCGGGCCAGAAGGACGTTTACCGGATCGAGGGCCGCCGCGGCGACCTGATGAATCTCCAGGTGATGTCGAAGGCCCTCAACCGCTACCAGGGGCAAAACTTCGATGCCTACCTGACGGTTTACGATGCCGGCGGGAAGGTCGTCGCCTCGAGCGACGATGAATTCGAGAGTCAGGACCCATCCATCATCGACCTCGTGCTCCCGGCTGACGGAAGCTACTACCTCGAGGTTCGCGGCTTTGACGCCACACAGACAGGCAGTTACGAGTTGTTTGCCTGGCGTTTTGACACCGCCAACCCGACCGATGCCGGCGACGTCATCGACGGCCGGGATGGCAACGACATTCTTCTCGGTGGGGCCGGCGAGGACCTCCTCTTCGGTGGGGCGGGGAACGATCTTCTCTCCGGCGGCGCCGGTGACGATCTTTTGGTCGGGGGGGACGGCGCCGACCGCCTCGATGGTGGGAACGACGATGACGTCCTCGTGGCCGGCAATACCAACGCCGCCACCGGAATCTGGAGCGATCCGGAGAAGCTCCGGACGTTCGTGGCTGCCTGGTCGACGAAGGGCTTCCGGTTCGCGATCCTTCGCGAAGGAACAGTCGGGGACTGCAGCCTGGATGTGCTCACCGGTGGCCTTGGAGCCGATTGGTTCATCGTCGGCAGCCAAGACCGGATCGTCGATCGCTCGAGCAGCCAGGGCGACGTGGTCGACACCGTGAAGTAGTCGCCGTCGCGGCGTGTTGCCGACCTCAGGGCGATGCCAGCCCTGAGATGATCTCCTCGAAGGTCGGCAGCGACTTGAGCGGGAGGAGGTCTGGCTCGGTGGTGAGCGTGACTTTGTCTTTATAGCCCGCCGCCACCGCTTCCCGGATCGCTTCGATCGCCTTCTCGCCGAGGGCCTTGGCGGCGCTGGGATCGCTGTCACGAACGATCGTCGAGCATTGCGTAAAGCAGCGGGCGATGCAGATGAGGAGGTCTGGGTCGCTCGATGGGGTGTGGATCGTCTCGGCGATCGAGGTCGCCTTCTCCCACGCGCCGCAACGAGCGAGCGTGAGCATCAATTCGATCTGACGCTCGATGTTTCCTCCATCGAGGCTGGCGGTTCGTTCCCGAAGCTGCCGCGCCTGTTCGAACCAGGAAGCCGACTTCTCCGGATTCCCGGACATCGCTTCGACAACACCGAGACGGTGGCATTCGATGGCGACGTTCCGGATCTGGTCGACGTTGTTTTCGTCGAGCAAAAGCACGCTCCGATTGATCGCCAGTGAGCGTTCGAAGTCGCGACGGGCCCCGTCGAGGTCTCCCGTCCGTAGGCCGATGTCGCCGTGGTTGCCCAGGGCACTGGCGAGTTCGACCTGGGAGCCGAGATCCTCGCGGTCGGCCGCGAGGATCTCCTCGTTGGCGGCCAGGCAGCGGGCATAATACTCCCGCGACTTCTCGATGTCCCCGAGCAGGAAGGCCGACTCCCCTATCGCCTGGTACGACCGGGCCAGATCCTGGTGGAGGGAGCGATCGTCCGGAAACTCGTCGAGCAGTTTGCGGCGGAAGCCGATCGTCTCCTCGAAGAGCTCCGCTGCCTCCCTTGGATTGCCCTCACGGAGGAGACCCACCGCCAGATTCGTCAGAGCCTCGGCGAGGCTCCGCGTGACGTCCAGCGGTTTGAGCTCACCCTTGCTGCCCGGGGAGCGGCCACTGAGCTTTCTCCAGATGGCAAGGGCCTGTCGATGGCAATCGAGGCTCGCCGCCATGTCGTGCTCGAGTTCGTGGCGCATCTCACCGAGGGTGGAGAGCACGGCGGCGAGGTTGCCCTGGGCCGCCGCGTTGTCGGGGAAGTCGCTGGCCCGCCGCCAGGCGATCGTGTGGGAGTTGAGGTACTCCTGCATCGCTTCCTTGGTGGAGCCGAGCCTGCGGAAGGTGTTGCCGAGGCGCATGCGAGCGACGAGTTCCGTCGTCTCGGTCGATCGCGAGCCGTTCAAGGTCGAGGAGAGTTTTCTGAGGGCTTCCAGGCCCGTCTCGAGGAGCGTTTTCTTCAGGTTTTCCGTGCCCGGGGCCTGCTCGAGTTGGGTTTGGATCTCGTCAACGACGGTCTGGATCAACAACAGCCCGTCGCTGGCCCGCTGGGCGGCAAGCACTTCGTTGGCTTCCGCTTCGAGCTTGGCGTCGTCGGCAGTTTTCTTCGCCGCGACCGCTTCCTTCCGGGACTTATCGATGACGACCGCCGCAGCGGTTGACCCGACGGACACCACGGCCAGCAGGCCGACGACAGCTGCGGCGAGGCCGGCCGTACGGGGGTTGCGGCGGCACCAGCGCCACAGCCGCTCCGCCGCCGAGACTGGCCGGGCGAGAATCGGCTCGCCGGCGAGATACCGACGGCAGTCCTCGGCCAACGCCGAGGCATTTTCATACCGCCGGGCCGGGTCTTTCTGGAGGCATTTCAGGCAGATCGTCTCGACGTCGGCGGGCACCTTCGACACGAGCAACGACGGCCTGACTGGCTCCTCGTTGACGACCAGAAGGGTCGTTTCGTAGGGGGAGGATCCGAGAAACGGTGGGCGGCCGACGAGCATTTCGTAGAGGATTGCCCCGAGTGCGTAGATGTCGACCGAAGGCCCGTACGTCTCGCATAACGCCTGTTCGGGAGCCATGTAGCTCGGGGTGCCGATCTGAGAACCGCTGCGAGTCTGGCTCGATGTGCTCTCGAGTTCCTTGGCGAGGCCAAAGTCGGTGATCTTGGGGGTGCCATCGCCACTCAAAAGGATGTTGGCCGGCTTGAGATCGCGGTGGATGATGCCTTTGGAATGGGCTGCATCGACCCCGCCAGCAAGGCATTCGATGAGGCTGACAGCTCTCATCGGCGGCTGGGGAATGCCGTTGATCTCGACGTTGAGCGGTGGTCCGTCAACAAGCTCGAGAGACAGAAACGGGAGCCCGTCGCTCTCGCCGAGATCGTAGATCTGGACGATGTTGGGATGTTTGAGCGAGGCCACGGCCCGGGCCTCGGTCTCGAACCGCGTCAAATGCTCTCCCGAAGCGTGTCCGCCGGCCAGGATCATCTTCAGGGCCACGAGCCGGTTGAGAGCCTTTTGCCGGGCTTTGTAGACAACGCCCGTCGTACCCCGCCCCAACTCGTCGAGCACTTCGTAGCCGGCGATGCTCGGAAGGCGGAGGTTGTTCGGCGGGCTCTTTTCCATGAAAAAAAGTATCGCCGTGTGGCCTGAGCCAGTCTAGCGGGGCCTTCTCCTGATGGGGGGGTTGTGAGCGGGGGCCGGGCGAACCGTAGTGCCTGAAAACGAGAAAGCCCGCTCCTGGGCGTGCCAGGAGCGGGCTTTCTCGACTCATGTAACTTCCGACAGGGTCGGCCTGATCAGCCAGCGGCCCGGGCGAGGGCCAGCTTGCGACGCTTGGCAAGCTGCACCCCGACCAGCCCGGCGATCCCCATTCCCGCAGCCACCATGTTGCCCGGCTCCGGCACGGCGACTGCCGCGACGCGGAAGCCAACCGCTGCCGTCGCGTTGGCAGCCACCCGGAACTCACCCACATTGTTCGAGCTGAAGAAGCTGTCCATCGTCGATGCGGTGGAAGCCCAGCTGCCACCCAAGGCTTGGAACCTGGCCGCGTCGCCCGTCTGGGCCGTGTCGGTCATCTCCGTGACGTTGCCAGACATGTCGAACAGGCCGTAGGTCGAGGTCGTGTTCACGTAGGTGCCGGCGTTGGTCATCTTCGTCGTCACGCCAACCGTCTGCGGGTTGTAGTTCGCCGTGTTCTCAGCCGTGATCTTCTCGGCCCCGGTCGGCAGCGTGGCCGTCGGGCGGGTGTTGCTCTGGGTCGGCCACGTCGAGTAGCTCTGCGTGGTCGGATTGTAGAAGGCAGCCTTCGTCCACTCGTCGGCACTCGGCAGGAAGATCTTCGCACCGGCGTTGCGGGCCACCACATCACCAGACGCCCGACCAGCCGGAATCGTGTAGCTCCCCGTCTCCGTCGCCGTCGCAGACCCGCTCTTGTCGTTGGCATACCAGTTCACGAAGCGAGCCGCCGAGAACCAGTTGATGTTGTTCACCGGCTTGTCGGCGAAGCCGGTGACCACCGTGTAGGTGTAGCTGCCGGCCGTGCCACTCTGCGTGATCCCCACGCCGTTCGGCGGGTTCACCGACGTCTTCGCTCCGATGTTCGTGTTGTAGACCCCGTACAGACCGTTCTTGCCGGCGTAGGAGTTGTTGAGGAAGTCGGCGTACTGCGAGATCGTCGTCTCGTAGGCCGAGATCCTGTAGTCATAGGTGACCCGGCCGAGGCCCGTCGTCGGATTTGCGGCGTTGCCGTAGCTCCCGACATCTTCCCACGTGAAGTTGCCAGCGGAGGCCGACGACAGAAGGCCGAAGACCACCAGGGCCACGGCCCCGGCGAAGGAACGCAGGTCGGCAAGCCGGGCTCCGGCGCCAGTGCCCCACGTGTGTGACTTGTTG
>CANGGT010000229.1 GCA_947453375.1 Planctomycetaceae bacterium
CCTGCCCCCTCAACGCCCATGATCGCGCGTTACTTCATCGCTCGACCGATCTTTGCCGCGGTGATCTCGATCGTACTGGTGCTCGCCGGCGGCGTCGCTGCCCTCGTCCTCCCGACGACGCAGTATCCCGACATCACCCCTCCCACGATCGAGGTGTCGACGGTCTATCCGGGGGCGAACGCCGAAATGGTGCGCGACACGGTCGCCGCGCCGATCGAGCAGCAGGTCAGCGGCGTCGAGAACGCGCTGTCGATGAGCTCCCTGTCGACCAACGACGGCCGCTACCGGCTGATCGTCACCTTTGCCCCGGGCACCGATCCGAACATGGCGCAGGTGCTGACGCAGGTCCGCGTCACCCTGGCGCTGCCGACCCTCCCGTCGCTCGTGCAGCGGGAGGGGGTTGCGGTGCTGAAAAAGTCGCCGGCGCCGATGATGATCGTCAACCTCACCGCCGAGCGCGACCCGACCGGCAGGCTGCTGTACGACGAAACCTTCATCTCCAATTACGCGACGATCCAACTCCGCGACGAGCTGCTGCGCGTGGAGGGGGTCGGCGACGTCGACTTCATCGGCCAGCGAGACTACAGCATGCGGGCGTGGCTCGATCCGGAGCGGATGGCCGCGATCGGCGTCTCCCCCGGCGACGTGCGTCTGGCCCTCGAGCGTCAGAATCTCCAGGTCGCGGCCGGCAGCGTCGGCCAGCAACCGGCACCGGAAGGGCAGGCGTTTCAGACGCCGCTGGCGGCCCTCGGCCGGCTGATGACCGCCGAGGAGTTCGGGGACGTCGTCGTCAAGGAAAACGAGGCGGGGCAAGGGGGCGCTTCCGCGGTCATCGTCAGGCTGCGGGATGTCGCCAGGATCGAACTGGGATCGCAGCAATACGACCAGATCTGCCGCCTCGACGGCGAGCCGAGCGTGGGGATGAACATCTACCAGCTCCCTGGATCGAACGCGCTCAAGACCGCGGTGGAGGTGCGAAAGCGGCTCGACCGGCTCCAGGGCCGGTTCCCCGCCGGGCTCCGGGCGGACATCGTCCACGACACCACCCCCTTCATCGAGGAATCGCAGCGTGAAGTGCTGCGAACGCTCGGCATCGCGGTCGTCCTCGTGACGATCGTGATGCTCCTCTTCCTGCAGAAGTGGCGGGCCACGCTGATCCCGTTGATCTCCGTTCCGGTGGCGATCATCGGAACCCTCGCGTTCATGGAGGGATTGGGGTTCAGCCTCAATTCGCTCTCGCTGTTCGGGCTCGTGCTGGCGATCGGGATCGTCGTCGACGACGCGATCGTCGTCGTCGAAAACGTGGAACGCTGGATCGGGGAAGGGCTCTCGCCGCGGGCGGCGGCGGTGAAGGCGATGGAAGAGGTCACCGGGCCGGTCATCGGCGTCGCGCTCGTGCTCTGTGCGGTGTTCGTCCCGTGCGGATTCATCACCGGGATCGTGGGGGAGTTCTTCCGCCAGTTCGCCCTCACCATCGCCGTGTCGACGGTCCTCTCGGCCATCAATTCGCTCACGTTGAGCCCCGCACTTGCGGCGCTGCTCCTCCAGCCGAAGGGCTCGGCTCCCGATCCGGTCGATCGGCTCCTGGGGCTGCTGTTCGGCTGGCTGTTCTGGGGATTCAACCGGCTCTTCGCCGCGATCACGGCAGCCTATGCGGCGCTCGTTGGAGTGTCGCTGCGGATCTGCGTCCCGATCCTCCTGCTGTTCGTCGCCCTGCTCGGGCTCACTTGGCGGCTCCTCACGGAAACTCCCGTCGGCTTCATTCCGCAGCAGGACAAGGGCTATCTCATTGTCGAGGTGACGCTCCCCGACGGGGCGAGCGTGCAGCGCACGGCGGCAATCATGGGGCAGATCGAGGCGCTCGCCAGCCGTGAGCCGGGCGTGGCCCACAGCCTGGGGATCGCCGGCCAATCGCTCGTGCTCGGGGCCAACGCCGCCAACCGCGGCGGGATGTACCTCCTCCTCGAGCCCTTCGCCCAACGTCATGGCCCTGCGGCCACCGCCGGCGCCATCGCCGCGCGAATCCGCGCGGGATGGAGTGCAGGGATCGAAGAGGCGGTGGTGGAGGTGTTCGAGCCGCCGCCGGTCGACGGGCTCGGCAGCATCACCGGTTTCAAACTCGTGGTGGAGGATCGGGGCGACTACGGGCCTGAGACGCTCGAATCGGCCGTCACGGCGCTGATCGAGGAAGGCTCTGAGGATCCGCGCCTCCGCGGCCTGTTCGGCAACTTCTCCGCCAGCACTCCCTGGCTGTTCCTCGATATCGACCGCGAGAAGGCGATGTCGGTCGGCGTGACGATGCAGGACATCATCGACACGCTCCAAATCCAATTGGGATCGTTTTACGTCAACAACTTCAATCGCTTCGGTCGGTCATGGCAGGTCAACATCCAGGCCGAAGGGACCCATCGGCAGGATATCCACGAGGCGATTCAGAGGATCTCCGTCCCCAACGCCCAGCGGATTCCGGT
This sequence comes from Planctomycetaceae bacterium, assembly GCA_947453375.1. Lineage (GTDB taxonomy): Bacteria > Planctomycetota > Planctomycetia > Pirellulales > UBA1268 > QWOP01. The sequence continues at coordinate 2,472 of CANGGT010000229.1, forward strand.
TCCCCTGGCGACGCTCGTGCGGGTCGAGGAGAGGCTCGGGCCGTCGCTGACGATGCGCCACAATCTCTACCCCGCGGCGGCGCTCCTCGGGGCCCCAGCCCCTGGCACGGGGAGCACCTCGGCTCTGGCCGTCATGGAGGAGCACTTCAACGCCCTCCAGGCCCGCGGCCGGATTCCTCCCCTGATGGCCTGGGAGTGGACGCAGATGGCCCAGATGCAGGTCCGCTCCGGATCGACGGCCGGCACGCTCCTCCTCCTCGGATGCGTCCTCGTCTTCCTCGTCCTCGCCGCCCTCTACGAGAGCTGGCGGCTCCCCCTCGCCGTGATCCTCGTCGTCCCGATGGCAATTCTCTCGGCGCTCGTCGGCATCAGACTCGTCGGCGCGGAGATGACGATCTTCACGCAGATCGGATTCATCGTCCTCGTGGGATTGGCCTGCAAGAACGCGATCCTCATCGTCGAGTTCGCCCGCCAGCTCGTCGGGGAGGGGAGGACGCTCGCCGACGCCACGGTCGAGGCCTGCAGACTGCGACTGCGGCCGATCCTCATGACCTCCCTGGCGTTCATCCTCGGGGTCGTACCCCTGCTGGTCGCCGAGGGGGCTGGCGCCGAAATGCGGCGCACCCTCGGCCTGTCGGTGTTCAGCGGGATGCTCGGGGTGACGCTGTTCGGCCTGTTCCTCACTCCCGTCTTCTTCTTCGCGCTGTTGTGGTGGTCGCCGCCGGCTGCGGAGAAGCGTGGGGAGGATTGAGGCTAGCGCGGTTTCCAATCCCGCAGCCATTCCCGCCACAAGCACCAGGCGTCGAACCGACGCGGCGGGGTCTTGCCGCGGTAATCGTCGCACTGCACCCGCTCGAGCACGGGGGTCGGTTCGCAGCAATCGTCGCCCTCGCTCCGAAGCCGGATCTCCCACCCGCCGCCGAGGGCCCTGTAGAGTTGGATCATCCCGGTGGCGGTGGCGCCGACGTTCTCGTTAAGGCGGATCTGCTCCTCGACCTGGTTCTTCTGGAGGACGAACACCCGGTTGAAGTCGGCCGACCCCTCCTTGTATTGAATCTGGACGAGTTCGACCGACCGAGTCGCCGCGGCGAGCGCCTCGCGCTGCTTCGCCGTCGCCTCGCCGGCCTTGATGAAGGTCACGATCCCGTCCTCGGCCTCGCGCCCGGCTTGGAGCACCGTGTTCTGGTAGCGGGCCGCCAGGGCCTGGAAGCGGGCATCCTGCTGCCGGATGTTGTTGAGGATGCGGCCGTAATTGAGCACCTTCCAATCGACGACCGGCGCCACGAAGCCGAAGGTGGAGTCGGTCTGAAACAACTCCCCGAGCTCGTTGGCGTAAACCCCGAGATAGCCGTTGATCGAGAAGGCGGGATAGAGATCGGCTTCGGCGACACCGATCTTTGCCGACTGGGCCGCCACGAGCCGTTCCAGATGGCGGACGTCGGGCCGACGGCGGATGAGATCGGCCGGAATGCCGATCGCCAAACTCTGGGGGGCCACAGGGATCTCCCCCTCGCCGAGGAGGGCCGTGAGATCCTCCGCCGGAATAGCCAAGAGCACGCACAAGGCATTGGCGGCGACGCGGGCCTGCTGTTCATAGCCGGGAATCGAGGCCTCGGTCTGGGCGAGCTTGAGTCGGGCCTGGGAGACGTCGAGTTCCCCCGCCGCCCCCCCCTCGAAACGGTCGGTCGCCAGCTGGAGCGAGGCGCGTTGAATGGCGGCAAGTCGGCGAAGGTCGGCCACCTGCTTCTGCGCGATCCGCACCTGCGTGTAGCGCTCGGCCACGTCGGCGATCAGGGTCACAAGGACGCCGTCATACTCCTCGACGCTCGCCTGATAGGTGGCCGCTGACGACTCGATGCCGCGGCGGATCTTCCCCCACAGATCCAACTCCCACGACAAATTGAAGCCCGTCTGCCAGATGCTGAAAGACTGCCCCTGGAGGGCTGGCACGGTCGAGAGCGAGTCGCTGATCTGGTAGCGGTTGAAGGACGAAAACGACGACTGCGACTGCGGGAAAAATCCGCCGACGGCGATGTTGTAGGCCGCCCGCGACGCGAGGACGCGGAATCCCGCCTCGCGGAGCGGGAGGTTTTGATCGTAGGCCCGGCTCACGAGTTCCCCGAGGACCGGATCGTTGAACTGCTCCCACCAACCGACCTCGGTCATCGACTCCGAGCGGATCTGCTCGCTGTCGGCGTCGATCCAATCCCCGTTCACCTCCGGCACCGGCCGGAGATAGTCGGGGCCAACCTTCAACCCGTTGTCCCAATACTCCCGCAGCGGCGTGCATCCGCAGACCATCAGAGCGCAGACGACGATCCCCCAGCCGACCCGGCTGACAAGCGGGAGACGCTGATGAGATAGCCAGTCCATGGAGCCTGGGAGGAATACGCAAGCGACGCAAGGCAGGAAGACATCTCTCGCCGGGCAGGATTGACGCCCGCGCGATCACACCCCCTCCGAATCGTGTCGAGCCGGCCCCTTCCGTGAAGGAACCCTCGCACCGAAGGGGCGCAATTCCGACGGCGGGAAACCTGGCAAGGCCGAGGCTTTCCTTCTTTTCCCATCCTGCCTCGTTGCCAGCGATGGAACGGAGAGATCGAACGCCGACTCCCCCGGTTCTCCCCCTCCGCAGGGCCCCCACGAATGTCTCACCACAATGGAAGGCACCCCAAGGGGGTGAAACGGCCCTCACCAGCTTGGTGAAACAGCGGTTTTCAGGGGAAAAAACGCTTCGGCGTCCATTCTCCACGGTGAACTCGCCTGCGAGCCCCACTGAATTGGTGAATCCGCGTCACGGCGTCTCCGGCCGACCGCCGCGGACCAACACCTCAGAAAACGGTTTTTTATCGAGAAAAAAGCGTTCTTCGGAATTTTATCGCTCCGCGGTGAGATTTGGCACGGCGAGTGCATTCCTTCCTTTCAGTCCCAAAGGAGCTCCGGTGATCAACCGGCTCCCGAACGAGGGACTGGAGGGTTTCGAGATGGCCGTTGCCTTGGACTTCGACGCGGTGCTGGTGCCTGTCGCACGCCGCGGTTGTGATGTCGCGGCTCGGACCGTCAGCCTTCGCCCGGCTCGCTCGCCCAGCCCGGTGTCGTCGCTGAGTTGCCTGGTGGTGACGGGCGACGCCTCGCTCCGTCGCCGCTTCGACGCTGCCGCCGACCTCGGTGGCTGGTCGACGATCGCTGCCCCCGCCGGTTTTTCCGGCCTCTCCTCCGCCCGCCGCCACGCCCACCAACTGGTGGTCGTCGATCTGGTCTCGCCGCTCGGTGGCGATCGCTCCGCGGTCGAGTCGCTTGCCCGCGAGTTCGCCGGCCGCCCTGACACGCTGCTGGTTGTCTGCGGCGGTGAAGAGAGCGGCTCGGACGAGGCTTGGTCGCGTGCCCAGGGTGCTTTCGTCCACATCCCCGGTGTTTCGTCGGGGGATTCGCTCGTGTCCTTGTTCATCGAGGCCCGCGTCGTTTTGGAGCGTCTCTCCGGGGCCGAGTCGCTGGGCCAGGTTGGTTCGACGCACGCCGTCGGTGTCCGTGGTTGATTCTTCGTCCCGCTCGTCAGCTGCCAGGCCCCGCAACCGGGGCCGACTCTCAAAGGAACCGCTCGTGAACGCCACCACCGTGATCAGCCGCTGCGACGAGACGAACACCGCGGTGGGAAACACCTGCGACAACAAGTCACACACGTGGGGCACTGGCGCCGGAGCCCGGCTTGCCGACCTGCGTTCCTTCGCCGGGGCCGTGGCCCTGGTGGTCTTCGGCCTTCTGTCGTCGGCCTCCGCTGGCAACTTCACGTGGGAAGATGTCGGGAGCTACGGCA
>CANGGT010000230.1 GCA_947453375.1 Planctomycetaceae bacterium
GGAGAAGTGGTCGTCGGCGGGAGCGTGGCGCTCGACGACGGGCTGCTCGAGTTCTTCGCCTGCCCGGCGGGGACCAAGGAACATGAGTCCGTTGTCGCCGTGGCAGCCAGTGCCCGTCTCGTTCATGCGGCGCTGCTGGCGGTCGGGCTCGAGCCGGGGAAGCCGGTGTCGTTCGATCCGGAATACCGGCCGGCGACGGGGCCGAAGATCCGGGTCACGATGCGCTGGACCGACGCCGACGGCGCCGTTCAGGAGGCCGATGCCCGCGGCTGGATCCGCAACACCCGGACAGGGAAGGCCCTCGAGACCGACTGGGTGTTTGCGGGCAGCGCGTTTTGGACCGACCCCGCCGACGGCCGCGAGTACTACCAGGCCGACGGCGGCGATCTCGTCTGCGTCTCCAATTTTCCCACCGCCACCCTCGATCTCCCCATCGAGAGTTCCCAGTCGAACGAGGCGCTCCTCTTCGAGGTCTTCAAGGAGCGTGTGCCGAAGCGGGAGACGCCGGTGGAGATGATCCTCTCGGCGGCCGAGTGAGCCGGGGGAACGTCAGCCGACCCGGCAGTGCTCGAGGATCCGCGCCGCGTCGGCGACATACCCGACATAGAACGGCCCGAACTCGGCGTAGCGAGCGCTCGCCTCGTCGAAGCGCATCGTGTAGACGATCTCCTTGAGAAAGTCGGGATGGCGGGCCCACAGCGTCACCCCCCACTCCCAGTCGTCGAGGCCGACGCTGACGGTGATCAGCTGGGTGACGCGGCCGCCGAAGGCCATCCCCGACCGTCCATGCTCGGCCATCAGCCGGCTCCGCTCCGAAAACGGCAGCGTGAACCAGTTCTCCCCCACCTTCCGCTTCTTGTTCATCGGATAGAAGCAGGCATTGGGCCACGGCGGCAGCTCCGGCTCGATGCGGCTCTTGCGCATCGCCCCTTCGCGGGCGGCATAGCCTTGGACCTTCGCCCGGTAGGTGGGGCTGTCGGCCGTCTCTCCTTCCTCGAGGAGGCGCTGGCCGAACTGCTCAGGCGTGGGAACATACTCGCTCACCTCGGTGAGCGAGATGAACGAATAGCCCGGCACGAGGGCCGCGCCGAGCGGCCCGGCGAGGAGCCGCTGATGGAGCCCGTCGATGACGAGCGGATCGGGATCGATCGCCATGACGGCGAAGTCGGCCTTGTGCCCCGGCACGATCCAGGTCTGCAGCCGGATCGGTGCCCCGGGCGCCGTCGGATCGAGCGTGGCGATGAACGCCTGACGGCCCGCTTCCAACGCCGCCGCCGACATCGTCGCCAGCTTGGCCCGGTCAAAGCTGTAGAAGAAGTGGCTGCAGTGCCAGCCCTTCTCCGGTTCAAACGACATCGTCGAACCGGCCGCAGCGTGGGCTGGGGCGCCGTAGCCTCCCCCCTCGGGGCGACCGCCACCGCCGGCTGACGGGGGGGCTTGATGCTGGTGCGGGGCCGAATGCGAGGAAGATTGCGGGGCGGGATCGGGGCGCGACATCGCGGGCGTGACTCCGGGCGGGGGGAACTCTGGAAGGAGTCTACCTGCCATCGGAAAAAACCAACCACGCCCCTGCCGCGGGCCGCCCGGCTTCGGCGCGGAGCGTGTAAGATGCCGAGAGCCGGGGCAAGTCCGCCACCGGCGGCAGTCCGTCACCGGCGCTCGAAGGGGGATCATCCGATGGGACAGGCAATCGTCGATCCGCAGGAACTCCGCCGGTTCGCGGCCCGGCTCCGCCACTTCAGCGGCGAAGTGATGGCCCAGATGCAGACCGTCCAGCGTCAACTCTCGGCGCTCGGCGCCACCTGGCGCGACGGTGAGCACCAGAAGTTCAGCGAGGAGTTCGAGCAGCAACTCAACCAGTTCGGCCGGTTCGTCGAATCGACCGGCGAATATGTCCCGTACCTCATCCGCAAAGCGGAACGGATCGAGGAATACCAGCAGCAGCGGTGAGCCGTCGCCATCGGAGGGGAGCAGCATGTCCGGTCAGGCCGATGTCAAATCGATCGACACCCTCGCCTTCGTGAAGGCCGCTCTGGCGTCGTTCGCGCACGAGGCGGGGCAGGCCCTCGGCGAGGTCGAACTCGAGGGGCGGCGGGGCGTGGAATACGTCACGATGGAACGGGCCGCCCACTGGAAGACCGAGGTTCGACGGGCGGGGGACGCGGTCAACAAGGCGATCAAGGATCTCGAGCACTGCCGGGCCTTCAAGAAGGTCGGCGACAACACCCCCTCCTGCGTCGAAGAGAAGAAGAATCTCGACAAGGCGCGGAAGCGGCTCGAGTATGCCGAACAGAAGGAGGCGGCCGTCCGCCGCTGGAAGCCGGTCGTCGAGCAGCAGTTCCGCGAGACGTGTGTGCGGCTCGTCCACTTCCGCGAAGTCATCGACGTCAAATGCCCGAAAGCGATGGCCGTTCTCGAGCGGATGCTCAAAGCCCTCGACGCCTACCGCGAGACCCAGGGCCCGGCGGCCGGGGGCGCTGGCGGCGGCAGTGGCACGGCCGCCTCGATGGCCCGTCCCGCCGACGAGGCCCCCACGGCCGCTCAGACTTCCCGTGCCGCAGTTCCGGGGGAAGCCCCTGCCGCCGCTTCGACGCCGCCAGCCACGCCCGGGGAGACACGGGGATGAAATCGTTCGATCTCTCCGGGGGGGCCTCGAAGCTCGCCCTGGCCCTCAAGCAACTCGACATCAAGTGGAACGCTGCCACCGATGCCTGGAACGACGCCACGGCGAAGACGTTCCACAAAGATCACCTCGAGCCGATCATGCCCGATGTGAAGCAGACGCTCGAGGCGATCGGCCGGCTCGCCGAGGTGCTCTCGCGGGCCGCAAGGGACGTCGCCGACGAGGGAGGACGCTGACGCCGCCGTCGTCTGGCCGCGTCCCCTTCCCCGCCGTTCCTGCCGCGCCCGCCGCTTCCGGCGCCGCTTCGAGCCCCTTCCCTGCACGCTTCTTTCCCCAGCGGTTATCCATCGCGCCCTTTCTTCCCCGCTGACTTCCGGAGCCCCCATGTCGACCGACGAGCTTTCCGTCCCCGCCTCCGGAGCCGCCACCGTCGAGGCCTACGACCGCGATATCCTCCGCCGCCAGATCGAGCTTCTCCGTGCGGCCGCGGCCACCCGGGCGCGGCTCGAAAACGAGATCGTCGCGGACCGCGATCGGGAGGTTGCGGCAGCCAAGGAGGAGGCGAAGACGGGGATCGCCGCCACGACGGCCAAGCACGAGCAGGAGATCGAGGCGGCAAAGAAGGAATACGAGGCGGTACTCAAGCGCCTCCAGTCGCAGGGTGCGGCCGAGCAGCAGAAGATCGACGAGTCGCGGAAGGCGAAAGCCGCGGCCATCAGCCGAGCCTGCGACGAGCAGTCGACGAAGATCCGCGAAGACAGCGAGTTCGAGCAGGGCTCGGTGAAGGAAGTCTTCAAGGAGAAGCGAAACGACCCGCAGAAGCTCCTCGCTCGGGCCGAGAAGGATCACGCGCTGTGGGGCAGCCAGCTCGACGAGGCGATGACCAAGGCGAAGGAGTTCCTCGGCAAGTGTGGCGTCAAGGCGGGCACCGCGGCAGCCGACGACAGCCCGGTGCCGGAAGGGGACGAACTCATCGTCCAGCTCAAGGGGACGCATGAGGGGGCGATCGCCCGGACGAAGGAGCTCCTCTCGCTCGAGTCGTCGAAGACGATCTTCGGCGGTCTCAAGAAAGAGGCCGCCCAAAAGGCGCTCGAGTTGTGGACGGCCATCGAGCGCGACGTCCTCCGCGGCAAGCGGCTCCTCGGCCCCGCGGCCGAATGGCTCAAGGTCCGCTCCGGCCTCCAGGCGAAGCAGATGGAGGCGAAGGCGAAGCAGGATCTCGTCGACCTGGAGTCGCGGGCGAAGAAGACGCTCGCCGACCTCGCTGCGAAGCGAGACGCCCAGCTGGCGGATCTCGAAGGGAAGTACCAGACCGCCACGACGACGATCCGCACGAAGGTCGAGAGTGCGCGGAAGGAGGCCGACGAAAAGTATCCGGCCCGCATCGCCGCCCTCGAGGCGGGGCTCACCGAGGACATCCGCCGCCGCGAGGCGAAGCGCGACGCCCGGCTGGCAGCCGCCGCCGAGAGCCATGCCGAGCGGACCCGCGCGATGACGGAGGACTGGGCCCGCGTCCGCCGCGAGACAGCCGCGGTCTGGGAGGAGGCCAACCAGATCGACGCGGCCTGCTTCCCCTCCTGGGACGCGCTGGCCGACGGATCGGCGGCCCTCCCCTCCCACGATCCCCCTGGACTGCGCTTCGGCACGCTCGCCCTCTCGATGGCGAAGATCCCCGGCGGCGTCTCGGCGCAGAGCGATCTCAACGCCTTCGGCCCGGCAACGTGGACGCAGCCGGCGGCCGTCCCCTTCCCCGCCGAGAGCTCGGTCTTGGTGAAGACGACGGCCGACCAGAAGGAAGCGGCCGGGGCCTTCCTCCAGGCGCTCACCCTGCGAATCGCTTCCGGCGCCCCTGCCGGCCAGACCCGGTTCACGATCATCGATCCGCTCGGGCTGGGGAAGCACTTCGCCGGATTCATGCATCTGGCCGATCACGACGAGCTCCTCGTCACCAGCCGGATCTGGACCGAGCCGCAGCAGATCGAGCAGCGGCTGGCCGACATCACCGAGCAGATGGAGTTGGTGATCCAGAAGTATCTCCGCAACGAATACCCCTCGATCGGCGCCTACAACGCCGATGCCGAGGTTCCCGAGCCCTATCGCTTCGTCGTCGTCAGCAACTTCCCGGCCAACTTCACCGAGACCAGCGCCCGTCGCCTGGCGAGCATCGCCGCCAGCGGCGCCCGGTGTGGCGTCTACACGATCGTGTCGGTCGACACGAAGCAGACCTTGCCGGCGAATTTCAGTCTCTCCGACATCGAGCAGCACGCGACGACGCTCGTTTTGAAAGACGGCACCTTCACCTGGCAGGACGCGGAGTTTTCGAAGTGGCCGCTCGGCGTCGAGCAGAGCCCGTCCGACGAGGTGTTCACGAACGTCATCCAGCGAGTCGGCAAGGCCGCCAAGGCGGCGAAGCGGGTCGAAGTGCCTTTCGACCGCGTGGCGCCCGCGGAAGACCGGTGGTGGACGGGGAGCACGGCCAGCGGCATCGACGTCCCGCTCGGCCCCGCCGGCGCCAAGAAGATGCAGCACATGAAGCTCGGCAAGGGGACGAGCCAGCACGTCCTCATCGCCGGCAAGACCGGCTCGGGCAAGTCGACGATGATGCACGCGCTGATCACGAATCTCGCGCTCACCTACAGCCCGAACGAAGTCCAGTTCTACCTCATCGACTTCAAGAAAGGCGTCGAGTTCAAGATCTACGATCACTACGAGCTGCCGCACGCCCGCGTCATCGCCATCGAGAGCGAGCGCGAGTTCGGCCTCTCGGTCCTCGAGCAGCTCGACCGCGAGCTGAAGCGGCGCGGCGACTTGTTCCGGGATCTCGCCGTCCAGGATCTCGCCGGCTTCCGCGCCACCGGCAATCCCGATCCGATGCCGCGAATCCTCCTGATCATCGACGAGTTCCAGGAACTGTTCATCGAGGACGACAAGCTCGCCCAAGATGCCTCGCTGATCCTCGACCGGCTCGTTCGTCAGGGGCGTGCCTTCGGCATGCACGTCCTCCTCGGCTCGCAGACGCTCGGCGGCTCCTACAGCCTCCCCCGGGCGACGATGGGGCAGATGGCGGTGCGCATCGCGCTGCAGTGCAACGAGGCCGACAGCAGCCTGATCCTCTCCGAGGACAACTCGGCCGCCCGGCTCCTCACCCGCCCCGGCGAGGCGATCTACAACGACGCCAACGGCATGGTGACCGGCAACAATCCCTTCCAGGTCGTGTGGCTCGACGACAGCCGCCGCGAGTGGTATCTCGGCGAGCTCCGTCGCCTCGCCGACCGGCGCACCGACATCCCGCCGGTGCCGCGGATCGTCTTCGACGGCAACCAGGCGGCCGATCCCGATGGCAACGTCCTCCTCCGCGAGCTCCTCGCCGAGGGGACGACCGGAGGCCGCGATCTCGTCGCCCCGGTCGCCTGGCTCGGCGATGCGATCGCCATCAAGGATCCGACGACAGCGATCTTCCGCCGACAGGGCGGGGCCAATCTCCTCATCGTCGGCCAGCGCGAGGATCTGGCGGTGAGCCTCCTGGCGATGGCGATCGTCGGGTTGGCGGCGGCCAACGATCC
>CANGGT010000231.1 GCA_947453375.1 Planctomycetaceae bacterium
GGTGGTCGGTATCGCGGAGGGCCTCGATGACGCCGAGCGCCGCCGACTTCGCGGCGTCGAGCGGCGCCCCGGCCATCGACCCGGAGGCGTCGATCACGAGCCCGAGGTTGAGCGGCTGCCGAGGTTTCGTGGCCGCCGAATCATCCACCGGGGCCTTCACCGTGACGATCAGATGGCGGACGGATCCCCCTTCGACATGCACGAGGCTGCGGTCGAGCCGGGCGGTGAGCAGAGGTCCTGTCTGGCCGGTGATGGGATGGTTGGCATGGGTCATTTCACGGCTCCTTTCGTGAGTAGGATTCGCAGCGCGTCGCCGATTCTGTGCAGCTGGGCAAGTTGTTCGGGGCCAAACTCGCCGCGGACGGAGAGTTCGATGTCGGGGGTGAGCGGGAGCCTGTACCAATGCTCCCCGCGGACAGACCGCGTCGCGGCGCTCAGGCCGACGAGACCACCGAGGGCTTTGGCAGCCTGTTCGAGCACCGGCAAGGTGGTGTCGGCGGTGGCGGGGCCGGTCGGCATGCCGTGCGACCGCAGCGACTGTTTCGCTCCGCCGCTCTGTGGCGATGGGTGCGTCGCTCCCAGCTTCAGCCGGGAGAGGTAGGCGAGCGCGTCCCCCTTCGACTGGACAGTTGGTCGATCGGTATCGATGACCGCGGCGATCCGTTCCTTTCCCTCGGCGACGTTCCGCATCTGGCTCGGGGTGAGCCGCTGGAGGAGAAGCCGGGCTTGATCGAGGGAGATGTCGCGATCGGCATCGCGGAGCAGCTGCAACACCTTCAGCCGGTCGAGTGATTCCCGCGGATAGCGGGCACCACGGCCGAGGGAATCGGGCCCGGGGAGGATCCCCTTCTCCACGTAGCTGCGGATCGTCCGCGGCTCGACGCCCGTTTTGTCGGCGAGGTCCTGGAGGGTGAGCAGGTCGTTGTCCATGTCGGCATCATATGCCGACAAGTCGCCATGTCAAGTTCTCGCGATCGTGGTGTCGTGGGGGGGCGCGTCGCTCCGGCGGGGAGTGTGGGAGAGCCTGCTGAGACAATCCTCCGCGCCTCCGCGACCAAGGGGAGGAGCGACCCCTTGGGTCAGGGACCGGGGTTTGTCCGGGGATTCTCGAACCAATAGAGCCCCGACTTGCCTGGGGCGACGATATCGGGATCGCCGTCGCCGTCGAGATCGTGAATCGCCATCTGCAGGCCGGTGCCAGCCGAGCCCGGGCGGAAGTCCTTCATGGCGTCGCGCTTCTCCGGATCGAGCGGCGCCAGCGGTGCCGGATCGCCTGAGTAGACGATCTGCTTGATCCACTTCGAGGCCGAGCGGTCAAAAGTGTAGAGGAACAGGCAGGGCTCGGCGGTGGCGCCCGGTTCGCTCGCATGGGCGTAGATCCGCTTGCCGGTGACGAAATCCATCTCCCCGTCGCCGTCGAAATCGGACAGATGGAGCGTGTGGACCTGCGAGAAGCTCGTGTCGATCTCCTCCTTCGTCCAGGTGCGCTTTCCCGCCGCATCGGTCGACTGCTTCAGCCAGTGGAGGCCGAAGTCGTGCCCCATCCCCCAGACGACGTCGGTGTCGCCGTCGCCATCGAAATCGTGGCCGAGGATCCCGATGCTCGCCGTGCCGAGTTGAAAGTCCGGATGGAAAGCCCATGCGGCTGTCCGCTCGGTCGGCTGCTCGTACCATCCCATCGGCGTGATCAGATCGAGGCGGCCGTCCCCGTTCACGTCGCCGTGACCGACGCCATGGCCAGCCCCCTCCGGCGCGAGCCGATGGGTTGTCCAGGCGACGGTCGGCGAGCGGGAGGTGAGTTCGTAGAGGAGCACCTGCCCGCCGACGTTGGGGATCAGGACAGGCGTCCGATCGCCGTAGAGATCGACGAGATACGCCGTCTCCATCGAGCCGGGGGTGTCGATCGTGTGTTCGGCCCAGGGTTGCGTCGGGTCTGCGGGCTGCTCGGCCCAACTGATCCGGCGACTGAAGTAGGCGCAGGTGACGATGTCGATCCGGCCGTCGCCGTTGACGTCGAGGGGCGCGTCGGCGAAGTCTTCGTGGTAGTGCGGGTTGGTGCCCGGCGGCACGTCGCGCACCTTGTGCTGCGTCCAATCGGGCGCCGCGTACCAGGAATCGCCAGAGAAGACGTCGGGCTTCCCGTCGGCGTTGAGATCGGCGACGCCGACGGCTTCGAACGGCGAGCGGTGGTTGATGACGTGCTTCTTCCACGGGGAGGGCTCTTCCGCACGGATCGGCATCCCGAGGGGGAGCAGGAATGCCAGGAGGATGGCGAAGCATCGTCGATCGAGCCGCAGGATGGTCACGGGAGGGTTTCCAGAGGGGAAGCGGTGCGACAAGGGGGAATCGGGGCTCCGCGGGGCCCTGAGCCACGGCGATCTTCGCCGTGGGGAGCCTGTTGGGGCAACTCGTGCCCATGGGCGGGGCAAGCTTCGTAAGCGTAGACTGAGTCGATGAACGAGTGGGTTGCCTTTGGCGTCGTGGCGGTGATCTGCGGATTTCTTGCCGTGCTCGCGCGTTTCTCCGGGGGTGACGATTCGTCGTCCCCCGACGCTCCGACCGAAGACGCCCCCCCGTGAGTTCTCGGCACCGGGAGGGCTTGTGACTTTCTGCGTCACCGGCATCGCAAGCATGGACGCATCGCCGACTCCCACACGAGCGCCCCGATGGTGGCTCGATCCCCGGGCCCGTCAGCTGGCCATGGTCGGCGTGCTTCTCATCGTCTCGGGGCTCGCGCACCTGGTGGTGTGGGGAATCTGCGGCGGTGCCTGGGAGGGGCCTGTGACCTGGCGGAAGCCGATCCTGTTTGGCATCTCCACCGGCCTGACGAGCCTGTCGCTCGGGTGGGGCTGGTCAGCGCTCCCGCGGCGGAGGTGGGATGACGAGCTGTCGGCGTTCACGGCCTGGAGCCTGCTGGTCGAGGTGGCGCTCATCGACCTCCAGTGCTGGCGTGGGGTGGCAAGCCACTTCAACCGGGCCACGCCTTTCGACTCCATTCTTTACGACGCGATGGGGGTGCTCATCCTCCTGGTGACACTCGTGGCAGTCGATCTCACGATCCGGCTGTTTCGCACGCCGGCCGATATGGGCCCTGACATGCTCGCCGCCGCGCGCGCGGGGTTCGTGCTGCTGGTCGTCTCGTGTGGCCTCGGCATCTGGGGGAGCATTCATGGCGATCTCCAGGTGGCCCGTGGGCTTTCGCCGGAGTTGGTTGGCGCGGCGGGGGTGCCGAAGTTTCCCCACGGGGCCGTGATCCACGCGCTCCAGTGGCTCCCGATGCTTGCCTGGTGCGCTCGGCGTGGGGGGCTTTCGCCCTCGTGGCGGCAGCTGTTGGTGTTGGCCGCGATCGCGGGGAGCGTCCTCGTCCTGACGTATGCGATTCTGCAGACGCTCGCCGGCCGGGGGCGATTCGATGCGCCCCCGCTGATCGCGGCGCTGCTCGTGGCCGGGGGACTGCTTCTGATCGTGCCGTGGGGTGTCGTCGCCGCCGCCTGGTGCGGTGGGCTCGCGCGTCTGCGCTACAGGAGCGGCCGTGGATCGTGGAGGTGATCGTGGCGTCGTACCGTCCATCCGGCCCTCGACGGCCGTCGAAGTGAAGGCGTTATGCTGGGCCGCTGGTTTGTTTCGGGGCAATGCCTACCGAGGGAGCAACTGATGGAATCATCCTCCGCGTGGTTCATGTGGGCGCTCCTCTCGGCCGCGTTCGCCGCAATGACGGCGGTCTTGGCGAAGATCGGCCTCGAGGGAATCGATTCCGATCTCGCCACCCTCGTGCGGACGGCCGTGATCCTCGTGCTCCTGTCGATGTTCGTGGTGGCGACCGGCAAGTGGCAAAACCCGCTCACCCTCCCCCATCGCACGCTGCTGTTTCTGACGCTTTCCGGAGCCGCCACCGGTGTGTCGTGGGTCTGCTATTTCCGCGCGCTCAAGCTCGGTGAGGCGTCGAAGGTGGCTCCGGTCGACAAGCTCAGCGTCCTCCTCGTGGCCGTGTTCGCCGTGCTCTTTCTCCACGAGAGGCCAAGTGTCCGCGAATGGACGGGGATCCTCATGGTGGGGGCGGGGGTCTTGGTGCTCGCCCTGAAACGCTGACGAAACGCTGACGGGGGCCGAGCGATGCCGACGAATGTCGAGATCAAGGCGAGGGTTCACGACCCGGCCGCCCTTGCCGCGATCGCACGCCGCCTGAGCGATGCCCCGCCGGCGACGTTCCACCAGCGCGATACGTTTTTTGGATGCCCCCATGGCCGGCTCAAGCTCCGGGAGCTCGGTTCGGGGGAGAGCGAATTGATCTGGTATGACCGGCCTGATACCGCGGGGAGCAAGCGGTCGGACTATCGGCTGGCTGCGGTCGCCGATCCGACGACGCTTCGCGACGTCCTCGAGCGGGCCCATGGCGTGACGCAGGTCGTGGAGAAGATGAGGACGCTCTGCCTCGTGGGGCAGACGAGGATCCATCTCGACGAGGTGGATGGGCTGGGGAGCTTCGTCGAATTGGAGGTGGTGCTCCAGGACGGCCAGCCGGAGTCGGAGGGGCATCGGATCGCCGCCGAGCTGATGGCGCGGCTCGGCATCGCCCCCAGCGACCTCTTGACCAGTGCCTACGCCGACATGCTGCCGCGCGAAGCGTGACGGGCCCTCTGCCCTCTAGCTGCCCGTGGAAAAAGTCATCCATGACCTTTTTCTACTTGGAAAACCTCCGGTTTTCTCGAGTGCTACGCACTCGCGACCGCCTCGTGCGGTCGGGCCAGCACGTTATCCACAGCCTGCTAGACCTCTCCGCGCTTTCGGGGGAGACCAGCTGATGTTTGCCGGTATGCTCTCTGATCGAGAAGGTGTTTTCAGTCGTTGCTGGCAAGCCAGAGGAGAGAGCGATGCAGGAACTCATGATCGCAGTCATGATCGCGATGGGAGGCCTCGTGGCCAGTCAGGATCCAGAACTGCTTCGGCCTCTGCTCGACTTCACCAACCTTGAGTCCGCGCGGCTGTGGCAGGCGGTGAACGACGGCGTGATGGGAGGAGTCTCGCAGGGCCGATTCCGGATCACCGACGCCCGGACGATGGAGTTCTCCGGGAATCTTTCGTTGGAAAACAACGGTGGCTTCACGTCGGTGCGGACGAAGCCAACGACCCTCGACATCAAGTCTGGTGACACGCTGGTTCTCCGCGTGAAGGGTGACGGTCGGGAGTACATGGTGAACATTTACACCAAGTCCCGCCGCATGGCGTTTTCGTACCGAGCTGGCCTTCCCACCGAGAAAGATCAGTGGCAGGAGATCCACGTGCCGTTGAGCCAGTTCGAGCCGACGTCCTTTGGTCGGGTCGTCGCCGGCATGGGGCCGGTCGATCCAGGCCAGATCAATGGACTCGGCGTCATGCTCAGCGACAAAAATCCTGGGGCGTTTCGCCTGGAGATCGAGTGGGTGAAGGTCATTCGCGGGGCTGACTGATCCGGGCTGGCCCCGTGACGGCGACGTCAAATCCGACGTCGCCCATGCACGCAGACGGCGGCACACCGCGGCACGAGCAACAAAAAACGGCTACACCTCCCGCCATCGCGGATGATGCAGCCGTTTCAGTACCCTCGACAGGGATCGAACAAACCCGGTTTCACTCGGAAAAAACCGCGAAAGCGCCCACCCCCCGGCGCAAATTCCGGCACCACCCGTCGGAAGGGCCGCCAAGGGCAGGGCAGGGGACGGAAAGGAGGTGCGACATGATGCACCTCCGACAGCCGATCGTGCTGCCCTCTGGCCGGCCGCTGAGGGTCTTGATCCAGGCTCGCTATTCCACCGAGGAGCAGCGGCAGACGAGCACCGAGGACCAGATCGCCAACTGCCGGCGGTTCCTGGCCGACAATCTCCCCCGCGACATCGAGCCCGACAGGCTCGCCATCGAGGTCATCCATGAGCCTGAGATCAGTGGCGAGCGGATGAGCCGCCCCGGCATCAACGAGGTCTGGGCTGGCATCGCAGCCGGGCGGTGGGACCTGATCATCGCCGAGGAGTCGAGCCGGCTCTATCGGCACATGACCTTCGCCGGGCTGCTCTTCAATACGGCCGTCGATGCCGGCATTCGGATTCTGTGCCCGACCGACTACATCGACACGGCCGACGACGACTGGCCCGAGCGGCTGAACTCCTCCCAGTCGCAGCACTCGCGGGCGAATTACTA
>CANGGT010000232.1 GCA_947453375.1 Planctomycetaceae bacterium
CCAGGTCCAATCGCTGGCGGTGTCAAAGACCGGCATCGGCCGGCCATGCGTGCCGCTCGTGCGATGGCAGCGGACATACGACGACAGCGGATAGGTGAGATTCGCAGGCAAGCCGGTGGCGGCCGCCCCGGCGACGAGCTCTTCTTTGGTCGTCAGCGGCCAGGTGGAAAACTCGTCAAGCGACTCCGGCAGCGGCCGGGTCCCCCCGAGCTTCGCGGCATGCTTCGCGGCATAGAACGCGTTGGCGGGGAGGATCTCAGCGAGGCAGGCGCGGAGCTTCGCGAGTTTGAGCCGGTCGAGGTCGGCGCGCGACGCTCCATGCGAGTCAGGCGTCACGGAGGGAAGCTCGCCGGGGATCGGTGCCATGCGGAGATTATGGCATGCCCGGACGTCGCCGGCTCACAGCCCGGCGGGAGGAGCCCCGAGGCTCGGAATCCCCTGCGTGGGTGCGTTGAAGCGCGGCGGTTCGAGCGCCGCTCCAGGGAACTGGAGCGGGCCGGTGGCAGGGGGCGGAAGCTGGCCTGCGGCCGGCGGGGGGAAGGCGGGCTGTTGCGGTGGGGTCGGGAGGGGAGCGGCGACCGCCGGGAGCGGAGCGGCGGGCACTGGCGGCAGGCTGCCGGCGGCGAGGCGGGCGGTCTGGGCGCGGGCGACGACGAGTTCCGCCGGCTGCGATTCGGCCGGCGCCATCGCCAGGTCGACGACGCGCTCGTCGCGGATCTCCCACGGCCAGAGATTTTCGCTCACGAAGTCGAGTGGAAACACTTCGTACCAGGGGACAGGAAGGGGCTGCCGCACCGTCAGGGTTTCGAAGCCGTCCTTGACGAGGCGGATCTTCCGCGTGCCGTAGTAGACGAAGTCGGTCGAGACGGGGGTTGTCCCGATCTGATAGTCATCGACGTAGACGAGGGCCCCGGGAGGGTTGGAGCGGATCGTCATCCGCCGCTGCACGCAGCCGCTTGCGGCGACCATGACGATCGCCAAAAGGGGGATTCCCAGGGCGAAGGCACGCCGGGGGGTGCGGGCACGACGGTGGGAGCGGGCGGATCGCATGGCGGGGAGAATAGAGAGCCCCCTCGGCCGCCGCCAGACCGGCCAGACAGGGCCCGCCTCGCCCCACAACCCCTTTTCCCGGGCCGGTTTGCGGTCGCCGGAGGCGTTCGTGGCCGCTAGAATCGGGCGGTTTGCGGCCGCTCGGCCGTTGCCTCCCTTTCCCTCTTTGTCAGGTTGTTCACGCGTGGGATCCGGCACCACCCTCGTGTACTGCGAGCAAACCGACATCGGTCGCCGCCGCGCCAACAACCAGGATTCCCTGGCGGTGGTCCCGCCGGTGAGCCCGCAGCAGTATCAGTCGCGGGGCTGGCTGCTCTTGGTCGCCGACGGGATGGGAGCCCATGTCGCCGGGGAACGGGCAAGCAAAATTGCCGCCGAACAGGTGCCGCTGATCTACGAGAAGAACGCCCAGCGTTCCCCTCCGCTCGCGCTCCTTCGCGGCCTCGAACAGGCCAATACCGAGATCAATCTCCGCGGCCGCCGGCAGCCGGAGTATCTCGGCATGGGGACGACCTGCACGACGCTCGTCCTCGTGCCGCGCGGCGTGCTCGTCGGGCACATCGGCGACAGCCGCGCCTACCGGCTCCGCGGCACGACCCTCGACCAGCTCACCCGCGACCACTCCGCCGTGTGGGAACTCGAAAGCCAGGGGGGGCTGACCCGCGAACAGGCCGAACGGACGGTGGGGAAGAATGTCATCACCCGCTCGATGGGCCCGCATGCCCGCGTCGAGGTCGACATCGAGGGGCCCCATCCGGTCGAGCAGGGAGATGTTTTCCTCCTCTGCAGCGACGGCCTTTCGGGACAGGTGGCCGATGAGGAGATCGGGCTGTTTCTCAAGGAACTGCCCCCCCGCGAAGCTTGTGCGGCGCTCGTTGGTCTGACGCTCGTCCGCGGCGCCCCCGACAACGTCACCGTGATCGTGGCGAAGGCCGGGGTGGAGGAGGTGTCGGCGAATGTCCACGGCGCCCCCGCCTGGGCCCTCGACGAGGATTACCAGCCGCGAGGCCAGAAGCAGCAACTCCCCTGGAAGCAACTGGCCATCGCCGCCGCAAGTCTCCTCGTCGCCCTCCTCCTCAGCCCGTGGGGGGATTTCGCGGGGTCGCTCGGCGACCTGCCGCGAACGATCTGCAGCGTCGCCAGCGCCGCGGCGTTGCTCGTGATGGTGGCGATGGTCGTGATGGCCTTCGTCGGCTTCGCCCTTCCCGCCGGGGATGGCCGGTCGCTCGCCTCCGGCCGCCGGCTCGGCCAGGGCCCCTATCGCACCTACAACTGCACCCCCCGCGCGGCGCTCGTGGAGGGGATCGTGGCAAGCGCCGAATCGGCCGCCGACGGACTCGCCCCCCCGGAATGCGATCGGATGCTCGCCGCTGCCACCCGAGCGCGGAAGTTCATTGCGGCAGGGAGCTTCCACGAAGCGACCGTCGCCGCCGCGGAGGCGATCGCCGTCTACAGCCGCTCGGTCGAGGAGGCCCGCTCCGGCGACACCCTCCGCGCCCCGCCCCCGTCGCCTCGCGGCGGCCACCACGACGAGCGAGGGTGACCGTCGCCCATGAAGATCGTCTCCCGCTACGTTCTCTCCGAGCTTCTCCAGGTGTTCCTCGTGGCGCTCTCGGCGCTCACGCTGTTCATGCTCGTCGTGGGGCTCGTGAAGGAAGCCCAGCAGCAGGGGCTGGGGATGATGCAGATCGCGGCCCTCGTCCCCTACGTCCTCCCCGAGGCGATGCGGTTCGCCGTCCCCGGCACGATGCTCTTCGCCGTGGCGAGCGTGTTCGGGCGGATGTCGGCGACCAACGAGATCACCGCGCTGAAGGCTGCCGGGATCTCGCCGATGGCGGCGATGTGGCCCGCGGTCGGCCTGGCGGTGGCCGTGAGCTTCGTGTCGGTGTGGCTCAACGACGTCGCCGTGTCGTGGGGGCGTGACGGGATCCGCCGCGTCATCGTCTCGAGCGTCGAGGAAATCATCTACGGGAGGCTCCGCCAGCACCGCTCCTACAGTGCCCCGCAGATCTCGATCAACGTCAAGAACGTCGAGGGGAAGGATCTCATCCGCCCCACCCTCTCCTACCAGCCGCAGACCGGCGACCCGGTGACCGTCTCCGCCGAGAAGGCGACGATGCACGCCGATGCGGCCAAGGGGGTGCTCACGATCACCTGCCGCAACGGCACGCTCAGCGTCGGCGACGTCAAGGCGGTGTTCCCCGACGAGCTCACGCGCGAGATCCCCCTCGACACCGTCAGCCGCAAGGGGGCGACCTCGACGAGCCCCTCCGAGATCGCCATGGCCGATTTCCCCAGGGCCCGGGCCGAACAGCTGCGCCGCATCGAGTCCTTCGAGGAGACCGCCGCCGCCAAGGTGGCGATCGCGATCCTCTCCGGAAGGCTCGACATGACGATGCCGATCCACACCGAGAGCGAACAGCATGCCGTGAAGGTGGAAACGGCCCGGCTCCATCGGATCATCATGGAGCCGTGGCGGCGCTGGGCCAACGGCTTCAGTTGCCTGTGCTTCGTCCTCGTCGGCGCCCCGATGGCGATCCGGATGCGCAACGCCGACTTCCTCACGAGCTTCTTCCTCTGCTTCCTCCCGATCCTCCTCGTCTACTACCCCGTCTTCATGTTCGGCGTATCGCAGGCGAAATCGGGGGCCGTTCCCCCGCTGGCGGTGTGGACGGGGAACGTGCTGGTCACGCTTTGGGGCTTGTGGCTGATGCGGAGCGTGATCCGGACATGAGCCCGAGGTGATTTCGGGCCGATCCCGGACAGGCTCGAGCAAGGAGCCTGCCCGCGGGATGATCGCCTTCCGGAGCCCTCGCCCCGCCCTACCCGACGTTCCCGCCTCGCGGGCCTTCTGTCACAATTTGCCGAGCCCTGCATCTGCTGCCGTCCGGAGCCTCGCCATGCCTCGACCGATCACGCTCTTCACCGGCCAGTGGGCCGATCTGGCCCTCGACGATCTCGCCCGCAAAGCCCGCGAGTTCGGCTACCAGGGGCTCGAATTGGCCTGCTGGGGGGACCACTTCGATCCCACCCGGGCGCTCGAGGAGGCCTCGTACTGCGCCCAGAAGCGTGACCAACTCGAGCGCCACGAGCTCTCCGTTCATGCCATCTCCTCCCACCTCGTCGGCCAGGCCGTCTGCGACCGGATCGACGAGCGTCATCAGGCGATCCTGCCGGCGCACGTGTGGGGGGACGGCAACCCCGACGGCGTCAACCGCCGCGCGGCCGAGGAGATGAAGCGGACGGCGCGGGCCGCCAAGAAACTCGGCGTCAGCGTCGTCAACGGCTTCACCGGCTCGTCGATCTGGCATCTCCTCTACGGCTTCCCGCCGGTGCCGACGGCGATGGTCGACGCCGGATTCGCCCAGTTCGCCGAACGCTGGCACCCGATCCTCGACGTGTTCGCCGAATGCGGCGTCCGCTTCGCGCTCGAGGTCCACCCCTCGGAGATCGCCTACGATCTGGTCACCGCCGAGCGGGCCCTCCAAGCGCTCGGGCGCCGCGAGGAGTTCGGATTCAACTTCGATCCCAGCCACCTCCATTGGCAGGGGGTCGATCCGGTCGAGTTTCTCCGCGCCTTCCCCGATCGCATCTATCACGTCCACGTCAAGGACGCGATCACCACCCTCAACGGCCGCTCCGGCATCCTCGCAAGCCACCTCGGCTTCGGTGATCCGCGCCGCGGCTGGGACTTCCGTTCGCCGGGCCGCGGCGGGATCGACTTCGAGCCGATCATCCGCGCGCTCAACCAGATCGGCTACCAGGGGCCGCTGTCGGTGGAGTGGGAAGACAGTGGCATGGATCGCGAGCATGGCGCCGCCGAGGCCTGCCAGTTCGTCAAAAACCTCGACTTCGCCCCTGCCGGGCGGGCCTTCGACGCCGCCTTCGCCGAGGATTCCTGATGCCCGCCCCCCGCCCGATCGTCGCGGCGATCATGCTCGGCCTGGCTCTCTGGCCGGCGCTCACGGCGCGGCTGTGCGCCGATGACGAGGCCGACGAGCCCAGCCCGCCGCGGCCGCGGGTCACGGCGGTCGATGCGGCCGACGAGGAAGAGGCGAAGGATCCCGCAGCACCGACGCTCGACGACGCTGCCTGGCGGAAGACGCTCGACGCCCTGGCCGCGCGGGCCGCCGCGCGCGGGCATGACGCGCTCGCCACCCACATCCGCTCGTGGGCGATCCCGGAGTTCAGCGACCGGCAGGTGGTCGTCGCGATCCCCTCCCGCCTCGAGCCCCCGGACTGGATCGACGCAGCCCAAACGCCGCTGTGGGAGGAGTTCGTGGCGGCGCGGCGGCGTCATGCCGAAGCGACCTTCGCCCGAGCCGTCGAGGCGGCCGAGGCCCACGACCGGCCGCGCACCCGAGAGGAGCAGCGGGCCGACAGCGAGGCCGGCCCGAAGCCGCTGGCCCGGCGCGGAGCGGAGGCGATCGCGCTGCTCCACCGCACCCTCCGCGACGATCCCGATCATGAACGCGCCCGCACCATCGGCAGCTGGGTGAAGCGCGGGGAGGATTGGGTGTCGACGTCGGTGGCGAAGCGTCTCGACCGTGGCGAGGAGTTTGACGCAGCCTTCGGGTGGCTCCCCCGCGGCCGCCTCGAGCGCTACCGGGCGGGGGAGCGGTATGAATCCGGGAAGTGGGTGAAGGCGGCCGACGACGACTCCCTGCCGCGGACGCTCAAAAAACCGTGGCGGCACGAGAGCGATCACTGGCGGATCCGTTCCTCCGCGCCGCCGGCGGCGGCCGCCGCCCTTGCCGCCGAGCTCGAGACATCGCTCCTCATCTGGCAGCAGGTGTTCGGGGCCTACGCCTGGGATCCAGCCGAGCTCGAGCGCCGCTTCAAGGGGCGGGGGCGGATGCCGGTCCGCGATCCCTACGCCGCCGTCCTCGTTCCTTCGCGGGAGGAGTATGTCGCCGAGGTGACGAAGTTCGAGCCGGCGGCGATCCGCAGCGATGCGATCTATTGGATGCCGACGAAGACGGCCTGGTTTGCCGTCATGCCCGGCGACAACGACGACGACGACGTCGCCACGGCGGAGGCGCGCACGATCCGCCACGAGGGGGCCCATCAACTGTTCGCCGAGGCCCGCTCGTCGAGCCCC
>CANGGT010000233.1 GCA_947453375.1 Planctomycetaceae bacterium
AGCGACGATGGATCCTTCGATTCGCCGGCCGCAGGCTTTCCCCCTTGGCCACGATCCTCGCCGACGCGCTGCGGTGGAGCCTGATTCTGGGCGCTCGCCTCCGCCATCCCTTCGCCAGGCTTGCCCGGCTCTCCCGGGCGCGATGGCTGGACGCTCCCCTGACCGTCGGCATTCCCCTTCGGGGCCTCCGCCGCGGCCTGAAGCAGTTCACCGACGCCCGGCATCCGCATGGCCGCCATCTCCTCCATCGCCTTCACGTGCCCGGCAAGCTCCTCGAGCGTCGCGGCCTCGAACTCGGGGTTGCGCATCGCCTCGCGGACAAGCGCTCCACCAGCCTCGGCCAAGCGTCCCAGGCGGCGGCCGTTGTTCCGTTCCCCTGCCGCTTGCTCGCGGATCGCCTTGCGGCTCTCGGGGGCGTCGAGCTCCTCGGCCGTCATCGCCTCGAGCTGTTCGTTGCGGGCGAGCAGCTCCAGTTCCCGGTCGCGGATCTCCGCCGCTTGCTGCCGCCAGCGGCCGATCTGATCGTTGATCCAGAGAGCATGGTCGGCCGAGTTCATGACAACAAACGTCGTCGGCGCTGACCGAATCCGCTCCCGCCCGGGGAGATAATCCTCCACGAAGGCGCGCACCTGGATCGTCTGCGGCGCGATGCCGAGGCTCGCCGGCGCGAACGTCCCCACCGCCGCGAGGGTATCGGCCTCGGGCGCCCCGGTCGCGAGGATCTGTTCGCCGTGGGCTCCCCCCTCATCGCTCCCCGCCCACTCGAGCCCCACCTGCTTGACGCCGAAGTCGTCGCGCGACTGGAGCGTGAAACGGACCGTCTCCGAGTCGAGGAGCACCCCCTTGCCACCGAGGCCGTCGACCGTGATCGTCGGTGGCTCGTCGTCGCGGGCCACGAGGCTCACCGTGAGCGGCTTGCTTCCGGAGAGGCCGAGCCGATCCTTCCAGGCAAGGGAGAGATCGACCGGCTCCTCGACGAGCACCTCCGGCGCCACGATTGCGGACGACTGCGGGCGCACCTCGCTTCCGTCGATCGAGGCGCTGGCCAACTCCCGACTGGCCGTCGCCGTCACCGCCACCCGGCTCCCCTTGACGACCGACAATCCTCCGCCGCGCAGCCCCTTCGTGATGGGAGCGTCGATGCCGAGGTAATCGGGGAGGCGGACAAGCGCCGAAAGCGCAGTGATCTCCGGCCGGAAGGTCGGTTGGAGCGAGACCTCCTGGCGGGCATCCCCCACCGCCAGCCTCAAGCTCGACGGGCTCACCTGCGGAGGAAGCGCGAGGGCATAGGCCTCCCCATCGAGCCCGGCCGCGATTTTCCCCCCGCCACCGATCCGGGCCTTTGCCCGGGCCGGTCGCCACGCCGTGGCCGCATCGAGATGGACGACGAGTTCGGCCGGCTCGCCATGGGGGATGACGACCGTCTCCGGAAGCCTGTCGATCCTGGCGAAGGTGTATCGCTCGACGTGCCGCCACGGCGCGAGGAACCGCTGCCAGGCGTTGGCCGCGGCGGCCGGCACGATCAGCCCGAGCACACAAGCGCACACCAACGGCACGGCGGCCAGCGCCAGCCAGAGCCGGTGCCTCGGCCGCGGAAGGGCTGCCCGCAGGTCGTGACAGCCCGTCACCTCGGCCACTTGGCCGATCGCCGCCTCGCAGAGAACCCGCGAGCGCGCCTGCTCGCCGGTATTGCGGACGAGCTCGACGACCCCGAGGAGTTGATCGCCGAGCGAAGGGAAGCGGCGGGCGATGAGCCGCGCCAGCTGGTCGAGCCCGCGTGTTCCCCAGATCCAGCGATAAAACGCCACCGGGAAAACGCCGCAGGCGGCGATCGCACCGGCATACAGTCCAACGCGTGCAAGGACCGACGTGTCGGTGAGCCGATCGAGGAGGAAAAGCGCGAGCCAGGCAACGAGGACGCCGAAGAGGGCGATGCAGTTCGCCTCGATCCCCTTCACTCTCCGGACGGTGGCACGGAAATCGTCGAGCTGCCGCCGCAGCGCCACCGGGAGCGCAAGGGGAGCCGCGTCTCCTGGAACGGTCGGCTGCGGATCGGTCTTTTGGCGATCGGCACTCACGCGCTGTCCCCCGCTCGAGAGTCCACGTTCTTCATCCTACCGTTCTCCCCCGGCACCGGGCCCGTTGAGGGCCGTCGATCGCCCGATCTGCCCGCTACACGAGCCCCTGCCACTTGCGCCCCACCCAAAACAGCCCGAGCAGCCCAACGAGCGTGGCGAGGGTGAGCGGATGGGCCCAGAGCCTCTCCCGGCGGAGATCGGGGGGATTCTCGGGGAGCTTCCCGAGCGTGAGGAGGAGTTCGGCAAGATCGGCGGGGCTCGTCACCGATCCCTGCGTGAGCCGGGCGAGCTCCTCGAGCACCTCCGGCCGGGCCCGGGCACCGATCTCCTCCCCTACAGCCCCCTGAACAAACACCGCCGCCTCGAGCCGGTCGCCGGTCTCGACGCACGCCAGGGCTACGCCATGGCTCCCCGGCTCGCGCGGCGTCCAGCTCCCCGAGAACACCCCCCACGCCCCCTGCTCCCCGGGCGCCGCAAGACGGACGGTCTCGATGGCGCCGGAGGGGGCCGTGACGGTGACCGTGACGGTTCCCAATTGAAGCGGCTCGCCGACCGCGTCACCGACGTTGGCGTCGATCGCCACGACCTGGCCGGTCTGGGGCTGCTCGGGGGTGTAAAGGAGCCGCATCCGCTCCCCCTTGGCCATCGACCGCCGGTAGGCCATCCAACGCACGACCTGCCCCCAGAAGCGGTAGTGATATTTGTCCTCGACTCCCTTGCGCCACCGCCACGCGCCATCCGTCGCCATGAAGAGCACCTTCCCCGCCCCGAACGAGCGGGTGACGAGGAGAGGGATCCGCCCCGACTCGTTGGCGACCTCGTCGTGGACGGCAAGAACCTCGGTGCCGGCCTTGGCCCGGGCGACGGGGCCATACCATTGAAAGCCAGGGAGCGACTCCCACACGGTCGCATTCTCGTCGGCACCGTCGGCGAGGCGCGTGAGCAGACTCGAACGTCCCTTGTCGGTGAGCGCGAATCGCCCCGGCGTCGCCGTGCCGGTCCCCTCGGGGCGAGTCTCGTCGAGGACCACCGGGAGGAGATCGCCGAGCGCCGTCCCCTCGAGCGACATCTCGTGCCCCAGCCAGCCCGGCATGAACACGAGTCCTGACGCCTGATATTCGACGAGCTCTTTGAGCAGCCGGCAGTCGTCCTCGGTGAGCTGACCGGCATCGATCCCGACGTCGCCGAGGAAGACGACGTCGAACTTCGACAGCTCCTCGATCGAGCCGGGAAACTTCTTGATCGCGTCCTTCGAGCCGCCGCCGACCTGCGACAGCCCGGGCTGGAAGAGGAGGCAGGCGAGATCGACGCCGGGATCACGGGAGAGGGCGTTGCGGAGGTAGCGGTATTCCCACCGCGGTACGCTCTCGACGATGAGGACGCGGAGCTTCTCTTCGCGGATCGCCACCGGCACCGAACGCGTGTTGTTGTCTGGGATGAGCTCGCCGGCCTGCGGCGGGACGCGAACGGTGAGCGTGTAATCGCCGACGGTAGCCGGGGTCCAGAGGATGGCGTCGGTCGTCTGCGCCATCGACGCCAGGCGCACTTCCTTTGTGAAGCGCTGGCCGTCGGAAGCCTCGACCTCGACGGTCACCATCTGCTCGCGCGGCAGCGAACTGCGGATCGTGAACGGCACCCGAAACGGCTTCGCAACGACGCCGGTGACGGCGCTGTCGACGCCCGAGACGACGACATCGGGAAGCGGCGTCAGGCTTCCGGCCGGGACGGCAAACACCGGCACCCCGGCGAGACGCAGGCCCGCCGCCGCCTGGACCGGCGGCTTCCCCTCGTTCCAGTCGCCGTCGGAGGCGATCACCACCCCGCGCAGATTCGGATGGCGCTGCACCGCCGACTCGAGCGGGTCGAAGAGATTCGTTCCGGTCAGGGGAGCCTTCGCATCGGCGGCGCGGAGGCCCGAGAACGGCTCGACGGCGATCGCATACCGCTCCTCGAGAGGGCTCCAGAACGCCGGCTCATAGAGAGCCGCCACCGCGTCGCGCCGCGACAGCGCCCCGGGGCTTTCACCGCCGTCACCGGAGTCGCTCCTGCGGACATCGACCGTCTCCATGCTCCGCGAGTCGTCGACGAGGACGGCGATCGTCGGCTTGTCGACGGGGCGTTGCTCGGTCACCCACTCCGGCTGATTGAGGAGGATCGCGACGAGCAGCGCGACGAGCAGACGCAGCCCTTCGAGGAGCCCGAAGCCCGGTCTGAAACCGCTCCGCCACCAGCCGACCAAGCCGACCGCGGCCACGAGGAGCACCAGCACGATCGACACTCCGAGCGTCCAGGGGCTCGACTGGAAGCGGAGGCCGTGCGCGAGCGTGATCATCTCGGCGGGAGTCGTCACGGGATCGCCTCCCGGGCCATGCTCGGCCCCACGACCGTGGGCCGATGGGGGAGCGAAAGCAGCCCCTCGGCCGCGAGCGCGAGCAAGAGCGCCATCAGACAGGGGCGCCACACCTCCTCGACGAGATTGCCGAAGCCACCGGCCTGCTGCTCGAGGCGGCTCCACGGAAGCCCCTGGAAAAGTCCGTCGATCTGCTCGTCGGCGAGGACAGGACTGCAATCTTCGCGCAGCGGCCGGTTGATCGCCACCAGCCGGCCGCGCGACGCGAGCACGCCAGCATGGAATCCCGACTCGGTTGACGGGCTGGGGGGGCCGGCGATCTGTCGCCAGCCCTCGGCCGAAGGCTTCGCACCCCGGTTGTCCCCGCCGGAGCCTGGGCCTCCGGGCTCTCCGGCGTCGGCCAATCGGGCCGGGCCAACCGCAGCGAGCCCGTCGTCGATCGCCCGTTGGATGAGGCAATAGAGGACGATCCCGTTGGCGGCGAGATCGGAGTCGCGTGGTGAGGGGGTGGTAGCGAGGAAGGCGACGGCCCCCCGGTCGCGGGCGGCGCGGCGGAGGAGCGGCCGGTCTTCGGGCAGCGTCGCCAGATCGGTTCCGACGCCAGTGAGCGCGCACACCCGGCGGATCTCGAGCTCCCCCACCGGCAGCGTTTGGCCGGTGAGCGTGCCGGCGAGCCAGCCCTCGTCGCTGCGCCACGACGCCGGTCGCAGCGGCGGACTGTGTTCGCTCCAAGCCCCCCAACCGATCCCGGCAAACGACGCAGCGGTCGGGGCCTCCGGCGGGAGGAACACCACGTCGCCGCCCCGGTCGACAAACCGCTCGACGAGCGTTGCCAGATCCCCTTCGGGAATCGGCGCCTGCCAGAGGAGGAGCGCCACCTCATCGAGCGCCATCCCGGCCGCCTCTTCCGGCGCGACGAGATCGACCGCCGCGCTGAGGAGCTTGTCGGGAGGGATCCCGGCGACGAGTTCCAGAGCCCCACGGGCCCGGGAGTCCTCGGCGACGATCACGGTGCGCCGCGGCGGCGCCTTTCCAAACGTGAAATAGGCCTCGTTGTCGGCCGGGTTGATGTCGGCAGGAATCGTCACCCGCCCCCAGCCGCTCCCCCGCGCCAGGTCGCTCGGGCTCCCGTCGCCGGCAGCAAGCGCCGCCACGTCGACCGGGATCGCATGGCGGGCGAGCCCCGCCTCGATGCCGGTAAGCTCGATCTCGACAGTCGAGCGGGCACCGCCGAGTTCGACACTCACCGGCACGCGCACCGGCCCCAGATCCCGCTGACGGCGCAGGGCGACGTCGAGGAGGAGCTCCCACCCCTTGCCGCGGGGCTCGAGCGTCGCCTTCGTGACGCGGACGGCGAGGTTGTCATCCCCGGGATCGGTGGCGGCGAGGAGATTCACGCGCACCCCCTGGGGGATCGCCGCGATCTCCGCGCGGATCGCCGGCCAAGCGCCGTCCGCCGGCTTCCAGTCGTTGGTCCGCTCGTCGGAGCAGATCCAGATCGAGCCAGCCGCTGCGGTGTCGGCCCGGAGCTGGGTGCAGGCCGCCTGGAGCATTTTTGGCAGATCGGCCGGGGCAGCGGCGGGCTCCGTCTCGGGGAGCGTCGTGAGGGCTCGGGGGCTTGGCAGCTCCACGGGGGATCCGGTCACGCTGTCGATGAGGATCACACGCTTCGTGCCGAGGGTTTCGAG
>CANGGT010000234.1 GCA_947453375.1 Planctomycetaceae bacterium
CACTCGAGGAACGCCTCGACTCAGAGGCTGCCCTCGAGGATGTTCCGTCGACACCACCGACGGAGTAAACGCCCGAAGCGGAGGCCGATGACGGCGGGACGCCGCGTTCCCGCCTTTTCGCACCAGCCCAGCCCGGAATACCGCGTCATCCGGCCCGGAGCGACTCCTCGACTCGCCGGATCGCTTCCTCCACGCCCCACTCGGCATCGGCCAGCGTCAGCCGGCTGCCTGACGCGATCCAGCCATCGACGGTGCGTTGTGCCGAGATCACGGTCGAGTGGCTGCGGCGCCCGAAGTAGGCGCCGATTTCGGCCAGCGCCGCCGGCGTGTGTTTCCGGGCAAGGAACATCGCCAGCATCCGCGGTTGATTGACGCGGCGGACACGACAGGACGACTGGAGGCTGCCCGGATCGACACCGAGCGCCGAGCAGACGGCGCGCTCGATGTCGGCGAGCCGAACAGCCCGGGAACTCGAACGAACGAGTTCGGCGAGACACTCCTCGGCCATGTCGAGGGTGACGGGGATCCCGAGCATGTTGCTCGTGGCCTCGAGGCGGTTGACGGCCCCGGCGAGTTCGCGGGTGTTGCGCGTCATTCGTGCGGCGACGAAGGCCACGACGTCCGCGGGAATCGACAGGCCACGGCGGGCGGCGAGCGATTCGACGATCCCGGCGCGGGTGGCTTCGTCGGGGGGCAGGATCCTGGCACACATGCCGCCGCGCAGCCGTGCCTGAAAATCCGCGCCGAGCTCCGCGAGCGACTCGACGTCACGGTCGCTGCCGAACACCACCTGCTTTCCGGCGCGCTGCAGCGCCTCGAGGGTGTGGAGGAGTTCCGAGATCGTGGCCTTCTTGCCGATGAGGAACTGGATGTCGTCGATCACGAGGAGATCGGCAGCGCGGAGCGAGCGCCGGAATCCGGGCAGGCCGCGGCGGCCGTGGAGCGACTCGAGGAACGTCGTCGTGAACTGTTCCGCCGAGAGCATCACCGTCGACGAGCGGGGATTGCGCTCACGCATCCTCCGACAAGTGCCCTCGAGCAGATGCGTCTTGCCGACGCCGCTCGGGCCATGGATCACCAGGGGAGACATCGCCCCAGGCTGCTCGGCTGCCAGCACGGCCGCGGCGTGGGCCATCCGGTTCCCCAGCCCCACGACATACTGCTCGAGCGTCAGGGAAGGGCGGACCGGGGCGGACAGGCGGGTACTCCCCTGCCCCGAATCTCCGGCGCCGGCTCCAGTCGGCGTCGTCCCCCGCGGTGCGACCATGGGCTGCTCGACCTGAACGCGGTCGGCGCCGACAGGGGATGCCGGCCTCGAGGCCCCGGCGTCACGCCGCGGTCGCTCGCTCGCACGGCCGGAAGGTGTGGACCGTGTTCGGACGAACAAGGCATCGCGGTCCGCCACGGCCTCGACCGCGGTTGGCGAAGGCTCTGCGGCGGGCATGGCCGGACCGGCTGCGTCGGCTCCGGTGACCTGCGGATTCCAGACCACACGAGTCGGTTCACCCGTTCGCCCCAGAACGTGCTCGACGACGGCAAGAAAGTCGTCGCGGAACGTCCGCTGGAGCCAATCGTGCGTGAAGGCACTCCCGGCGAACACGGTCACCAACCGCGCGCCATCGCTGTCGCGCTCGGCCACCACCTCGAAGCTCTCGCCGAACCAGACGTCATGCCGGTCCTCGCCGATCCGCGACCGGAATGCCGCGCGGATCGCGACGGCGACCGCCTCGCGGGGATCGACCCCGCCTGCCGTGCGATCCTTCCTCGGCGCCCTTCCCCGTCCGGAAGCACGCCCGCGCAATGAATTGGAGTGGTTTTCTGCATCCATCCTTGGACCGCCTTCGAGTCGTCGTCGGCGCGAGTATAGGGGTGCAGGCAGTGCTGTCAAACCATGCTATCAAACCGTGCTTGCACGGCACTTGAGCCCTTCGCAGCCGCGCCAAAGGCCCCTCGAGGCGACTTTTCCACGGGTGCGCAAAGTGTCTCCCCGAGGCGCAGAAGGCCCCGGCGGATTCAGCGCAAGCCCGGCGACTCGCTCAGGCCGCACAACGCGTCAGGCCGGCTTCGGCGGGGAGCACGCGTTCGAGTTCCTCGTCGAGCGCGACGCCGCGTGGCCCCTTCATGGCTGCAGCCCAGCCAGCCACCCGGGAAGGTTCCTGGCGTACGACGCGGTCTCCTTCGCGACTCCTTCCGGAGCAGGCCCAGGCTTCGGCGTCGTCGGACAAGCGCACGAGGAGTCGTTCGACCCCCGATCGGTGTCGCTCGATTCCGTCGCGGTCGAGCGACGGCGGAATGTGGATCGCCCGACTGATGACCGCCCGAGCATGCGACCACGGACGGGGCACGGCGAAGCGATCCCAAGTGCTCAATCGCCACGGCCTGTCATATCCCAGCCCCATCGCCACGATCGGAATGCCGAGAGTGCTGGCGAGGAACACGCACCCGGGCGCCAGCCGGCGTCTGGGCCCGCGTGGCCCGTCCGGAGTGATCGTGAGATTGCCGCTGCGGGCCCGCGAGACGAGTTCCCGGAGTGCCGCCGATCCGCCGTGGAACGAACTGCCGCGGACGGTCCCGAATCCCATCATCCGCGCCACCCGCTCGAGGATGTTGGCATCCCAGTGGCGCGAGAGGAGCATCGAGATGTTCGAATGCCCGCGGAGATGGAGGGGGAGGAGGATCCCCTCGTGCCAAAAGACGTAGATCTTCGCCCCGCGGTAATCGGGATGGACGGGGTCGACCGTCGGATCGCCATAGTCGACCCGGTAATCGAGGGTTGCCATCCACCGACCGATGACCGCTGCGGCCCCCAGCGACGCGGCACCGATGGCCAATGGCGAAGTGATCTTCACGCTCGCAATCCCTTCCTGAAGTCGCCCCGGGGCCGCGTGCTCCGCCACGGCCCCTGCTCACGCTCCTGTTGTCGGCGTCCCGTCCCGTCCCGCGTCAATCTTCGTGCCACACCCCTTCGAACACCTCCTCGGCCGGGCCCGTCATGAAGACAGGCCCCTGCCCCGCCCATTCAAGCTTCAGTTCCCCTCCCGGCAATTCGGCCCGGATCAGTTCGCCCGTTCGGCCGCAGAGGACGCCTGCCACACACACCGCCGAGGCCCCCGTGCCGCAGGCCTGGGTGATCCCGCTCCCCCGCTCCCAGGTGCGCATCCGCACGCGTCCCCTGTCGAGCACCTCGACGACGTGGACGTTGACCCGAGCGGGGAAGAGCGCGTCGGTCTCGATCCGCGGACCAAACTCACCGAGGGGAACTGCGGCGACATCACGGCACCAGAAGACGACGTGCGGATTCCCCATCGATACGCACGTCATCCGCGGATCGAAGCCGGCAGCTTCCCACCACGCTTCCGCATGGGGCAGTGCGGAGCAGGGCGATTCGACGACCCGCTCCCCGGGATGGTTGACCGGGATCCGCGCGGGATCGAGGATCGGCTCCCCCATGTCAACGCGGACGCGTGACGAACGGCGGCCGGTCGGTTCGACGACGAGATCGAGAACACCCCGGCCGGTCTCGATCCGCACAGGCCCGGCCGGCGCATAGCCGCGCGAGACGACGAGGTGGGAGACGCAACGCACGCCGTTGCCGCACATCTCCGACTCACTCCCGTCGGCATTGAACATCCGCATCCGGGCGGCGGCCACGCTCGAGGGCTCGACGAGGATCAGTCCGTCGCCACCGACGCCGCGGTGGCGATCCGAGATCCGCCGCGCGAGGGCCGGCGGGTCGGACGGCACGGCGGCGGCAAAGCCGTCGAGGTAGACGTAGTCGTTGCCGAGTCCGTGCATCTTGACGAAGGGGAGTTGGACGCTGTTCATGGGAGTCCGTCGGGGGTGGAAGTGCGGGGGGCCAAAGGGGCCGGAGGTGTCACGGGCGGCGCACCACTGTAGCCGCCCCCCGCGCCGCCGGCACCCGCCACCGGGGTGAGCGCCGGCACGGAGGCGGAGGCGTCTGATTGCAAGGGGGCACCGGGGCGGGAGATCGGCGTCAGGAACCCTGCCTGACGACCGCCGGCCGGAGCCCGCAGGGCTCCCGGCGGGGGTGGGGGAACGGCCGTGTCGCGGCCTCGAGTCTGCAACTGCCACTGCTGCAGCGCCGCGGCGAGCGTGGGAAAAGCCTCGCTCTTGATGTCGGGATTGGCGAGCGGTCCGTCGACGTGGATGAGGAGGAAATTACCGCTGGCACCGCCGAGCATCGATTTCATCGCCGGCAATTGCGACTGCGAATCGCCCATGATCGACCGGAAGGTGAGGTGGACGACCGAATCGAACTCGAGCTCGCCGCTGCCGACGAGGCTAATCGCATCGCCGGAGAGCTCGATGTTGTCGAGATAGGCGCGTGGCCCTTCCACGCGGAAGTCGATGACCGACGATCCGAAAGCGCGCAGGTCGGGGGCCTTCACGCGAAGCACCTTGAGCATGGCGAGGACGACGGGGAGCTCGTAAATGTCGGCATCGCGGAGGCGGACCTGCCCCCGACCGGCGAGCGAATGGGGACCGGCCCGCGACCCGGAGAGCTCGAGAACACCGAACACGCGCCCCTTGTACGGCCGTGCCCCTCCGGCCAATCCGCGCCCTGTGTCGGCCGTTATCCGTTCGAGATCGGCATCCGAGAGCGACGCGGCGAGCGTGAAGCCACCGCCATCCCCTGCGGTGACGTTGCCGTCGAGGGCGAGCGTCCCGCCGGCGAGCCGGGCGAGGAGATGACGTGGCTCGCCCTCCCCTTCCCGCGCCGCCGACGAACCGAATCGCACGCCCGTGGCGTCGATCGCCAGCGGGCCCTCGACCCCGGTCAACTGCACGCCCCGGCAGATGGCGCTGTCGATCCGCATGTCGCCGTCGCAGCGCCAGGCCCTGCCGTCGCTCTGGCCGCGCAGATGGACGCCGCCGTGGACGTGCTCGAGCGGAGCGCCGATCTCGAGCGAGGCCTGCTCGAGGTCGAGCTGCATGTCCCACGAGGCCGCCGCCGGACCGGGACGCCCCTCCGCGGTCGATTGCGTGGAATAGATGTCGAGGGCCCCGTCGACCGAAAGCAGACCGTGGGGATGGACGGCTGCGATCGCCCGTCGCAGCGAGGCAGGCATCGCCTCGAGAACATCGTGCTCGGCGCGGAAGCGATCCGCGGCCAGTCGGGTGAACGACACGTGCCAGCCACCGTCGGGGAGGAACCGGCAGATGCCATCCGTGGCCACGGTGGTGCGGGCGTGCCGGCCGCGCACCCCACCGAAGCGGAGCAGGCCGTCCTTCCATTCGAGATTCCCCTTGAGTTGCTCCAGGCGGTAGGGGAACCAGGAAGGCTCGATCGATACCGTGTCGCCATGCGGCATCGCCCGGACCTCGACGGTCGTGCCCCGGGTACGGATGGCATGACGAATGGTGGCCTGGAAGTCGACCATGCCGCGGGGGTCGAGGTCGTCCCAGACGTTGCGGGCGCCGCGCGGCAGCGCGTCGCGCAGCTCGCGTTCGATGACCACCCCCTGCCCGGCCAACTCGAGCGTCAGTTCCCCGTCGTCGGCTCCGCGGGGCACCAGCCCACCGGTGCAACGCACCGTCCCGGTGTCATTGATGCCGACGATGTCTTTGATCGTCCAGGTGCCGTCCTGCATCCGCAGGCTCCCCTGGACCTTGGTGAGCGGATAGGGGAAGCCGGCGTAGTTCATCGAGCAGTCGACGAGCCGAATGCCGAGGGTGTTGGAGTGACCGGCGGGGAAGCGGGCGTCGCGTTCATGCCGGAAGACGAAATCGAAGACGCCGGCCGCCCGCAGCGAGCGGACGATCGCCTGGCTCCGCGCGGGCATGGCCGCGAGCAGGCCGTCATCGACCCGCATCGCATCCCCCCGGACCTCGAGCGCACCGGCCGCCCCCTGGGGCGTCGATCGGAAAGCCCCCTCGATGTGGACCGGGCGGCCGCCGGCCTGCCCGGTGAGGTGGATCGCCACCGCCCCGCCATCGACGACGACGGTGCCGACAGTGCGGTCGACGCGGTACGGGAAACGGTAGTGGGTGAGCGAGGCATTCCGGCAACGGACCGAGACCTTCGGGTCGATCGCGCC
>CANGGT010000235.1 GCA_947453375.1 Planctomycetaceae bacterium
GGAAGGATCGACCTCGACGCCCACATCGCCGTCGGTCGGCGCTCCGCCGCCATAGGGATCGGCCCCCCCCATCATCGAGGCGAAGGCCCGCGCCAGGCGATCGATTGACAATCCACCGTCAGCCGGCGCGGCCGTGATTCCCCCGACGGCCGCGGCCTGCGGCTGGGCATCTGCCTTGGGGGGAGGGGGAGCCTGCGGGGGCGCGGCTCCCTCCCGTCCTGTGCGCCGCGACTTCGACGTTGCCATGCTTGGCCCCTCTTCCTTGGCCGATCGACTCCGGGAGGAATCCTTTCCTGGGAGTGAATTCAATCATGGCTGATCGGTGGGAAACAAGAGCGTCTCGGCCGCTTTGCCGGTCCGCTTGCCCTTCTTTTTTGCCGAGCGGCGATCTCCGATCCGGCGGCCGTTCTGCGTGGCTGGCACGCTCTTGAGCGGTTCCGGGGCCCCGTCGAGGGGATCTCCCGGACGCGCGGAGGCAAGGCGTTCCCGGATTCGGGCGGCATACTGCGGCGAGAGCTCGCAGCCGAGGTAGCGCCTCCCCAGCTTCGAGGCCACGGCCAGCGTCGTGCCGCTCCCTGAGAAAGGATCGATGACGAGATCGTCGGGATTGCTCGAGGCCCGGATGATCCGGCCGAGGAGTTGCTCGGGCATCTGGCAGCCATGCCAGCCGGAACGCTCCTTGAACGTGCCGCAAACACGCGGGAAGTACCAGGTATCCTCGTCGCCACCGAATCCCTCCGGGAGGTCCTGGGGACGGAGGATCCAGGTGTCATCCGGGAGTCGACCCTTCGGGTCGGCACGACGGTCGCCGTAGACGAGCTCGCGGGCCGAGGGGACGCGGATCGCTTCGGTATTGAAGGTGAAGGTGGAGGGATCGCGGACGAACTGAAAGATATGAGCGTGGGACCGGCTGAACTTCTGCCGGCAGTTGACGCCGAACGTGTAGTACCACACCACCCAGCTCCGGCAGGTGAGCCCGAGCTCCCGCGTCGCCAAGACCTTGAGCTCGGCGGCGTATTCGTCGCCGATCGCCAGCCAGAAGGTGCCGTCGGGGCGGAGAACGCGGACGATCTCCCCCATCCATCGCTTCGACCAAGCCAGGTAATCGTCGGCGGAGCGGCGGTCGTCGTAGGTGTCGTAGTCGTAGCCGATGTTGAACGGGGGATCGGCGAAGGCGAGGTGAGCGCAGCTGTCGGGGAGACCGGCCAGCGACTGGAGGCAGTCCCCTTCGAGGAGCGTGTTGGAGGGGACGGCCGCGGCTACCGCGAGGGAAGCGGCTTCGGCCGACGGGGCCGCGTCGATGGACACCGTCTCGGCCCCGGCGGGAGAAGACTTGGCAGCGGCACGGCGGGGCATCGGCAGGACTCCTTTCCAGGGCACACCCCGGGCAGCGCCTGCGGACACGCGGCCGCCCCGGGAAGCTCCAATCGACCCGCTCCTTGCCGGGGCTGCAAGTCCCCGCCCCCGTCAGCGACGTTCCGCGGTGTCGGTGAGGGGGAGGAGTCGCGGGTCGAGGCAGGCCGAGACCGCCTCGTCGCAGGCTTTGGCCGCCGCCGGTGCGCCGGTGTTGGTGGCCCCGAGGAGGCAGAAGTCGCGTCCCGGCGCCACCCAGGCGACGCAGGTCCAGGTGGTGTTGGAACCGGAGTGGGAGAACACCCGCCCGCCCCCCCAGGCCCGATCGTGGAGGCCCCATCCGCCGGCGTACGTCTCGTCGTTGTGGGGCTCGAGGAGCCGGGACCAGTCGCGTGGGGAGACGCCGAGCCGGCTCCGATCGGTGTTGTTCTCTTCCCCGGTGAAGGTGAGGACGAACCGCGACCAATCTGCGATCGTGAGATGAACCCGGCCGGCGGGGCCGAGTGGCGGCGGATTGTCGATCCGCACCGGCTCGGTGACGCCGTCGCGGACGACGTGCCCAACGGCTCCTTCCGCGTCCTCGAGGGGCAGGGGGCCAAAGCCCGCCGAGCGGATCCCCAGCGGCTCGAAGACCTCGTCGGCGAGGAGCCTCTCCCACGGCTTCTCCTCGATCGATTCCACGATGTGGCCGAGGAGGGCATAACCGACGTTCGAGTAGAGAAAGCCGGGGTCGTCAGGGCGATCCTGGGTGATCAGCCATTCGAGGAGCGCTCGTCGCGCCGCGACCGGATCGTCTGGATGGGAGCGATGAATCGCCCACCAATCGGGGTTGGCCGGGGCGCCACTCGTGTGCCGGAGCAGGGCATCGACCGTCACCGCGCCCCACGGCGACGCGGCTAGCGACCCACCATCGCTCGTGCCGACGGAAGGAAACAGCTCGGCGAGCGTGCTGTCGAAGGAGAGCGACTGCCGCGAACACTCGCGGGCGACCATCACCGCCGTCATCGCCTTGGTGCAGGAGCCGATGTGGACGAGATCGTCGAGGCGGGCAGGATCAACTTCGCCATATTTCCGCACGCCGCTCACCGCGACCACGCGCCGCCCGTCGGCATGGAACCGCCCCGCCCAGAGCGCCGGGACGTCGTGCCTGGCACGGACTTCATCGAGCGTCGCGAGCAGGGAACGATCTCCTTCGGCCCGGGCGGCGCCGAGGAGGAAACAGGCGAACAAGGGAAACAAGGCACCCGCGGCGAGGTGCACCAAGACCGTGTCGAGGCGGACCGGAAGAGACATGAAGGCGGCGCTCACTTCTTGAAGTCGCCGGCGCGGATGATGATCAGCTTGTCGGGGTCGATGTGACGGCGGAAGGCATCCTGAACCTGCTGTGGCGTGAGCGCCTCGACCCGCTTCTCGTCCTCGGCCACGCGGGCAAACGTCCGGCCCAGATCGAGGTTCGCCGCGAGTTGGCCGGCGATCGCCCCATCAGACGAGCGGCCGGTCTTGCGGGCCTCGAGCCAGGCCGTCTTGGCGTCTGACAGTTCCTTCTCGCTCGGCCCCGACTGGAGGAAACGCTTCAGCTCCTCGAGCGCCGCCGTCTCGACCGCGTCGATGTTGGCGGGGTTGGTGATCGCGTTGATCGTGAACCGGGCATCGTCGCCACGCGAGGGGACCGAGACCGACGATGTCACGCCATAGGAGAGCCCCTCCTTCTGCCGGATTCGGTCGCCGAGGCGGCTGGAGAGCGCGCCGCCACCGAGGATGAAATTACCGATCTCGAGGGCCACCTCGTCGGGCGAATCGTCGTCGAGGGGAAAGGCGAGTCCGGCGGTGAACACGGCATTGGCCTTGTCGGGGGTGAGGATGTCGTTCTTGGCCCCCGTCACGTCCGCCTTTACCGTTCGCTCGATCCGTTCGTACGGCGTCGCGCTCTTCCAGCCGGCGAGCGCCTCGCGGACCTGCGCCACGGCCACATCGGGGTCGAAGTCGCCGACGATCGTCACCTCGCCGGTGGCGGCGGCCAGTTGGTCGCGCCAGAGCGTCTTCACTTCATCGAGCGAAACGGCCTTGAGGTCGGCGATGTTCTCCTCGACGGTGCGGGCATAGCGCACGTCACCTCTGGCGTAGTCGGAAAGCGCGCGGCCGAGGGCGACGCCGGCGAGCATCTGCGGTTCGGTCTGCATTTGCGCCATGCCCGCGAGCGACTGGGCCCGCATCTGCTCGAACTCGTCTGTCGGAAAGGCGGGATCACGCAGGACCTCACCGAGGAGCCGGATCGCCTCCGGCAGCGTGGCCCGCTTCGCATCCATGCCGAACGACAGCACGCCGGGGCCGCCGCCACCGCCGCCCCGTCCGCCGCGGCGGCCGCCCCCTCCCATCCGGACGCCGAGTTCGTCGAACTTCTGCCGGAGCTGCTGTCGGTCATACTTGCTCGTGCCCGCCATGAGCATCGAGGGAAGCATCGCGCTGGCCGTGGTAAGCCCGACGAGCGACTTCTCGTTGCCGTAGTGGAGGGTGAGAGCGAAGGTCACCGTTTCACCACGGTTCTTCTTCGGAAGGAGCGCCACCTTGACGCCGTCGAGGTCGATGACGCGCGTGCGGGCTTCAATGTTCTCCGGGCTGGGGTCGAACTCTTCACCCGCCTCGACGGCAGCCCCCCCCTTGTAATCCTTGACGAGGTCGGCGATCGATTCGACCGTCGGCACGGCGAGCCGCTGGGGAGCGTCGGCGGGAATGAAGATCCCGACGGTGCGGTTGTGGGGGTGGAAGTAGGTCTTCGCCACGCGGTTGACGTCGTCGACGGTCGTGGCGGCGATTCGGTCGCGCTGGAGGAACCACAGCCTCCAGTCACCGAGCGCCGTGGCCGACGACAGCGCCTGGGCCATCGAGGCGGCGTTGGCGATCGCGTTGTCATAGCCACGCTTCGCCCGGACCTTTGCCCGGTCGAGTTCCTCGGCCGTGAACGGCGTCTCTCCCACCTTGTCGGCGATTCCCAGGAGCACCGCCTGGGTCTCGTCGAGCTTCCCCTCGGCCGGCTGGGCCATGAAGGAGAACAGCCCTGGATCATGAGCGTCATCGGCGAAGGCGGTGGCGCTCGTGGCGATGGCGGGCTCGACGAGGTTCTTCTCGAGACGACCGATCTTGTCTTCCGAGAGGATGCTCGCGAGCATCGAGAGGGGGGCCCAGTCGGCATGGGCTGACGCCGGCATGTGGTAGGCCGCCATCACCGCACCGACCTTGCCAACGCGGCGGAGGATCACCGTCCGTTCGCCGTCCTGAGCCGGTTCCTCGGTGTAGGTGGCATTCAGCCGCCGCGTCGGCTTGGGGATCGAGCCGAGGTATTTCGTCGCCAGTTCGAGGGCCTTCGCCGGCTCGAACTTCCCCGTCACGATGAGCACGACGTTGTCGGGTTGGTAGAAGCGCTCGTAAAAGTCGCGGAGGTTTTCGATCGGCACCCGCTCGATGTCGGAGCGATTGCCAATCGTCGACTTGCCGTAGTTGTGCCATTCGTAGGCTGCCGCCTGGACGCGCTGCGACAGGACCCGCTCCGGGCTGTTCTCGCCCCGTTCGAACTCGTTGCGGACGACGGTGAACTCGGAGAGGAGATCCTCCCGCTTGATAAAGCTATTGACGAGCCGGTCGCACTCGAGATGGATGGCGAAGTCGAGATTCTCGTCGGTTGCGGGGAGCGTCTCGAAGTAGTTCGTGCGGTCGACGTTCGTCGTGCCGTTGAAGCTGGCGCCATGATCACGCAGCGCCTTCGGCACCTCCGGGAACGTCGGCGTTCCCTTGAAGACGAGGTGCTCGAGGAGGTGGGCCATCCCCGCCTCGCCGTAGCCTTCGTGACGCGAGCCAACGAGCACCGTCATGTTGACCGTGATCGTCGGTCTCGACGGATCGGGGAAGAGGACGAGCCGGGCGCCGTTGTCGAAGGCGTACTCCGTCACCCCTTCAACCGTGGCAACCGGTTTCGGCGGCGCCGCAGGGAGTGTTGAAGCGAGCATGGCGATCGTGGCGACCATGGAAAGAAGGGATGCACCCGGGAAACGGCGGAGCATGGCGAGGATTCCTTCCCTGCGGGGTAGGACGGAGTTCGTGGGAGAATAGCACTGTTCGCCGAGGAGGAGAACGGGCGTGGCCGCCGCCAGGGACAGCGGTCAGGGAGTTGCTGCCGCCGATCTGGCGGCGAGAAGCCGCTTGAGGCGTTCCGCCCAGGAACGCTCCATGACGAGCGCGGCCACACGTTCGTCGGGGTCGGCCAACAGTGGATCGGCAGCGAGAGCTCGGGAAAGATGCTCCTGCCCCTCGGCCGTCCGGCCCCGCTCGGCGACGATTACCGCCAGGGTCGCCCAGGCGCCGCCGTCCTCGCCGCCGGAGAGTTTCACCGCTTTGCGGGCGAACCGCTCAGCCTCCGCGGGCCTCCCGGCGTCAAACAGCGCCTCGCCGAGCCCCCATGCGGCCACGAACGAGTTCGGCGCCTTGCGGAGCGTGTCTTGCCACAGCGCGACCGGATCATGCCAGACGGACTCGCGCCGGATGCACGCCACGCCGAGGATGCCGACCATGGCAAGGGCTGCCATCGTCGCACACCGGCGGGCCTCCGTTCGTTCCTTCCACCAGGGCGACTCGAGGACGCTTGCGACGATGATCGCCACGCCGACCAAAGGGAGGTAGAGATAGCGGTCGGCAAC
>CANGGT010000236.1 GCA_947453375.1 Planctomycetaceae bacterium
GTGCGGAGGGCGGCGGCACGGCGGACGACGGCACAATCGATGTGGACGGTGAAGCCGACGAGCATCTCCCGCAGCGGATGGGGGGCATCGTAGCGCGCGGGGGGCGAGCAGCGTCGTTCCTCCTCACCTTCCCCGAAGAGAAGGAAGTCTCCGGTCACGCAGACGACATCGTCCGGAGCCGAGCGGATCGCCTCCGCCTGAAGCTCGATCTTCGTCGGCAGCCAGAGATCGTCGGCATCGAGGAACGCCACCCAATCTCCCGATGCCGCCTCGATTCCCCGGTTGCGGGCCGCCGACTCCCCCTGATTCGGCTGGCGGATGACGCGCACCAGCGGCCCGCACGATTCCGCGATGCCGGCGGAATCGTCCGTCGAGCCGTCGTCGACGACGATCACCTCGAGGACCGGCTGCGTCTGCCCGAGGATCGATTCGATCGTCGCGCGAAGGAAGGCCGCGGCGTTGTAGCAGGGGATGACGACCGAGATCGAAGGGCCGGAGTCATCTCGCTCGGCAGGGCTCGTGGGCATGGCAATCCCCGGGAATCATCCTTCGATGCGTGCTCGACCGGATTCTACGACGGGCCACCGGCGAGCGATGGTCAACGCCGTGCCGTGGGAACGAGCCTGAGGCCGCTTGCCGATCCATGGCCGCCGCGGTCGCCCGCTTCGTGGTATTCGGCATCCTCGTTGACCTTCCAGGGGTCGCGGAGCTCGCGGCCGGCGAGGATGTTCCGGGCCACGAGCATCGCGGTCATCATCGAGTGGTCTTGGTTGTTGTATTTGTGCATCCCGTTGCGGCCGACGAGGTGGAGGCCGGGGAAGCCACTGGAGATCCCCGCGCGGATCGTCTCCACCTTGGCGTCGTAGCCGTCGTCGTAGACCGGATAGGCCTTCGGCTGGCGGACGACATGCCCGTCGATGACATCGCCACCGCGCACGAGGCCGAGCTGCTGGAGCTCGCGCGAGGCCAAGGCCACGAGCTCGTCATCGCCCGAGGTCCACAGCCCGTCCCCCTCGAAACAGAAGTATTCGAGGCCGTAGCAGGCGAGGTTCGGATCGGGGACGAGCTCCGGCGACCAGCTCCCGAAATTCTGTACGCGCCCCACCTTCACGCCCGGCTCGTGGATGTAGATCCAGTTGTCGTCGAACGGCTTGGTGGGGCGAACGATAAGCGCGACGGTGAGGAAGTCGCGGTAGCGGAGCGCCGCGGCGGCGGTGCGGACCTCCGCGGGGGGCTGGGGATCGAGCGCGGTGACCAGCTCCCGGAGCGGCGCCGAGGAGATGACATGATCGGCATCGATCGCGGTGCGACTCCCGTCGGGTCCGGCGACATGCACCCGCAAGCCCTGGGAGGAGCCATCGGCGAGTCGCTCCACCGCGGTTGCCC
The DNA here is from genome assembly GCA_947453375.1 of Planctomycetaceae bacterium. Lineage (GTDB taxonomy): Bacteria > Planctomycetota > Planctomycetia > Pirellulales > UBA1268 > QWOP01. Next base: position 1,387 of record CANGGT010000236.1, read on the forward strand.
TGCTCCCCATCCGGATCGTTCCCCCGGCAGCGCGGATCCTCCGTGCCGCCTCCTCCCACATCATTCCCGGACCGAGCCGCGGATAGCGGAAGGAGTCGATGAGCGACGTGATCTGCGTCGAACGATTGCCCGGCCCTTGTTTCGCACCGCGCTTCGGCAGCAGCGCGTTCCAGATCGCCCGGGACAGCGACAGCCCGCGGATCCGCTGGGCTGCCCAGTCGGCGGAGATGTCACGGCATTTCATCCCCCAGACCTTCTCGGTGTAGGTCTTGAAGAAGATATTGAACAGCCGGCGACCGAATCGGTTGCTGACCCAGTCTTCGAACGACCGAGCGGCGTGGACGGGAAAGAGCCGGGCGTAAAGGTAGCTGGCGACGCAACGGGCCGACTCGAAGGGGCCGAGGTTGGCGAGGGCCTGACCGGCCCGGAGGGGATAGTCGTAGAACTTCCCCCCGTAGAGAATCCGCGACTTCCGCGGCCGTTCGAGCATGTCGCGGTCGAGGAGTTCGGTCCAGAGGTTCTCGACCTCGGCGCTCTTCGAAAAGAAGCGGTGGCCGCCGATGTCGAAGCGGAAATCGAGGCCACCGGCCGCCGCCGAACGGTAGACCTCGGTGCGGGAGATGCCGCCGACGAGTTCGGGATGGGCCTCGATCACCGTCACCGGGACGCCCTCACGGGCGAGCAACCAGGCGGCGGTCAGCCCGGCAGGGCCCGCGCCGATGATGGCGACGTGCGGCCGGGGAGCGCCTGACGGGGCGGAGGGATTGGGTGTCAAGTTGGAACTCGGGGGGAGCGGGAGGCATTCGCGGCCGGAATGGTTCCACGTGGGGACCCGGCGGCGACCCTCACGATGGATGGAAGGACCAGTGGACGCGGATAGAGTGCGGTGGCGGTCGTCGCGTCCGGCGTCTTCGGCCGCTGGTCGGGGGTGGAGTATTGTAGTCGGTGCCTCGGCGGGAGGAACGCCCCCCAGATTTGCCCCTCAGGCCGACCGGGTCGGTGGCGATCTCATCGTTCGTCGCGTCCCAACGATTCGGCGGGAGGATGCTCGCGACGCCGCTATGCTAGCGAGTCGTTTCTCCCCTCCCGGATGCGCGTCCATGTCGCCTGATGCCGCTCGGAAACTCCTCGCCGAGGCTTTCGGGAGTTTCGTCCTCGTCTTCATCGGCACCGGGGCGATCGTGTCGGACGATCTGTTCGGCGGGGAGGTCACCCACGTCGGGGTGGCGATCGTCTTCGGGTTGGTCGTGATGGCGCTGATCTATGCCCTCGGCGACATCTCCGGCTGCCATCTCAATCCTGCCGTGACGATCGGCTTTGCCCTCGCCGGTCGGTTCGCCTGGCGCGGGGTGGTTCCGTACGTCGCCGCGCAGTGTGGCGGAATGGTGCTTGCCAGCGCCGTTCTCCGCGGCCTGTTCCCCGGTCATGCGACGCTCGGGGCGACGCTGCCCGCTGGCGCCGCGCTCCAGTCGTTCGTCCTCGAGGTGTTGCTGACGCTGATCCTCATGGTGGTGATCCTCTGCGTCGCCACCGGGGCGAAGGAGAAAGGGATCATGGCCGGGGTCGCGGTCGGCGCCGTGATCGCCGTCGAGGCGCTGTTCGCCGGGCCGGTGAGCGGGGCCTCGATGAACCCGGCGCGGTCGCTCGCCCCGGCCCTCGTCACACTCCGGCTGGAGAGCCTGTGGATCTATCTTGTCGCCCCGATCGTCGGAGCCGCCGCCGGGGTGGTCGTGTGGCGCTGCCTGCGGCCGACGGATGGCTCGGATTCCACCGTCAACGAGTGAGCCGACGTTCAGGCGGCGTGGGAGCCTGTTGAATTGGTGGCGAGGCCGAGACGTTCTTGGCGGTAGCCACCGCTGGCGATCCGATCGACCCACGTCCCGTTGGCGAGATACCAGGCCACGGTCTGCTCGAGGCCGGTGGCAAACGTCTCGCTCGGGCGCCAGCCCAGTTCCCGTTCGATCTTCGAGAAGTCGATCGCATAGCGACGATCGTGGCCCGGGCGGTCTTTGACGTAGGTGACCAGCGACTCGCACGGGGAGTGGGGGAGATCGGGGCGGAGGCGGTCGACCGTCCGGCAGATCTCGTGGACGACCTCGAGGTTGGTCCGCTCGCAGGCCCCGCCGATGTTGTAGACCTCGCCGACGCGGCCCCCCCGCAGCACGGTGCGGATCGCCCGGCAGTGATCGCCGACGTAGAGCCAATCACGGATCTGCCCGCCATCGCCGTAGACGGGGAGCGGCTTCCCGGAAAGGCAGTTGAGGATCATCAGCGGAATGAGCTTCTCGGGAAACTGGCAGGGGCCATAGTTGTTGGAGCAGTTGGTCGTCAGCGTCGGCAGGCCGTAGGTGTGGTGATAGGCGCGGACGAGGTGGTCGCTGGCGGCCTTCGACGCCGAGTAGGGGGAGTTGGGGGCGTAGGGGGTCGTCTCGGTGAACTGCCCGGTGGGGCCGAGGGATCCGTAGACCTCGTCGGTGGAGACATGGAGGAAGCGAAAGTCGCGCTGCTGGTCGCCGGGCAGCGTCGTCCAGTGGCGACGGACCTCGTCGAGGAGCCGGAACGTGCCGACGACGTTCGTCGTCACGAAGGCGGCCGGGCCGTCGATCGAACGATCGACATGGCTCTCGGCGGCGAAGTTGACGACGGCCCGCGGGCGGTGCTGTTCGAGGAGTCCGCGGACGAGGGACGAGTCGCCGATGTCGCCGACGACGAGCAGGTGGCGCGGATCGTGGTCGAGGCTGGCGAGCGAGTCGCGATTGCCGGCGTAGGTGAGGGCATCGAGGTTGATGACGGCCCCCTCTTCCCCGGCGACCCATTGCCGGACGAACTCCCCGCCGATGAACCCCGCGCCCCCCGTCACCAGGATCGGTTGCATGTCATTCCTCGTGCGTCCGCTGCCGGACCGCGTCCCAATCGTTCCGGAGGCGCAAGCCCCCCTTCCCCGGCGACGGGCACGTCGACCGGACGCACGATTGGTAGCCGATCGGCGCGGTGTGGGGCAACCGCAGCTTTTCCGCTCTGGAACGTGGCGGCCGCGCCCCTCAACCCACTCTGAAAACAGGCCTTTGTGATCTGGCCCGGGGTCGCCAAGATTCTCGGGATGAGTCCCGGGAGCCGATCGATGTCGAAATCAAGCCAGGCGCCGTCCCTGCCCCGTCCGGGGAGTCGTCCGCGCGTCGTCATCGATCTGGAGAAGCTTCGGCACATCAACTGTGGTCTCGGGCGGTTCTCCCTCCACCTCGGCCGCGAACTCCTCGCCCTCGCCGACGATCGCTTCGAGCCGGTGTTCTTCCTTCCACGCGGCGCCGAGGCGTGGTTTGCCGATGCTTCCCCGCTGACGGGCGGACGGTTCGGGAGACTCGACGTCGCCCCGTGGCGGAAGGAGGTCGTGCAGCGGTTCTACCGGCCGCTGGTCCGACCGGTGATGGGGCGGCCTGCGTTCGCCGCCTGGCACGCCACGAACCAGATGTCGCGGTACTGGCCGCTCGATCCGCGCGTGCCGGTGATCCTCACGATCCACGATCTCAACTTCCTCCACGAGGCCCCGCACGACGAGCAGCTCGCCAGCACCGGTCGGAAGCTCGCCGATATCCAGCGGAAGATCGACCGCGCCGCCGTGATCGTCACCGATTCCGAGTTCGTCGCGCGCGACGTCGCCAGGCATCTGGAAATCGGCGAGAAGCCGGTTCATGTCGTGCCGCTGGGGGTTCCCGAGCCGGTCCCCGCCTCGACCTCCCGGCCCGGCTTCCTCCCCCCGGGGCCTTTCCTGTTCACGGTGGGGAACTGTCTGGCTCACAAGAACTTCCACGTTCTTCTCGATCTTATCGAGAAGCTCCCGGGGCAGCGGTTGGTGATCGCCGGCAAGAAGGCGACGCCCTACGGAGAATTCCTCGAGCGCGAGGTGGCAACGCGACGGCTTGGCGAGCGGGTGGTCCTCCCCGGCGAGGTGAGCGACGCCGACCGCCAGTGGCTCTACGAACATTGCGAGGCGTTTCTCTTTCCGTCGCTCACCGAGGGATTCGGCTTCCCGGTGCTCGAGGCGATGCTCTGCGGGAAGCCTGTGTTCATGTCGCGGCGGACGAGCCTTCCCGAGATCGCCGGCGACCATGGCTACTTCTTCGATGCCTACGACGGCGACGCCCTCGCTGCCGCCTATTGGTCGGGGATGGGGCGCTATCACTCCGATCCCGAGGCCGCCACACGCTGTCAGTCGCATGCCCGCGGCTTCTCCTGGCAGCGGATGGCCCGCGGCTATGCCGAGGTGTATGCCAGCCTGCTGCCGGCGGCCTTGCGTCGCAGTGCCTGAAGCGGGCATGCCGGGAGGCCGCCGCAGCGCGTGGGCTCACCCCCCAATCAGGGTCGAAGTCTCGCGCCGAAATGGCCTTGGGCTTCCGGAACACCCCTGCTACCGTCCCGCCATGAGGTCCCGGCGCGGGCGTGTATCCCGGCTGAGCGACTCCCCGACAAAGCCACGGATGGCGAGATCATGGCCAAGACACCAGGAACAGCTTCGATGCAGCGGCGCGCGTTGATCACCGGGGTGACCGGTCAGGACGGCTCCTACCTTGCAGAACTCCTCGTCTCGAAGGGCTACGCCGTCCATGGACTGCGGCGTCGATCGAGCACCTTCGGCACGGAGCGGA
>CANGGT010000237.1 GCA_947453375.1 Planctomycetaceae bacterium
GACTTCGAGCGCGAGGAGGTTGCGATGGAACATCGCCGTCGGTTTGACGAACATCTCCGAGAGCGAAAGGACCGGGATCTCGACCGGAAATCCCCCCGCCTGCCAGACGCCCCGCTTCACCTCGTCGGCGCGCTCCCGGAAGTGGGTGTGGCACTGCGCCAGATCGCTCCACGTGTTGAGGATCGCGATCACGGGGCGGTCGCGGAGCTCGTCGCCGGAATACCCCATCTGCGCGATCCGGCTGCGGTGGCCGAAGCTCCGCAGGTCGTCCGGCGCGAACCAACGCCGCGAGCGCAGATCCTCGGGCGACTTCGGAGCGGGCACGGCGGAATGCAAAGCCATCGGAGTTGGCCCGGGAGGATGAAAACCCAAAACGGGCCCGGCAGTGTAGTCTTCCGATCGCCCCTCCGGGAAAACGTTCCGTGCCTCCACTCGTGATCCTCACTGTCGCGATGCTGCTCGTCCTCGCCGGCGTGCTGTGGGCGCGACTCCATCCGTTCCTCGTCCTCATCGTGACGGCCCTGGTCGTGGCAGCGCTGACCCCGCCCGACCGGCTCGGCGAAGCAGCAAACCTCCCGATCGGCCGCCGGGTGGCCGAGGGATTCGGGAAGACGGCCCACGACATCGGGATCCTCATCGCCATGGCCTCGATCCTCGGGCAATGCCTCATGGAGGCCCGCGGTGCGGAGCGGATCGTGACCGCGATCGAGCGGCTCGTGGGGCGGAAGCGGGCGGCGTTCGCTTTCCTCGGGGCCGGCTTCCTCCTCGGCATCCCGATGTTCGCCGAGGCGGTCTTCTATCTTCTCCTCCCCCTGGCCAAGGCCTCCTGGCGAGAGACGCGGCGGCACGGAGTGCTCCTCGTCCTCTCGATCGTCGCCGGGGCGACGATGACCCACTCGCTCGTCCCGCCCACCCCGGGGCCGCTGTTTGTCGCCGACGAGATGGGGATCGACATCGCCCTGATGATGCGGCAAGGGATGATCGTCGGCGCGATCGCGGCGCTTGCCGGCTACGGGTATGCCGCGTGGGCCGACCGGCGCTTCGCGATCCCGCTGCGGACGGCCGGTGACGGAGGGGCCGGCCCGACGACGACGCAGCCACTTCCGCCGCTATGGGCTTCGCTCCTCCCGATCCTCCTCCCGGTGGTGCTCATCAGCGCCGACTCCGCCGTCGACTCGATCGCTGGTATCCCGGCCTCCGTCGCCCGCATCGTCCATGTCGTCGGCGACAAGAATCTCGCCCTCACCGTCTCGGCCGCCGCCGCGATCCTCCTCCTCGCCTGCCGGCCGGGGGCGAGCCGGGAGAAGGTTCGCCAAGCCGTCGCCGCCGCTGTTCTCGAAGGGGGAGAGATCATTCTCGTGATCGCCGCCGGCGGGGCCCTCGGCGCCGCGCTTCGCCAGGCCGGAATGGCCGACCTGACAGCGGCGGCAGTGCCAGCCCACGCCCTCCTGCTCCTCCCGATCGCCTGGGGGGTGACGGTGCTCATCCGCGCGGCTCAAGGGTCGGCCACGGTGGCGATGATCACCGCCGTCGGGATCATCGCGCCGATCGCCGACGCCGCCAGCCTTCCCTATCACGAGGTCTACGTGGCCCTGGCGATCGGCTGCGGGTCGAAGCCTGGCATGTGGATGAACGACAGCGGCTTCTGGGTGATCTCGCGGATGACCGGGATGACCGAGACGGAGACGCTGAAGACCGCGAGCGTCATGGTGGCGATCGAGGGCACCGTCGGCCTCGTTGCCACGATGGCCCTCGCCGCGAGTTGGCCGCTGACGTGAACATCGCCCGAACGCGCCGCGCTCGCGTCACACCAGTTCGCGGATCACCTTTCCGCCGTCATCGGCGAGATACTGCGGGCGCCCCTGGTTGTCGGTGAGCGTCGTCGTCTGGACGTCGATCCCGAGGTGATGGAAGAGAGTGGCGTAGACATCGCCGAAGGTGACGGGGCGGGCGATCGCCTCGGCGCCGATCCGGTCGGTAGCGCCGATCACCTGCCCATGTCGCATGCCACCGCCGGCAAGGAAGGCACAGTTGACCTGCGGCCAGTGGTCGCGGCCGACGATATTGCTGATCTTCGGCGTCCGACCGAACTCCCCCCACACCACGACCGCACAGTCGTCGGAGAGCCCGCGGGCGTGGAGATCCTCGACGAGCGCCGAGAGCGCCTGGTCGAAGACGGGAAAATCCTCCGCCTCACGCTTGAAGAGCGAATTGCCCGGGCCGCCGTGCCAGTCCCACTTGCTGTAGTTGAGGGTGACGACGCGGACTCCGGCTTCGATGAGGCGCCGGGCGACAAGCATGCTCTGCGGCACCCGCGGCGCGCCGTTCTCGTCCATGAACACCGTCGGATCGCCGGTGCCGTAACGCTCGACGACCCGAGGATCCTCCTTGGAGAGATCGAGGGCGTCGGCGAGGGCCGACGACGTCAGCAGCCCGAGCGCCCGCTCGGTGAAGGCGTCCATCCCGCGCATGTTCGTCGTCACGTCGACGTCGCGGCGGAGCCGGTCGACGCTTTCCAAGAGGCGGCGGCGATCGTGGAGGCGGTCGAGGGAGATCCCCTTGAGGACGAGCTCGTCGCGGGCCGGGCCCAGTGGCCGGAACGGCGAGTGGGCGGCCCCCACGAACCCGGCCCCCGGCTCGTTGTAGGGCCCGTGCGTGCAGGGGTAGCAGAGGCTCACAAACGGCGGTGTGGTGGGCGTGGCAGCTCCCTGGAGGCTCGAGACCATCGAGCCGAACTGCGGCCAGCCCCCGGCCGGCTTCGTCTTGCGGGTGTCGCGGCCGTGGAACACTTGCGCCGCGTCGTGATCGGCCTGATTGCCGACGAGCGAGCGGATGAGCGTGTACTTGTCGGCGATCTTGGCGAGCCCGGGGAAGGCCTCACAGATCTCGATCCCGGGAACGTTCGTCCCCACCGGCCGCCACGGCCCGGCAAACTCCTGCGGGGCCTGGGGCTTGAGATCGAACATGTCCTGGTGAGGAGGGCCCCCCACGAGGTAGATCATGATCACCGACTTCGGGTTCGATCGCTTCCCCGCGGCCGCGTCGGCAGCGAGGATCGAGGGGAGCGACCAGCCGCCCGACGCGCCCCCACCGAGCGCGGCAAGCGAGCCAATACGGAGGAGGCTGCGGCGCGACAGGCCGTCGCAGAATCGCTGCGCGCGTCCGCCCCCAGATGGTGGTCCGCTGATGTCGAGCATCGCTTTTCCCCCGAAACGCTCCCCTCGTGGAAGAAAAAGCCTATCCGGGGCGGCGCTCGGCAGCCAGAGCAGCTGCTGGCCTCACGCCTCACCACGCAGAAGCTTCGCCAGCGGAGCGCCGGCGGAGAGCTTCATCGGCCGGCCCACCGGCGTCGCCACTTCCCGGGCGAAGTCGATGCCGAGGGCGGCCAGGACCGTCGCGGCGAGGTCGGGAATCTCGACCGGATCGCTCGGCTGCTTCGCCACCCCTTCGGGGTCGGTGCTCCCGATGACCTGACCGGCGGCGATCCCGGCCCCACCGAGGAGACAGGAAAACCCGTGGGGCCAATGATCGCGGCCGTCGAGCGGATTGATCGACGGCGTGCGACCAAATTCCCCCATCACGAGCACGACCGTCGAATCGAGGAGGTCGCGATCCTCGAGATCGCCGACGAGCGCGGCCAGCGCCGGGTCGAGGAGCTTCGCCTGGGCGCTGTGGCCGGCGAAGTTGCGGGCATGGGTGTCGAAGCCGGAGAGCGTGATCTCGACGCTCCTCACCCCCGCTTCGACAAGCCGCCGGGCGACGAGGCAACCACGACCGAAGTCACTCTCACCGTAGCGATCCTTCACGGCCTGCGGCTCGCCGTCGAGATCGAACGCGGCGAGTTGCTCCGAGGTCATGAGCGTGAGGGCCTCGCGGAGCGTGTGCTCGTGGAACGTGCGGCGGACCGCCTCGCCTCGGCCGGTCTCGAACGACCGCGTCAGCGCGTCAAGGGCGCCGAGCCGGCGCGATTGACGATCCTCCGCGACGTGCGGCACGAGATTCTGTCCCTTCTGTCCCGGCGCGAACACCCGGTATGGATCGAACTCGCTCCCGAGATAGCCGCCGCGCGAGGGAAACTCTGCCCCCCCGAGCGCGATGAAGCGGGGAAGTTCGAGGCCAGGCGTGGGAAGCTCGTGGGCCGCGATCGCGCCAAGGGCCGGATGGATGGCGGTCGGATCGGGACGGTAGCCGGTCTTTACGGTGTACTGGCCGCGCTCGTGGTCTCCCTCCTTCGACACCAGCGACCGAACGAGGGCGAAGCGATCGAGAACCTCCGCGAGCCGGGGATAGTCGGCGGCGATCTGCACGTCGGGGATGACCGTGGGGATGGCTTGCGTCGGGCCTCCGGCGGCCGCGCCGGGATGGGGATCGAACGTCTCCAATTGGCTCGGGCCGCCGGCGAGCCAGACGACCAGGAGCGACCGAGGCCGCTCGCTACCGCGGCGCCGCGCCGCGCGGGCAGGAAGCGCCGGCAGCGCGAACGACAGCCCGAGCGACGCGGCGGCGAGGAGCACCGAGCGCCGGCCCGTCGGCATTGGCGCGAAACACCCGTGCCGCGGCCCGACAGATCTCCGGAAGCGTGGTGGCATCGGGGGCCTCAGTGATTCCAGGAGAACTCGGGACAATTGAAGAGCGTCCACATCACATCCTCGAGCCCCCGCCCCCTCGATTCCGCGAGGTTCAAAAGAGGCAGGAGCGATTCCCGCTCCTCCGACGTCGGACGGCGAGTGAGGGCGACGAGGAACGCCACTTCCAACCGGGCGACATCATCGGCGGCCATACCGGCGATCCTCCCGGTCGCCGTGACCGCGTTGGCCTCGACCATCTCCCGGGCGAGCTTGCCGTTCATCTGCACGAGCGCCTGCGGGATCGTCGCCGGGAGCGAGCCCCCCTGGGAATCGATCACCTGGCCATACTCGCGGAGGAAGTCGGTCTCCCGAAAGAATCGGATCAACCGCGTGAGGACGTGGGAGTCGCGTTGAATCGTCTGGAGAGACGTCGTCGCCACCATCGCCCCGATCATCTGATCGGGGGTGAGGCGGGAAAGTGGAAAGGCACCCCACGTGGCCGCAACCCGCGCGCATCCCTCGGGGGACGCCAGGTCGGGATGGGTCGACGCCAGTCGGAACGACTCCGTCGCGGCGATCACCGCGATCAGGCGGCGGAGATCACGGCCGTGCTCGCGAAAATCGTCGGCGAGCAGGTCGAGGAGGTCATCGGGGCTCGACGTCGGCCCAGGATCGGGGATGTCGTCCACCGGCTCGTGCCAGGCCTTCCCGAACAGGATGCCCCACATCCGATTGGCGATCGCTCGATCGAAGCGCCGGTTGTCGGCGTGGATCACCCAGGCCGCGAGGTTCTCGCGGTGCGTGCCGCCGGTGCCCAGCCACTCCGCCCCGAACGGCACTCGTGGAGGCACGTTCCGCCCCGCTCCGGTCATCGCGGTGGCCAGCGCCGCCACCGACGTGCGCTCGATCCGGTGGACGCGCGCCGGGTCATCCTCGACGCCGACCGGCGAGAGCTTCGCCTGGGCGAAGCTGGCAGCCAATCCCTCGAACTCCCCCTGCTTCCAGGCTGCAAACGGATGATCGTGGCACTGGGCACAATCGAGCCGTGCCCCGAGGAACACCCGCGACACCCGGCCGGCGAGTTTGTCGGCATCGATGACGCCGTTGGCCGCCGCTTGGGTGATGAAGTTCACCGCCGGGGTGTCGGTCCACAGACCACGGGAGGAGACCATCTCGCGCACCGTCGTGTCCCAGGGGCGGTTGGCTCCGATCTGATCGGCAAGCCACGTCGTGAAGCGGTCACGGCGAAAGACGATGAACTCGCCTTTCTCATCCCCCACCAAGGGCGAGGCCAGACGGCGGGCGAGCGCGTCGGCCGACCGACGGTCGGCGAGGAGCGTCGCGAGCGCCCGATCGACCGCCCCCGGCTTCGTATCGGCCTCGAAGCGGCGAATCTCCTCGAGGGAAGGGATCGTGCCGGCAAGCGCCA
>CANGGT010000238.1 GCA_947453375.1 Planctomycetaceae bacterium
CAAAAAAACCCGTCGGCCGCCCGGACGGGCGACCGACGGGGTGCGAATCGCAGATGGATCACAGCGGGCGGACGACCGACTGTGTCCGGTAGTAGTCGAGGAGCGTCTCGATCGACAGCACTCCGCCCCCCATGCCGCTCTTGTTCACGCCGCCGTAGGGCACGCCGCGTGGGAAGACGTTGTGGGCATTGATCCAGCTGTTGCCCGCGACCATCGACTCGGCGACCCGATTAGCCCGCGACAGGTCGCTCGTCCAGACGCTGTTGGCGAGGCCGTAGTCGGTGTCGTTGGCCATCGAGACCGCCTCGTCCTCGCTGCCGAACTGGGCGATGTAGGCGACCGGTCCGAAGATCTCCTCACGGGCGGCGACGTTGTCGAGCGTGCCGGCCAGGAGCGCCGGCTTCACGTAGAAGCCGTCATGGCCGGAGACCTCCGCAGCGCCACCGGCAAGCACCGCCTCGGCGCCCTGGGCCTGCCCCTTCTCGAGGTAGCCGAGGACGCGCTGCCGCTGTTTGGCGTTGACGACCGGTCCCATGCTGGAGGCGTCGTCCATCTGATAGCCGACGTGGACGCTCCGCAGCCGCGACTTGCACTCGTCGACGAAGTCCGCGTAGATCTTCTTGTGGACGATCCAGCGGGTGGCGTCGCAGCAGACCTGACCCGAGTGGAACGTGATCGCATTGACGAGCTTCTGGGCCGTCCCGGCGACGTCGACATCCTCGAACACGACTGCCGCCCCCTTGCCGCCGAGTTCGAGCTTGACCGGGACGAGGTTGTGGCCACAGGCCTGACCGACCAGCCGCCCCACTTCGGGCGATCCGGTGAAGCTCATGTGCTTGAGGCCGGGGTGCTTCGAGAGGGCGGCGCCGGCGCCGCTCCCCGTGCCGGGGATGACGTTGATGACGCCGTCGGGGAGGCCGATCTCACGGGCGAGCTGACCGAGGTAGATCGCCGAGAGGGGCGTGTCCTCGGCGGGCTTGATGACGACGGTGTTGCCGGCGGCGAGGGCCGGCGACACACCCCAGCCGATGAGGAGGAAGGGGAAGTTCCAGGGGAAGATGAAGCCGCACGGGCCCCAGGCATGGCGGACGGTGCGGGCATCGTGGCCGGAGACGGCGAGCGTCGTGCGGTGCTCGACATGGAGGGCCATGTCGGTGAAGTAGCGGAGCGTGTCGATGAGGTTCTGCACGTCACCGAGGGCGTGGGCGTGGATCTTGCCGGCGTCGAGGGCCTCGATCTGGCCGATGATCGGCTTGTGCTTTTCGACGGCGTCGGCGAGGCGGTGGAGGAGCGCGCCCCGCTCGTTGGCGGGCATCGTCGCCCAGCCGCTCTTCTTGAAGGCGTGGGCCGCAGCGCCGACGGCCCGGTCGACGTCCTCAGGAGAGAGACAGCAGAACTCGGCGAGCGTCTTGCCGCTCCCCGGATCGATCGTCTTCATCGTCTCGCCAGCGGAGCCGGCGACGTCCTTGCCTCCCACGATTCCCTTGAGCGGTGCCGACGAGAGGAACTTTTCGACTTCGGGAAGGAGCTTGGACACGGCCATGGATGGAATCTCCGGGGATCGGACAGGAAGGCGGGGGCACGGATCGCTCGATCACCCCCTGACGGCCACCATCTTCAGGTGCGACCCCATCGGGATGCAAGCCGGGCGATGCCAGCCGGCCGCCCCGCGCCACCCCCGCGGCACTCTCGCCCGAGTCAGCGCCCGTCCACGAGCAGCCGCCCCATCCATCGCCCGGTCGCCTGACCGCTGCAGGCGGCCCCCTCGACCCGCGGCCCCTTGAAGGCGTCGCCGCAACAGGCGATCGGCGGCGTGGCGGATGGCGACACGAGCGGTGCCGGCACGATGACGCGCGGCTGGGCGAACTTCCACCGCTGGAGCGAGCGATCGACGATCGTCGCTCCGCCGATCCAAGCGGCGGCGAGCGACTCGAGCTCGGCGGTGACGCTCGCCGGATCGGCATCGAACCGTTCTCGGCTGAAGTCACCGGAGCCGTGGAGCGTGAGCGCCGGAACGGTCGAGATCCCCTTTTGGAGATTGTCGCCGATCCAGGAGATCGGGCCCGAGGCGAATTGAAGGCCCCCCGGCGGCGGCACCTGCGACGGCCGGTCGAGGACGAGCATGAGGGCGAAGCAGGGGTCGTAGTCGATCCCGCGGAGCGTCTCGACCGCGGCGCCATCGAGCGCCCCGAGGGCATGCCCCGCGGCGAACAGATCGAGGCTCTGCGGCACCGGGCAGCTGAGGATGAGGCCGCGGGCGCCGAGCACTCTTGGAACCTCACCCTCCTTCGCCTCGAGCGTCACCATGACGCCGCCAGCGACAATTCCGACCGCCGCGGCCCGGACGCCGGTGCGGATCTCGACGAGATTTTCCGGAAGGCCTGCGGCGAGCCGCTTGGGGAGATCGGTCATGCCGCGCGTGCCACACCATCGGGCGTGCCCGTCGCCCGCCGACTCGAGCGCCGCTGCCGCGTCGGCCAGACGTGAGAAACCGTCGCACCAGGGGCGCACCGCGCCGGCGGCCTGGGCATCGGCCACCGTCGCGCCGAAGGCCCGGGTGCGGACGGTGAAGAACTGGGCTCCATGGTCGCAGACGGCCGCGCCCACGCGCCGCGTCGCCATCCGCCCGCCGATCCCGCGCGACTTCTCCAGGACGATCGTCCGGCAGCCTGCCTGGGCGAGTTCCGAGGCAGCGGCGAGGCCGCTGATCCCGGCGCCGATCACGATCGCATCGACGTGGTCGGGGGTGGTGGCACTCATCGTGGCACCACCACCGGGGAAGGCGCCGGCTGGGGGAAGAGGAGGCCGAGGAGGTCGTTGGTACAGGGCACCCGGCTCGAAGCGAGGAGCTCACCGGCGCCGCAGCCGCCCATCGCCCCGATCACCTCGGCGGAGGCCCGCACGCGGGCATGGATGTGGGCCTTCTCGGGGGGGAACTGCGAGCGGTAACAGGCGATGGAGTCGAGTTTGCGGTCGAGATGGCCGTCGATGTCGACGACGAGGGGGAAGTGGCCGGTGGGGATCTGCGGAACGCTGGGGGTGAGGAAGTAGGAGAGGAGTTGCGGGACGGTGTGCACCGGCAGGCCGTCGAAGACGTCGTCCCACTTGCACAGCCGCGAATAGAAGACGGCCGCCTCCGTGATCGCCAGCGCCTGGGCATGATCGGGGGAGGCCAGCGGCGTGCGGTCGCCGAGGCCGAGGACGAGCCGGGGGCGGTGGCGGCGGAAGACCCTGGCAAGCGCCACGCGAATCTCGAAGGCATCGAAGAGCCGGCGGTTGGGGAAGCCGAGGTGCTCGCGGTGGACCACGCCGAGGGCCCGGGCCGCGGCGAGCGCCTCGGCCATCCGCTCCTCCGGCCCGCTCGAGCGGGGCGTCGGCTCACCATCGGAGAGATCGACGATCCCGATCCGCGCTCCGCGGGCTGCCAGGAGAGAGAGCGTGCCGCCACACCCGATCTCGACATCATCCGGATGGGCGCCGACGGCGATCACGTCGAGCGTGCCGGAGCTTCCCTCCGGCTCCGTGAGGATCGACGTCCCGCGCGGGAGCACCGGAACGGCGGGGCGCTGGGAGTGATCGGGATGAATCACGGGGCACACCGGCAATCTTTCAGGGCTTCGTGGCGGCGATGAGGAAGGCGGGGCTGAGCGATTCGAACCGGATCCGGTCGAGCTGCTCGATCCCGCGGGCGATCGTCACGAGCCAGTGGGCCGTGTCGGCCGACCGGGCCCGGAGGAGGGAGTGGACCGCGGCGAGATTTTCAATGCTGTTGCAGGCGGTGACGAGCCGACCGCCGGACTTGAGTCGCTTCCAAGCCTCCTCGACGAGCATCGCCACGTCGCGGCCGCTGCCGCCGACATAGATCGCGTCGGGATCGGGGAGCCCGGCCCAGGCTTCGGGGGCCCGACCGAGCACGGCGTGAAGATTCGTAACGCCGAAGCGTTCTGCGTTGGCGAGGATGAGGCGGTGATCGTCGGGATCCATCTCGATGGCATGAACCTGCCCGTCCCGCGCGATCCGTGCCGCCTCGAGCCCCACCGACCCACTCCCGGCGCCGACGTCCCAAACGACGCTCGTGGGGGTGAGACCGAGTTCCGCGAGCGCCAAACTCCGCACCTCGGCCGGCGTGAGCAGCCCGCGCTTGGGGCGCGATTGGAGGAAGGAATCGTCGGGATTGCCGAACAGACGCGTGCCGGCCTGTCCCGGCTTGTCGATGGCCCGCGACTTCCGCACGAGGATCATGACATTGAGCGGGCCAAACGATTCCTTGGCGATGTCGGCAAGGCTCCCTTGCGTGACGCGCTCGTCGGGGGAGCCGAGGTTCTCGCAGACATAGGCCTGGAAGGAGTCGATCCCTTCGTCGAGGAGCGCCTGGGCCACGGCCGCCGGCGGCCACTGCTCGCTCGTGAACAGGCCGACGGTGTCGCTCGTGCGGACGCGATCGATGACCCGCTCGATCGATTGGCCGGAGAGGTTGGCAAGAAACGCTTCCTCCCATCCTTCCTTCACCCGGGCAAACGCCAGCTGCATGCTGCTGACGTGCGGCACGACCTCGAACCGCTCCTTGCCGAGTTTGCCGCAGACATAGCGCGCGGTGCCGTAGAAGAGGGGATCGCCCGAGGCAAGGACGACCACCTTGCTCCCGGCATGGCGTTCGATCCGCTCGACGAGATCTTCGAGCCCGGTGGACACTTCCAGCCGGCCGGCGATCGCAGGGGGGAGAAGCGCCGCGCACGACTCCGGGCCGAGGAGCACCTCCGCCGCCTCGAGGAGCCGCCGCGCCTGGGCCGTCATGCCGTCGACGCCGTCGTCACCGATGCCGACGATCTGGACCTTCTCGTGTCGCGTCGCCACACCGCCTCCTTTTGAAACCGGTCCACGACCGTCACCCCAAAAAAACGTCGGTCGGAGCCGGTCAAGCCGGCCCCGACCGACGCGGGAAAAACCGGGTGACCGATCAGGCCTGGAACGAGCTGCCGCAGCCGCAGCTCTTCTTGGCATTGGGATTGTTGAAGGTGAAGCCGCGCTTGTCGATCCCCTCGTGGAAGTCGAGGGTCGTGCCGTCGAGGAACAGGTCGCTCTTCTTGTCGACCACGATCCCGACGCCGTGCTGCTCGGTGCGGGTGTCGGCCTTGGGATCGAACGCCGTGTCGAAGCCGAGCGAGTACTGGAAGCCACTGCAGCCACCACCGGCGACCCCGATGCGAAGCACGGTTTTCTCGTCGTACTTCTGGTCAGCCATGATCTTCTTGACTTCGTTGGCTGCCTTCTCCGTGAGCATGACCGACATGGTGCGTTGTCTCCGAGCGGAACGGGGATACGGGGGTTTCAGACGACCGCAGACAGGCTGGCGGCGGATCGACCGCGGTTGAACCGCCTTCGAAGAGCGGCCGCAAGTTTCAGCATCCGGGCCTGCTTTTATTCTACCCCGACGCCCCCGGCAGGCAAAGCCTGGGATCCGCCGCCGCCGGCCCCCCGAAACTCCGCCCCGAGTTCACCCCCCGAGCGACCGCAGCCGGGCGACCCCGGCGACAACGAGCCGGCTGGCCGTGTCGATTTCCTCCTCGGTGGTGAACCGAGAGAGGCCGAAGCGGAGGCTCGAGCGGGCCTCGTCGTCGTCGAGCCCGAGGGCGAGGAGGACATGGCTCGGGCGGGGGTGCTCCGAGGAGCAGGCGCTCCCTGAGCTGACCGCGAGCCCTTCGGCATCGAGCGTCGCCAGGAGCGTCTGACCGTCGACGCCGGGGACGCGGACGTTGAGATTGTTCACGAGGCGCAAGGTCGAGCCGTCGGCGAGGATCGCATCGAGCGGCGGGCCGTTGAGGACCAGCCCGTCGATCCCCGCCGCCAGTTCCGCCATGAGCCGATCGCGAAGCCGGCGCATCCGCGGCACGTCGGCCGCCAGTTCCGCCACCGCCAGTTCAGCCGCCGTCGCCATGCCGACGATTCCGGGAACATCGTGGGTGC
>CANGGT010000239.1 GCA_947453375.1 Planctomycetaceae bacterium
CGAGAACGAAACGCGACATGGCAAAGAAACTGTACGTAGGTAATTTGAATTACAAGGTCACCAACGCATCCCTGGAAAGCTTGTTCACCGAGTACGGCACCGTCCGCTCGGCCCAGGTGGTGATGGATCGCGAGACCGGCGGGAGCAAGGGCTTCGGCTTCGTGGAAATGGCCGATGATCAGGCCGCTCAGGCCGCGATCCAGGCGCTCCACGACCGCGATGTCGACGGGCGTCGGCTCGTTGTCAACGAAGCGCGGCCGCGCGAAGAGCGTCCGGGTGGGTTTGGCGGCGGCGGCCGTCGTTAATCCAGGCTCTGATCAACGGTGAGCGTCGGTGGGGGACGGTCTGTGGACCGTTCCCTCCGACGCTCCCTTGATCGTTTCTCGCTCCACCCGTTCATCCCGCACCACTTCAAGAGGGCTCCCATGTCTCACAAGAAGCCCATCCCGCCGTTGGCTGCAGGTGCAGCGCCGCGTCCCCGCTGTCCGGTCTGCGGCATGGCGACCTACTCTCGTAGCGGCACGCACCCCCAGTGCATGCAGACCAGCCACGATCGCCTCCTCCGCCAGGCGAACAAGCCGCCGGTCGTGCCCCCGGCCGCCGGGGTCTGACGGCCGGCTTGCCGCTCTCCTTTCCCTTCTGTGGGGATTGGTGCGCGAGAGCGGGAGCGGGCAGTGTCGCGCTCGCTGACGCTTACGGAGTTTTTTCCGGCGGCGTCGTGGTGGGCGGTGCAGCCCTCAGGCATCCTCGATGTCAGCGGCGGGCAAGTCGCCGGCAGCGATTGCTTCCGTGAGCCGTTTGTGGTCGCCGGCCACGAAGTGGGACTCGGCCACCGAGAACACCTCCACCGCGTCGGCAAACGCCTTTCCCTCACCGAGATAGGCAGCGATGGCCACCGTGTCGCCGCTGCGGGCGTGGGCCTGGGCCAGCGTGCGGGCGCAGAGGTCGGCGTAGAGTTCGAGCGTGGCGAACTTGGCCGATTCGACGTCGAAGGCCCCCTTCATGTCGTGAAGTTGCCGCCCGTAGAAGTGGCGGTGTGGGTCGGAGACGCCATCGACCCAGCCGAGGAACAGGTCGGACACCGCCTGCATGAGCTTCTGGCCGCGGACGATCCGCTGCCCCTCGTGGGCGATCCTTGGGAAAGCGCCCGTCGACTTCACGTGCGGCGCGAGCACCGACTGCGTCGCCTCCTTCGTCTGGAGGATGATCTGATCGTCGGCGTCACGCCCCTCGAGGAGGACCACGAAGCAGCGGGTGCCGATGCTTCCCACCCCGCCGACCCTCGTCGCGAAGTCGATCCACGCGTAGCGGCTGGCGATGGCTTGGTGCTCGGGCGGCAGGGTCTCGATGTAGGCCTGATAGCCGGCCGCAAGACTGGCGCGTCGGGCCTCGTCGTCGCAGCGCACGAGCACGGGAGGCTTCGACTTGAATCGCCGCTGGCCGTCGACCTCCTCGGTGAGCCTTGCGATTGCCCGCTCCTGCGTGCGACGTCTGGCCTTCTCGAATACGGCCGCCGCA
Source organism: Planctomycetaceae bacterium (assembly GCA_947453375.1). Taxonomy (GTDB): domain Bacteria; phylum Planctomycetota; class Planctomycetia; order Pirellulales; family UBA1268; genus QWOP01. The sequence continues at coordinate 1,519 of CANGGT010000239.1, forward strand.
TCCTTGGCCGGAGCTGCGGAATCGGATTCCCCCGCCAGACTCTCGATGTCGGCGGCCGTCATCCGTTCGTAGAGCGCCCCCACCGTCGGCTTCTCGGAGAGATTTCGGATCGAGTTGCGGTAGGTCGTGGCCACGCGGCGAGCCAGGGCGGCGGCTTTGCCCGGCTCGTCCCGGGCGTGAAGGCAGGTCACGAACGACGTCGCCAGCCGGAGGACGTCCCATTCGAACGGACCGGGGTGGGTCTCGTCGAAATCGTTGACGTCGAAGACGAGATCCCGCTCGGGCGAGGCATAGATGCCGAAGTTCGACAAATGGGCGTCGCCACAGAGCTGCACGATGAGATTCGTGCTCGCCCGGCCCCCGAGCGTGGCGGCCATCAATCCGGCGGAGCCGCGAAGCGTGGCGAGCGGACAGGCAGCCATGCGGGCATGCCGCAGCGGGAGAAGCTCGGGGAGCCGGTCACGCCCCTCGGCTTGGAGCATGTCGACGATGTCTGGCCGGCGATCCCGGACCGGCGGATCGCCAAGGTGCGCCAGCGGCAGATCCCGCGCCTGCTGCCGGCCGAGCTCCATCCGGTCATCGAGGGTGAGACGGCGGGGCATGGCTGGCGGTGTGGCGTTCATGGTCGTCATCGTAGCATTGCATCGGCACGCCGACCGGTTCCTTGCCCCTCGCGCACGTCCGCGACCGTTAGGACGGATAGCCCCGGTGGCGGGGACGGGGATCAGCGACAAGGTCTTCGAGTACACTGGCAGCGACGCCGGCACCGCTGCGGCATTGAGCCGTTGGTGTGAGCCGAGATCCAGCGGTCGATGGGCCCGGTCACGGCGCGGTCGAATCGCGGGTGAACGCGAGCCGGCATGATCCGGCCTTGCCATCCATTTTCCCCGGAAGCGGCTGCCCGGATGACACGCGTATCGATCGCCATCTTCGTCGCCCTGGAGATCCTCTTCCTCGCGGCCACGCAGAGCTGGGGGGGATGGCCCTGGACGGCGATCGGCGCCACGGCGATCGCCGCGTTGGCTGTCGTCGATCTCCGTCCAGCGTCCCTGGCGATGGTCGCGCCGTGCCTCGTCTGGCTGGCCCTCTTCTGGGCCACCGGTAACCGCGAGCTCTACTTTCCCTTCACGATGCATCTGGCAAGCCTCGTGGCGCTCCGCCTCGGCCGGGGAGAACGGTGGCAGGGAGTGGCCGGGGGAGGGCTGGTCGGAGGGCTGTTCCTCGCCATCCGGGCCTCGCAGCAGGCAACCGCCAAGGTGTTGGGGGTGGAGTGCGTCGTGGCCGCGCTGATCCTGGCGGTCGTGCTTGCGATGCTGCCGGTGAGCCGGGGGAGAAACGCCGTCGAGGGGGGCGTCGTCGTCCTCGCGTCGCTCCTCGCCTACGCCAGTTTGGCGCTGTGAGGCGGCCCTGGAAGGGCGAGCCGGGGCGGGAATGCCCCCGGCGCCAAGGCTCGCCGTTGGCGTCGTCCCGCGACGGTGTATGCTCTGGCCTCGCACCTCAAGTCCGCCCACCACCGAAAGGAATCCCCTCCGATGCCCCACTTCCACATCCAGGGCGAGTCCGACGTCTTCGACGATGCCGAGCACGTCGAGGTGCAGGGGGAGATGACCGCCTACGGCTTCGTCACCGCGGAACGGATCGACGAGAAGACGGTGCTCCTCAGCGAGGTGGCGCTGGCGAACCTGCAGAGCTTCGAAGGGATCCTCTTCCAGGTTGAATACGAGGAGGAAGGAGAGGACGGCGAGGAGTCGATCGTCCTCCGTCAGGTGCAGATGTTCTTTTGGCCGTGGGATGACGACGAAGAGTTTGCCGACGACGAGGAAGTGGACGGTGAAGACGCCGACGGCGCCGACGGCGAGAGCAACGGCTCGATTGCGTAAGCCCACTCACCGTCGCTGAAGGCACTCCGGGTTCTCAGGGATCGCCAAGAGCCGGTGCGACTCCTCGAGGAGGAAGTCTGGGAGCATGAACGGCTCATAGCCGACATGCTGCCAGCGCATCCGCCCGTCGGCGGCGATGAAGCAGGTGGCGTGGAGCGGCTTTGCCTCGAAATCATCCCAGGCATCGAGCGCGCGGAAGGCCGCGCCATCGGCGCCGGAATGGACCGGGTAGGGGAGCGTTTCGCCGGAATCGCGGATGTCGGTCGGGGAGTCGGTGCTCACGATCACGATCGGCAGCCCCGCCTTCTCGAAGGCCGCGGCCTTGTCGACGAACGCCTTCACCTGTTGATTGCAGTGGGTGCAGGCCTGGCCGAGGGTGAGGATCACCACGTGCGCTCGGCCGCGGAGTGATGCGGCCGTCACCGGCTCCCCCGCGACGCTCACGGCGCTCCACTCCCCCGCCTGCCAGGCCTGCCACTGCGGTGGCCCGAGCGTGGCGAGATCGGGACGCACCCCGGTATCGGTCGCCGTGGTGGCAGGCGTTCGCCAGTCGCCGGAGACGCCGGCCGCTTCGGCGAGGGGCGCGAGGCGACGGAGTGACGGGAGATCGGTGTCGGCGTGGCCGGCGAGCTTTCGCACTTCCTGGAAGGTGGCGATCGCCTCGTCGCGCCGGCCGGCGTTCCACTGCATCCAGGCGAGGAGGGCCCAGGGGGCGAGTTGGTTCTTCTCGGCGTCGGCGAGCCCCTTGGCGATTTCACAAGCCTTGCCGGGATCGCCGAGCGCGAGGTGGATCGACGCCAGGCGTGACTTGTCGAACTCACCGACTTCGGGAAGAAGTTGCTTGGCCTCGTCGATGCGGCCATGGGCGAGATGGTCGTTGAGGCGCAACTCGGCGAGCGGGCGACGGAGCGTCTCGATCTTCTCGGAGAACGGTTGCATCGCGTCGGCCATCGCCTTGGAGATCTCGGCCGCGGATTGATTGTTTCCGCGAGCGTTGGTCTCGGCCTTCGCGGCGGCGTCGGTGCGCTCGGTCCGCAGCCGGGCCTCGATCGCGGTGAGCCGCTCGAGCGCCGCATGCCCGGCATCGCGGTCCCCGCGGCCGTAGCCAGCCAGGGCGAGGAGTTGCTCCCGCCGCCACTGATCGTCGAAGTCGCGCCCCGGCTCGAGGTAGGGGGTGTCGGCGAGACAGGCCGCCACGTCCCACAGTTCCCAGCGCAGGATCGTCTCGAAGAGCCGGTCGCGGCCGTACTGCCAGGCGCTGCCGTTCTCGTCGAAGGTCTGTGCCGGATCGGGCTTCACTTCCTTCGATCGTGCGATTCGCGGCATCGCCACGAGATTCGCGGCGATCGCGAGCGACTCGCGCACCCGGCCGACATGGTTGAGCGTGCGAACGAGCCACTCGCTGTTGTGGGCGAAGTTGTGGATCTGGTCGGGGTAGAGATGGGCGCGGAGCATCTGGGCATGGTCGACGCGGGCCGCTGCCTCCTGCTGCCACGCCGCATCCTGCCAGCGCTGGAGCTCGGAATAGGTGTGGCCCGGCATGTGCCACATGTGGGCGATTCCGGGAGCCGACTGGCCGCACGAGGCTGCCGAGCGGATCGCCTCGGCGGGGCGCGAGCCGTCCCAGAGATGGATGAGATAGTGGTGGATCGGATGGAGCGGCGCCTTGGCGAGCACTTGGAGGGCGAGCGCATCGATGGCAAGGGGGCTGGTCACAGGGAGGCCCAGGCGGCTCTTGTTCCACCAGGTGAAGCCGACGAGGAACGCCCGGGCCTCGAGGTCTTCGGGATGGTCGAGGGCGATCTTTTCGACGGCGGCAAGGAACTCCGTCCCGTGCGTCTTCCGTTCGGCATCGTCCTTCTTCTCGGCAAAGAGTTTCTTCGCGGCCTCGATCCAGGCCTTCTCGCGCGGCGTGGCGGCGTCGAACGCTGGCCCGGTGGCGCGGGCGATGATCTGTCGGGCCCGAGCCTCGTTCTGGATGTTCGCCATCGCCATTCCCCAGTGGGCCATGACGCAGGCCGGGTCGATCTGGAGGACGGTCCGGAACGACCGCTCCGCCTCCCAGTACCAGAAGCCGTGGAGCTGACCGACTCCCTGCTCGAAATAGCTTTGAGCCTCGGGCGACGCCGTCGTGACGGGGAAGCGGACGCCGCCGCATCCCGGCGTGAGCGGGAGCCGGCGCCGCGGCCCCTCGGAAAAGCTCTCGCCGTGAAGGGAGTGGCCGGGAGCCGGCGAGGCTGGCGTCGCCGGGGCTTCGTCGGCTGCGGCAGGCGTGGCGTCCGTGGCGAGGGAACCACCAAACAATGCGGCAAGGAGCAGGCGGGAGACCACCGGAGCGAGGGGGCCGTGAAAGCCACGAGGAAAGATTTTTTTCATGTCAAAAAGAATAGCTTCGCGAACACGTTCCGCTGCAAACGTGTTTCCAACCCTTCCCATGGGTGGTGAGAGAAATGTCGGCCGGGTCTGTGAGCCCTTCTGCCCTCGCTCTGCTCTGGACGGAGAGGCCCATGGCCTTGCACAATGGGGTAACGCTGATCCCTTGATTTCTCACCACGTGACC
>CANGGT010000240.1 GCA_947453375.1 Planctomycetaceae bacterium
GAGCGATTCCATGTGCCGTTCGGCCACGTCCGGGTCGGCATCCTCGCCGGTGTGGTAGTGGTGGAGGAAGTTGTGTTCATGATCCCAGGCTGCGGGGAGGAGCCAGTCGAACCAGTCGACGAACCGCCGCCAGCCGCGGGCGAACACCTTGCTCGTGTAGCGGGGGGGAATCCCCGGCACCCGGTCGTAGCCGCGATGGGTGATGTGATGCGCGAGGAGCCAGCGGGTCATTTGCCCGAGGCTCAGGGCAAAGGCCGTGAGGGGATTGGGGAAGACCCAGGCGGTGGAATACCCAAGCAAGGTGGCGAGCTTGCCGTACGTTTCAATCCGTCGCAGGTGGGCGAAATCGGCCGGGCCGATCTGTCGGTAGGTGTCGGCCTTGAGCCGCTCGATGTCGGCGCAGAACCCGGTGACATTCATCCCTCTAAGGTCGCCAAGGGGCGCCGGTGGGGGAACGCGACGGTGCCGGTGGGGACGTGCTTGGGCGGGGGCTTCAGTTGGAGTCATGGGTCATTCAGGAGTTGCAGGCGCCAAGGGGGGGCGGTCAATCGGCGCCGTCGCCGTCGATGAGGCCGCTCAAGCCGGTGCCGGACGACGCCGGATGCCACACTTTCCAGGCATCCTGGCTGCGGAGCCGGCCATACTCCTCCCAGGAAATCTCCGCTGCCACCGGCCAGGGGAGGGTGTTCGTTTCCGGGGAGTGAACGATCGAGAGGGAGATGTCGGTGCGCTTCCGTGAGCCCGGTTTGCTCTCCGAGACGACGGCGAGGAAATCGGACGGGAGAATACCGGCAACGTCCGACGATCGCCACGACGACGCAAACGCGCAGCGGTAGAGCGGGGGCCGCGTCCGCGCCGCGGAAGCATTGGCGGCGGCGGTGATCGGCTGATCGGCGGCGATCGCCGTCCGCATCGCCCCTTCCTCCATGAACGGAAGGATCTCCCACGTCCAGCCGCTCGGAAACCCTGGCCGCGGGGCTGGGGGGAGCGCCTTGTTGGCATCGGAGTACATCTGCAGGCTGAGGTTGATCTGTGCCTTGTGATTGACGCACACCGTCCGCTGCGACGACATCCGCACCGCGTGGATCGCCGGCATGAGCATCGAGATCATCAACCCGATGATCGCCAGGCAGACGAGCAACTCGACGAGCGACACGCCGCGGCGCTGGCGGATGAGTTTGCTCGGAAGGAAAAAACGGCCCATCGATCGGCTCCCGTCCGGAGACATCTCGTCACTTCGCCTCGACGCGCTCGAAGACGGTGAGGATCCTGCCGCTCCCCGCCCCGGCGGAAAAGTCGGCGGGACGGGGCCGCCCTGGCTCGGCGTGGCAGATCCGCCGCGTCTTGCCGGTGATCTCGTAGATGCCGTAGGTCGTCTGGCCGGCGTTGGCTCCCTTGGTGATCTTGAAGTCGATCGTCTTCGGCGTCACGGTCGGATCGATCGTGCTCGTCCCCTCGGCGACATCTTTCCCCTCGACGAGGATCGTCCATTCGCCGTCGCGGCCGTTATCGGTCGTGATCTTCTTGACGTCGTCGGCCCCGACGGGGTTGCCGTTGACCTCGATCGCGATCGCCTGCCACGTCCCTTCGATCGCCAGGTGATCTTTCTTGATCGCCTCCTCCTTCGTATCGGCCGCGGTTTGGGCCGGGGCGACGATCGGAGCGAGGCAGAGGATCAAAACGCCGATGGCACCGAAGGCTGCGGCGCGGAGCGAGATCGTGGTCATGGAGTCCCCCGGAGAGCAAGATTTCGGATCGACGACGCACCACTGTAGTCAACCCACGGTGGGGCCGTGAGCCCTCCCGTTCAATCCCGCGGCCGCGGGCCGGCGGGGGACAGGCTTGTCGAGCCCTTTTCGTGGCGGGGGGCAAAGGGGCAGTGGCGGCAGCCGCTCCCGCAGCACTGGCCGCGCCGGCGGTGAAACGCCGCCGTGAAGACGACAAAACCCTCCTCGACGGTGAAGTCGGGCTCGTCGGGGGCGAGCGGCGGCGGGGCTTCGTCGGGCATGACGCGGGCCGGCTCGAGCGGAAGGAAGGCCTCGGACGGGCAGGCCGTCGAAGAAGGGGGGGGCGTAAAAAAGAAAAGGGCCCGTGGTTGGGGAAACCACGGGCCCAAGAGCGGCTATCGAGGTGTGGGTCTTTGGGGGGGAACAGCCGCTGAAGAGAAGCACTTGGATGGTGGGGCGAGCTGCCGGACGGCGCTTGCGACTCCCAAACTATAGCCGACCGGCGCCCCGGTGTCGAACGTTTTTTTCCCGCAGAAAACGGAGGTTTCCCGCTCCAGGACCGATTTCTTGCAGGATTCTCACAATCCATCCCAGGTCGGAGTGAGAAAGCCGGGCTCTTCGCCGGGGGGTGGCATGGCCGATACATTGGGCACATCCTGCCTGATCCATCGCCGCACCGCTCCGGAGCCCCGCCAATGGCCGCCCGTCCCGTCGATCCGTTCTCCGCCCGTGGCACGTTCGAGACCGGCTCCGGGCCGGCCACGCTCTACCGGCTGCGGGCGCTCGACGACGCGGGGGTGACCAACACCTCCCGGCTTCCCTATTCGATCCGGATGGTGCTCGAGGCGCTCCTGCGAACCTGCGACGACTACGAGGTGACCGAGGCGGACGTCCGTGCGCTGGCGACGTGGAACGCCGCCAAGCCGGCGGAGTCGGAGATCCCCTTCAAGCCGGCGCGCGTCGTCCTCCAGGACTTCACCGGCGTGCCGTGCGTCGTCGATCTCGCCGCGATGCGCGCGGCGATGGAGCGTCTCGGGGGAGACCCGCGGAAGATCAATCCGCTCGTGCCGGTCGATCTCGTCATCGACCACTCCGTTCAGGTCGACCACTTCGGCACCCACCGGGCGCTCGAGGAGAACATCGCCATCGAGTTCGAACGCAACGCCGAGCGCTACGCCTTCCTTCGCTGGGGGCAGCAGGCGTTCCAGAACTTCCGCGTCGTCCCGCCGGCGATCGGCATCGTCCATCAGGTGAACCTCGAATACCTCGCCGGTTGCGTGTTCCTTCGCGATGATCCGGCCGCCCACGGCACGAAGTCGCTTCCCGTCGCCGTCCCCGACACGCTCGTCGGCACCGACAGCCACACGACGATGATCAACGGCCTCGGCGTCGTCGGCTGGGGTGTCGGCGGCATCGAGGCGGAGGCGGTGATGCTCGGCCAGGCGCTGTCGCTCCTCCTGCCGGAGGTGGTTGGCTTCGAACTCACCGGCCGGCTCCCCTCCGGCGCCACCGCCACCGACCTCGTCCTCACCGTCACCGAGATCCTCCGCAAGGCCGGGGTGGTGGGGAAGTTCGTCGAGTTTTACGGTCCAGGACTCGCCGGGATGTCGCTCGCCGATCGGGCGACGATCGCCAACATGGCGCCGGAGTACGGCGCGACGATGGGCTTCTTCCCGATCGACGACGAGACGCTCACCTACCTCCGGCTCACCGGCCGCCCGCACGCGCAGGTCGAACTCGTCGAGCGCTACATGAAGGAGCAGGGGCTGTTCCGCACCGCCTCTGCCCCGACCCCCGAGTTCACGTCGACGTTGTCGCTCGACCTTTCCACCGTCGTTCCCTGTCTTGCCGGCCCGAAGCGGCCGCAGGACCGGGTGGCGCTCGGGGCGGTCAAGAAGACGTTTGCCGAGTCGCTTACCGCCCCCACGGCGAAGCGTGGCTTCGCCCTCGATGCCGCGGCCCTGGCGAAGACCGGCACGGTGACGGAGAACGGCCACAGCTCGACGATCCACCACGGCGCCGTCGTCATCGCCGCGATCACCAGCTGCACCAACACGAGCAACCCGAGCGTGATGGTCGCCGCGGGGCTCGTGGCGCGGAAGGCGGTGGCCCGCGGGCTCTCCGTCAAGCCGTGGGTGAAGACGAGCCTCGCTCCGGGATCGCGCGTCGTCACCGACTACCTCGAGAAGTCGGGGCTGGCCACCGACCTCGACAAGCTCGGCTTCGAGACCGTCGGCTATGGCTGCACGACCTGCATCGGCAACTCCGGGCCCCTCCCCGATCATGTCGCCAAGGGGGTGCAGGAGGGGGATCTCGTCGCCGCGGCCGTCCTCTCCGGCAACCGCAACTTCGAGGGCAGGGTCAATCCGCTCGTGAAGGCCAACTGGCTCGCTAGCCCGCCGCTGGTCGTCGCCTACGCCCTTGCCGGCACGACCGACATCGACCTCGACCATGAGCCGATCGGCACTGGCTCCGATGGCAAGCCGGTCTATCTCCGCGAGATCTGGCCGACGGCCGAGGAGGTGCGGAAGACGGTCGAAGTGGCGGTCGAGCCGGCGCAGTTCCAAAAGCGCTACGACAAGGTGTGGGATTCGAACTCGCGTTGGAACGCCGTGCCGACCAGCAGCGGCGAACTCTACGACTGGGATTCGAAGAGCACCTACATCCAGGAGCCCCCCTTCCTCGCCGATCTGACGCACGAGCCCAAGCCGCCACAGAGCGTGAAGGGGGCCCGCGTCCTCCTCGCCCTCGGCGACAGCGTCACCACCGACCACATCTCCCCCGCGGGGAGCATTGCCAAGGTGAGCCCGGCCGGCCACTACCTCGTCGAGCATGGTGTGTCCCCCGTCGACTTCAACAGCTATGGGGCCCGCCGCGGCAATGACCGGGTCATGACCCGCGGGACGTTCGCGAACATCCGCATCCGCAACCTCCTCGTCCCCGGGACGGAAGGGGGCATTACCCGCCTCCTCCCTGGCACGGAGGTGATGCCGGTCTACGACGCCGCGGTGAAATACCGGGCCGCCGGGACGCCGCTGGTCGTCCTTGCCGGCACCGAGTACGGCACGGGGAGTTCTCGCGACTGGGCCGCCAAGGGAACGATGCTCCTCGGCGTCCGCGCCGTCCTCGCGGCGAGCTTCGAGCGGATCCACCGCTCGAATCTCGTGGGGATGGGGGTGTTGCCGCTGGTCCTCCCCAAGCCGTGGCAGGACCTCGGTCTCACCGGCGAGGAAGCCTTTGACGTGCCGTTCGAGGGGCTCACCCCCCGGTCGACCGTGGAGGTCGTGGCGACGCGGCCCGACGGCTCGAAGGTGACGATTCCGTGTCTCGCCAGGATCGACACGCCGGTCGAACTCGACCAGTTCCGCTCCGGCGGCATCCTGCCGTTCGTGCTGCGGAAATTGCTCGCCACCTGATCGGAGCTCGACGAAGCGGGCTGACGCGGTACCGGAACGGTGCCGCGATCGGTGCGACCGTTTCGATTGGCATCCGCTCTGTCACTCGCACGGATTCACACGGGCCTTTTTTCTTCGGGCGCCGCTGCGATGGGCCCGCGCGCGCTCGTTCCGCCCCTGTGCATGCACTTCGCGGCGGGGGGAGGCGAAACGGAAGCATTCCTGTACAGTGCCCTGTGCCGTGTGGCGGACACGGCAGGCGGGGCGTGGGAGACGCGCCGTCGGTGGCGTCGGAGGGAATCCGACGTGCAGGGACGCGACGCGTCCGCCCGCGTGGGGAGTGGAAGACCGTGGCAAGGGAGTTTTCGCCGGAGTACGGCGCACAGGCATTGGCGTTCGGCACGGCATCGCTTCCGGGCATGGAGGCGTTCGTCCGTTCCCGATCGAAGACGGCGATCACGCGTCTGGTCCTCGAGGAACTCGCTCGTGTCCAGCCACGCGGGCGCCGGGGTGGCCTCTCCGACCGCTCGACCTTCGCCGATGCCGGTCTCGATGACGCGGCCTTCCTCGACGTTGTGGCCCGCATCGAGGGGCGCTACGAGATGCGTTTCCGCGACGACTGGCTCCACGGCATCCGAACCTGCGGTGATCTCGTCGACTGCATCGCCCGTCACATGGTCGATGCCGGTGATCCCGACACCTCCGCCGACCCGCTGCCGACCAGCGGCGAGCCTGCCGTTCGTCCCCGGATAACGCCCCCTCCCGCCGGCGACGATCCGTTCCCTGAGATCGGCGTCCTCGAGGCACGGCTGCGTGGC
>CANGGT010000241.1 GCA_947453375.1 Planctomycetaceae bacterium
CGAGGCGGGGGGCGCAGCCTCGTCCGACGACGACGATGAAGGCGACGGCGACGAGTGATCTCCCCGCGACGAACGGTCGGCGGTCCGGGGCTTTGAGGCCCCTCCGCTGACCTCCATACTCCGCGTCCGCCCAGCCGCCTCCGACCGGGTCGGCGGGCCGACGCGATCCGATCCACCCACGAGTTGTCGACCCAAGCGGCGACTCGTGGGTGGTGTCGTTTCCGCTCGGCCGACTTTCGGCTGATTCGCGTGGGCAAACCGGCGTGGGCGGGGGAGCGGAGGCGTGTATCATGTCGCCTTTCCCCGGGGCGGGGCCCGCAGACTCTGACGGCGCTCCCCCCGCTGAAAGACCTTTTTCCGTTCCTCTCCTGTCCCCCACCGTGTCCATGGAGCCGATGCCGACATGAAGGCCGATGAACTGCGGGAAGCCTATTTGGCGTTCTTCGAATCGAAGGGCTGCGTCCGCCGCCCCAGCGACGTCCTCGTGCCCCGCTGGGATCCCTCGGTGTTGTTCACGCCGGCCGGCATGAACCAGTTCAAGGATCACTTCCTCGGCAAGTGCAAGCTCGACTTCACGAAGGCGACCACCTGCCAGAAGTGCCTCCGCACCGGCGACATCGACAACGTCGGGCGAACCGCCCGCCACCATACGTTCTTCGAAATGCTCGGCAACTTCAGCTTCGGCGACTACTTCAAGCGCGAGGCGATCCACTGGGCGTGGGAATTCCTCACGGCGAAGAACTGGCTCGACATCCCCCCCGAGAAGCTCTCGATCACCGTCTACCAAGATGACGACGAGGCCTTCCGGATCTGGGCCGACGAGATCGGCGTGCCCCACGGCAGAATCAGCCGCTTGGGCGAGGACGACAACTTCTGGCCCGCCAGCGCCCCCACCCAGGGCCCCGACGGCGTCTGCGGCCCGTGCAGCGAGATCTTCTACCGGATGCCTGACGGCAGCGATGTCGAGATCTGGAACCTCGTCTTCACGCAGTTCAACCGCAAAGGCGCGCCCCCCGACAATCTCTCCCCGCTCCCCAGCCGCAACATCGACACCGGCATGGGGCTCGAGCGGACCTGCGCCATGCTCCAGGGGGTCGATTCCAACTTCCACATCGATATCCTTCGGCCCCTCGTCGAGGCGGTGGGGGATGTCTGCTCGAAGCGGTACGTGCCGGCCGACGACGACGGCCGGCGGATGCGTCGGATCGCCGACCATGTCCGCGCCTGCACGTTCGCGATCCACGAGAACGTCCTCCCTGGCAACAACGAGGAGAAGTACGTCGTCAAGCGTCTCCTCCGCCGCGCCGTTCTCGACGGCCGGCAGATGGGGATCAAGGAGCCGTTCCTCCACAAGCTCCCGGGAATGGTGGCGAGCCTCATGGCCCGCCCCTACCCAGAGCTCGCCGAGAGCGTCGAGCGCGTTGCCACGGTGATCAAGCGCGAGGAAGAGTCGTTCATGACGACGATCGACGACGGCCTTCAGCGGATCAAGACGCTGTTTGCGGGCCTCGGGTCCTCCGGCGGCGCGACGGTGGGAGGTGCCGATGCGGCCGACCTCTACACCACCTACGGCTTCCCCCCGGAGCTGCTCGAGACGCTGGCCGCCGAGCGGAACATCGGCTTCGATTGGGATGGGTTCCGCGCGGCCATGGACGAGCACGGCAAGGTGTCGGGCGCCGGCAACCGGGTGGAGGTGTTCACCTCTGGCCCCCTCGACGCCCTGAAAAAGACGATGCACGGCTCGGAGTTCCTCGGCTACGACACGCTCTCGGCCGAGGGAAAGGTGCTCGGGATCATCGCCCGCGGCCAGCTCTGCGACGCCCTTTCCGCCGACGATTCCCCGGCGCCGGTGACCGTCGTCCTCGACCGGACGCCGTTCTACGGCGAATCGGGGGGGCAGGTCGGCGACATCGGCTGGCTCGAGTGGCCGGAAGCGGGGCGCTTCGAGGTCCTCGACACGCAGCGCGAGGGGGGCTTCATGCTCCACGTCGGCCACCTGCGAAGTGGCACGCTCGATCTCGGGGCCACCGTCTCGGCGAGCGTCGATGAAGACCGGCGCGCGGCGATCCGCCGGGCCCATTCGGCGACGCACCTGATCCACGCCGCTCTCCAGCACCACCTCGGCCGCCATGCCGTCCAGCAGGGCTCGAAGGTCGATGCCGACATGCTGCGCTTCGATTTCTCCCACGGCAGTGCCGTCGGCCGTGAGACGCTCGACCTGATCGAGTCGATGGTCAACCGCAACGTCCTCGCCGCCGTCCCGGTCGGTGCACGGCTTCTGCCGCTGGCCGACGCCCGCCATGAGGGGGCGATGATGCTTTTCGGGGAGAAATACCCCGACGTCGTCCGGATGGTGTCCATGGGTGAGGTGAGCCGCGAACTCTGCGGCGGCACGCACGTCAGTAACAGCGGCCAGATCGGCCAGGTGCGGATCACCGGCGAGGAGAGCGTCTCCGCCGGCACCCGCCGCGTCAGCGCGATCACGGGGCTCAAGGCCCTCGACCGCTTCCGCCATGCCGAAGGGACGCTCGCCGAGGCCGCCAGCACCCTCCGCGTCCCGGTGGCGGAACTCCCGACGCGGCTGGCGGCCCTCGCCAAGGAGATCAAAGAGCTCAAGAAGGCGAAGCCGGTCGCTGCCGCGGCCACCCTCGCCGTCGATGACCTCATCGCCGCCGCCACGACCGTCGGCGACACCCGGATCGTCGTCGTCAACGCCGGCGGCGCCGACGTCGCGGCGATGCGGCAGTGCATCGACCAGCTCCGCCGCAAGGCGAGCCCGGTGGCGGTCTTCCTCGGCTCGGCCGACGGGGAGAAGGTGACCCTCGTCGCCGGCATCAGCCGCGAGCTCGAGGAACGGGGCCTGTCGGCAGGCACCTGGATCCGCGACCCGGCGGGAATCGTCGGAGGGAAGGGGGGAGGCAAGCCTGACCTCGCCCAGGCCGGCGGCAAGCTCGTCGACAAACTCGCCGAGGCGCTCGCCGCGGCAAAGACCGCGATCGAGGGGCTGCTGTCGAAGTGATGCCGGGCGGTCGCAGTCCGGTCGGCGTTGCCCTCCCTGGGTCGTTCCGAGGAATGACTCGCGGGCGCCCCTTCTCGTCCGGCAAGAACGAAAAAACGGCCGGCCGAATGATTCGGCCGGCCGTTCTCGTGGTTTCAGGTCTGATCTCGGTCAGACGAGCTTCTCGATCGCCGCCAGGGCGGCGTCGTAGTTCGGCTCGCTGGCCACTTCCTTGACGAGTTCGCCGTAGACGACGTGCCCCTTGGCGTCGAGGACGTAGACGGCGCGGGCGAGGATCTTGAGCTCGTCGATGAGGAGACCGTAGGCCTTGCCGAACTCGCGATCCTTGTAGTCGCTCCCGACCTTCATCGCCGTGATCGACTCGGCGCCGCAGAAGCGCTTCATCGCGAAGGGGAGGTCGAGACTGACGGTGAGGGCGTTGATCTTGTCGCCCAAGCTCCCGAGGCTCTCGTTGAACTTCTTCGTCTGCACCTGGCAGACGGGCGTGTCGAGCGAGGGAACGACGCTGATCATCGTCGGCTTGCCGAGGAGATCCGCCTTGCGGATGTCCTGCATCGCGTCACCGGTGAGGGTGAAGTCGGGCGCCGCAGCCCCCACCTTGACCTCCTCGCCCACGAGCGTGAGCGGATTGCCCTTGAACGTCACCGCGCCGTGCCGACCCATGCGTGTCCTCCAGAAAAACGGGAAACAAAAACCGGAAAAACCTGCCGGAAGTATTGCTGGCGGCAGGGTTTCGGCAAGGTGCGTGGGCTTGGACCGCGATCCGGGCCGGTGGGCCTTGCCTCCCCCCGTAGGATTCGGCGTCCGGGCCATGGGCCACGCCCCGGACGGGTTTTCTGGGGGAACACACCGGCCACACCGCGGAGGGGGACTTTCCATGTACCACCAGATCGATCGCTACGACGTCGGCCTCGAGCGGGGCCCGGACTGGCTGTTCGTGAAGCTCTTTCCCCCCGAGACCGATGCCCCGCGACGGGGTGGCGACCTCGGCCACGCGCTTTGGAACGTCGCCCGGGAGCACGGGGCAAGCCGGATGGTCGTGGAGCTCGAAGGGATCGAGCGGGTCGACGACGGTCTCCTCGAGGGCCTTGAGGTGCTCGCCCGGCTCATGCTGCGGGACGGGGGCCTGATCCGCCTCTGCGGCCTCGACGGTCACAACCTCGACCGCTATGAGTCTTGTCGCGTGGCCGAGCACCTGCCACATTTCTCCTGCCGCTGCGAGGCGGTCGGGGCAGGCTCGTGGGAGTTCGCCCGGCCGGCCCAGCCGCGGTGAGCCTCTCCGGAAGTGGCCGTCACCGATGTCGGCGATCGCCCTCCGGTGCCCTCTGCTGCCGATCCATCCATGGCTGACCTGATGCGCACGTGCGGCCGTCTCGGCCAATTCGCCGGGCTTTCGCTCCCGGCCCTGGCGATCGTTCTCGAACTCCAGCACGCCATCTCGCTCGGGCAGATGCTCGTCATGCTCCTGGCGAGCGTCTGCTGTTTCTGGATCGGACGCCTCCTCGAGGCGTACGCTCCTTCCTGATCGTGCCGCGGCATCGCCCCCCCTTTCTCGTCGAGGATTCGCCCTGCCGTGTTGACCCCGCTGCTCTTCACCCCGATCTATCGCCGCTACCTGTGGGGTGGCCGCCGCTTCACCACGCTCCTCGGTCGTGACCTTCCGCCGGGCGACGATTTCGCCGAGTCATGGGAAGTTGTCGACCGGCCGGATGACCAAAGTGTCGTCGCCACCGGGGCGTTGGCCGGCCACACCCTCGGCGATCTCGTGACGCACCACGGGCGGGCCCTCCTCGGCAGGCATGCGGGGCTGACGTCGTTTCCGCTCCTGTTCAAGTTCCTCGACGCCTGCCGCGATCTCTCGGTCCAGGTCCACCCCGACGACGCCCGGGCCGCCCGGCTCGTTCCCCCCGACAAGGGCAAGACAGAAGCCTGGTATGTGATCGACGCCGCGCCGGGAAGCCGGCTCTGGGCGGGCCTCAAGGCCGGGGTCGACCGCGACACACTCGCCGCCGCCCTCCGCGAGGGGCGGTGCGAGGAGGTCCTCCATGTCGTCGAGCCGAAGGCCGGGGACTGCATCTTCATTCCAGCCGGGACGGTTCACGCCATTGGCGCGGGGTTGGTCGTCGCCGAGATCCAGCAGTCGAGCGACGTCACCTACCGGCTCCACGACTGGAACCGCACCGGCCCCGACGGCAAGCCGCGGCCGCTCCATCTCGAGGCGGGGCTCGAGGCCGTCTCCCAGTTCGGGCCGGTCGCCCCAACACCCCGCACCTCGACCTCCTCTCCTGGGGTGCGCCGGCTGGCGACCTGCGATTACTTCGTTTTCGACGAGGTCACCCCCGGGGCCACCTGGACGGTGGGAGGGGACGACGCCTGCCATCTCCTCGCCGTCGTGGGGGGGCGGGTGGCGTTTGACGAGGCCTGGGGACTGCCAGACTTGGGGGCTGGGCGCACCGTCCTCCTCCCGGCTGAAGCCGGCCCGCAGACGCTGCGGAACCTCGGCGACGCCGGAGCGACGAAGCTCCTCCATGTCACCCTCGGCTGACCTCCGGGCGTGGCGGCGGACGCCTCGACCTGCCTCTTTCCCGCTTGTTTCCGCCGAATATTCCCCACGAAAACGCCCTAGGGCGTTTTCGTGGGACAGCCCTACACTCCCGCCCCCGACCGGACCGGAGGTCGATCCACTGAGGGCGCCCACCATGCGAGGCCTGTCGAACGCCGCTGCGCTGCTGGCCGTGGTCAGCACGATGCTGTTGGCCTGCGGCTGCGCTTCGCTGGCAAAACCGTCCTTGCAGACCACCTCCAACGCCCGGACGCAGCAACGTCGCGCCGTCCGCTTCGACCCCTACCCGCAGCCCGACATCGGCTCCACGCTCTTCCG
>CANGGT010000242.1 GCA_947453375.1 Planctomycetaceae bacterium
CGCCAGCCCCGCGAAGCACCGTCCGCCGCGACAATCTCCCGAGCGCCAAGCGACTCATGGCAACGCTCCCGCCGGTTCCGGGGCGCCAGTGAAGATCGCGCCAGTGAAGATCGGACTCATGACAAAGCGCCGCAGCAACCCTCTCACTCGAAAACCCTCCGGCTCGGCGGCATCGAGGATCGCCTCGATGAGCGGCCGATCGGAGAACCGCAGTGGCGCTCCCGTCGCATACGCCGTCCAGAGCAAAAGGAGATTGCGGGCCAGTTGCCGCGGGCTCTTTTCAAGGGCGGCTTTGAGCCCACGGATGTCGTCACAGGGCGTGCCGTCGGCAAGCCTGCCGGCCGGATCGATCGCCGCGCCGAGCCGGTAGGCGAAATCGTGCCCCGCCCGATCGATGCCGGTGACGAGATCGGGCGTATCGGCCGGGCTGCCGACCGGCGCGAGCCCGCGGACGCGCGACCGCTCCCCGCCACAGACATCAAAGGCCTCGAGCGCGAAGCCGACGGGATCGAAGCGGCGGTGGCAGGCGGCGCAGCTGGCGTCGGAGGTGTGGCGAGCGAGGAGCTCACGGATGCTCGTCGCCCCCCGGATATCGGGCTCGACCGCCGGCACCTTCTCAGGCGGCGGCGGCGGTGGCTCGCCGAGCAGCCGCGCCATCACCCAGGCGCCGCGCTTCACCGGCGAGGTCGAGGTGCCGTTGGCCGTGACTTTCAAAATGGCCCCCTGCGTCAGCAGACCCCCTCGCGGCGACCCGGCAGGGCGGGGCACACGCCGGACAGCAGAGCCACTGACAGGCGGAAGCCCGTAATGCACGGCGAGGCGATCGTTGACGAGGAGGACGTCGTCGTCGACGATTTTTTCGATCGGAAGATTCTCACGGATCAACCGCTCGACGCTCGCGCGGGTCTCCCGGCCGAGCGACTCGGCGAGATACTCGTCGAAGCGGTATTCGGGGAAGAACCGAGCGTCGGGTTCGTCGCGCCGCAGGTGGCGCAGGTCGAGCCAGTGGTCGGTGAAGGTCGTCAAGAACCGGGCAAACCTCGGATCATCGACGAGCCTGTCGGCTTCGGCAACGAGTCCCGCAGGATCGGCGAGCCGCCCCTCGTTCGCAGCTGCCAGCAGCGCTGCATCGGGGCGGTCGTTCCAGAGAAAGAGCGACAGCCGGCAAGCGAGGGCCTGGGCATCGCTTCCCCCCTCGGTCCCACCGCCACCGCGCGGATCGGCAACGAGGAGAAACTCCGGCGCCGCAAGGAGGACCCGGTAGCCGGCAAGCATCGCCGCCGTGAACTCTCTTCCCGCATCGAGCGCCGCCAACACCACTCCCTCCGCCGGTGCGAGATCGTCGTCCTCCACCTCCCGGCCGAACACCCGCCCGGCAAACTGCCGGAGGAGCCGCCGCGCATCGGCCACCTTGTCCCGCGGCACCACCTCCACAGGCAGCGTTCCGCCTGCGGCAGCGCGCATCGGCAGATCGCCGAACAGAATCCGGTGCGAAGCAGGGGGCCACGCGCCGTCATCGGGGGGCAACGGCCCGACGATCTCGAGCGAGCGCACGGCAACCCCGCGATGGCCGCCCGGCGGCGGTGGCGGAAAGCGATAGGTAGGGGGGCCACCATCGACGTTCCGTGCCAGTGGCACAGCCAGCCCGAGCGGGCTCCATTCGATCGTCTGGCCGGCCCGCAACACGACCAATGTTTCGTAGTCGGCTTCTTCCGGGGCGATGTCGAAGAGCCCACCGACGGCCTTCACGTCCCCCGACACGTCAGGTCCCGACGGCGCCCGGGCCCGGAACGTCATCGGCACCGGCGCCGTGGCTGGGAGAAGCGAACGGTCGGGCGGCTGGAGCACGGCGCGGGCCCGGAACCGAACACGGTAGCGCCCTGGTCGCTCGGCGACGAACCCGGCCGGATAGCCGTGATAGGGCCAGTAAGCGGAGCGGAAGATCGCACACTCGACCGCGGCGTCATCGGGAGCTGGGGCGGCCACGGGAAGCGAGTCTTTGGCAAAGTACATCGCCTCCGGTTCGCCGTAGGCCGTGCCACCGAACAGACTCTTCGAGATCGCCGTGAAGGTCTTTGAATCGGGCGGCGCCACGCCCGGAGCGATCGCCGCGGCCAGGGCGGCGTCGACGGCATCGAGCGTTCCCTCGATCTGGAGACGCGAGAGTTCGAGCCCTTCAGCCGATTTGGGAAATCCGTCACGGAGGCTGTCCTCGGGGAGGAGATCGGCGACGTCGAGATCGGGAAGCTCGAGAAGCGTCCGCAGGCTCTGCTCGAGTTCATGCCGGTTGAGCCGGCGCAGCGGCACGCGACCGTTGGCCCGAATGTCGGCCCGGTCGGCGACGTCTAAACAATCGGCGAGCGCCGCCACGAGTTCCTCCCGCGAGCGGTCGGGAAGGTCGTCCTGCTCCGGCGGCATCTCGCCGGCCTTCACCCGGTCGTGGGCGCGGATGAGCCGGTCGCGGTCGCGTCGATCGGCCCCGTCGGTCATCCCCTCCACGGAAAACCCGCCGGCGGCGGTGGCGTCGTCGTGGCAGCCGAGGCAGGTTCTGACGAGGAGCGGCCTCACGGCCTCGAGGCTCGTGGTCACCGGGGCATCGGTCGGCTCTCCGGCGATCGCTACGCCTGCCGCGCTTGTGAAGGCGAGCAGGGCGCCACAGACGAGGGCCATGATGCGAGTGGACGGCGATCGGTCCGGGAGCGGTTTCATGAGCCCCACTTTACCCGCCGGAGGGAGCGAAGGGGGATCCCGCTGGCCGCGATGGCGGGGCGACCGGGGGGCGTGATAGGTTTTCGTTTCCCCGTTGCAGCCGCTCGCTCTGCCGCCCCCCCGGAAGCCGTCCCGTGCCCACGCTCCTCGACCGGTTTCTCGCCTACGTCCGCATCGACACCCAGGCCGACGAGCATTCGCCGTCGAGCCCGAGCACGGCCAAGCAGCTCGATCTCTGCCGGCTCCTCGCGGCGGAGTGCCGGGCCCTCGGCCTCGCCGACGTCTCCCTCTCGGAGCATGGCGTCGTCATGGCGACCGTGCCGGCAACGGTGCCCCACGCCGCCCCAACGATCGCCTGGGTGGCCCATGTCGACACCTCCCCGGAGACCTCCGGCACGAATGTCCAGCCGGTCGTCCATGCTCACTATGCCGGCGGCGACATCACGCTCCCCGGCAACACGTCACGCGTCATTCGCGTGGCCGATAACCCCGAGCTGAAATCCCTTGTGGGCTCCACGATCATCACCTCCGACGGCACGACGCTCTTGGGCGCCGACGACAAGGCGGGGGTGGCGGTGATCATGGCGACCGCCGCCCGGCTCGTCGAACGCCGCGAGGTGCCGCACGGCCCGATCCGCCTCGTCTTCACCTGCGACGAGGAGATCGGCCGGGGCACGCAGCACCTCGACGTCGCGAGTATCGGCGCCGTCGTCGGCTACACCCTCGACGGTTTCGGTGCGGGTGAGGTCAACGCCGAGACATTTTCCGCCGATCTCGCGGTCGTCACCGTCACCGGGATCAACACCCATCCGAGCGTCGGCAAGGGAGTGATCGTCAACGCGATCAAGATCCTTGGCTCGTTCCTCGACAGCCTGCCGAAAGAGAGCCTTTCCCCCGAGACAACCGACGGCCGGGACGGGTTTGTCCATCCGTATTCGGTCACCGGCGGCGTCGCCTCCGCCGAGGCCCGGCTGATCCTCCGCGACTTCGAGGAAAGCGGACTCAAGGCCCATGCAGCGCTTCTCGAATCGATCGCCGCGCCGCTCCGTGCGGCGCATCCGAAGGCTCGGATCGACGTCACGATCACCGAGCAATACCGCAACATGCGGGCGGGAATCGCCCGCGAGCCGCGGGCGCTGAATCTGGCGCTGGAGGCGCTGCGGCAGACGGGGATCGAGCCGAAGCAGACGCCGATCCGCGGCGGCACCGACGGCTCGCTCCTCACCCTCCTCGGTCTGCCCACCCCGAATCTCTCCACCGGCGAACACAATCCCCATTCGCCGCTCGAATGGACCTGCCTCGAGGAGATGGAAGCGGCGGTCGAGGTGCTCGTGAAGCTCGCGGCGCTGTGGGGCCGGGAGAGCCTCGCCGCGGCAGGGCAGGGGGGAGGCTGACATGAAGACAGCCCCATCCACCGGCAACGATTCCTCGGCATCGGCCGCCTTCGCGAAGCCCGATCGCGTCGAATCGCTCGACATCTACCGGGGCTTCGTCATGCTCCTGATGATGGCCGAGGTGCTCCACCTCGGCGAGGTGGCCAAGGCCTATCCCGAATCGGGGCTGCTCTCGTTTCTCGCCTGGCACCAACACCATGTCGCCTGGCGCGGCTGCACGCTCCACGACCTCATTCAGCCGTCATTCACGTTCCTCGTCGGCGCGGCGCTCCCCTTCTCGCTCGCTGCCCGGCGGGCCCGTGGCCAATCGACCGGCACGATGACGGCCCACGCGCTGTGGCGGGCCGTTTTGCTGGTTGCGCTCGGGATCTTCCTCCGCTCGGTCGGCAAGCCGATGACCAACTTCACCTTCGAAGACACCCTCACCCAGATCGGCCTCGGCTATCCGTTTTTGTTTCTCCTCGGCTTGCGTCCCCCGAAGGTCGCCTGGTGGGCCCTGGCGGCGATCCTTCTCGGCGTGTGGGGGGCATGGGCGTTTTATCCCGTCGCCGAGCCGTGGGCGAAGAACGCCAACCTCGGCAGCGATTTCGACCGCTGGTTTCTCAATCTTTTTCCCCGGGCCGAGCCGTTCGTGGAAAACCGCGGCGGCTACCTGACCCTCTCCTTCATCCCCACGCTCGCCACCGCGATCGTCGGCTTGATTGCCGGCCGCTGGCTCGCGGAGGGGGCCCCGGTGCGTCGGTATCTCCTCGCCGGTGCCGCGGCCCTCGGTGCCGGGCTCGTCCTTGATTCCAGCGGCGTCTGCCCGAGCGTGAAGCGGATCTGGACGCCGGCCTGGGTGCTCGTGAGCGGCGGATGGTGTCTTTGGTTCTTGGCCGCCTTCCACCAGGTGGTCGATGTCCGGGGCTGGAAGCGCTGGGCGTGGCCGCTTGCGGTCATTGGCACCAACTCGATCGCCGCCTACCTCATCGCCCATCTCTGGGACGGCTTCATCGAGCGGGCCCTCGTCACCCACCTCGACGCCGTCATCTTCCAGAGCCTCGGCGCCGGCTTTGAGCCGCTGCTCAAGGGCGCCGCCACGCTCCTGGTGCTCTGGCTGTTTCTCGCCTGGATGTCCCGCCGGAAGATCTTTTTGAGGGTGTGATGAGGCTCGTACCGCCGCATAGCCGCGTGAAGGGGATTCCTCGATGATTATTGCCATGCGAGTGCGACATCGGTTCACAGCCATGTGCAGCGTGATTGCCTGCCTGGCGATCCTCGGCTCAGGCCCCGCTCGGAGCGCCGCCGCCCAGGGCCTCGCCGAGACGCTCCTCGCCGAGCCGCGGGATCGGCTCCTCTCGGACGTGGCGACCAGCGGCGACGCCCGCCGCGGGGCCCTCGTGTTCCACGCCGCCCATTTGGCCTGTCTCAAGTGCCATGTTGCCGGTAAGGGGCAAGCGACTCTGGGGCCCGATCTGGCGAAAATGCCTGAAGGGGTGGAGGGAGCAGCGCTCCGCAGCCATCTCGTCGAATCGCTCCTCGAGCCCTCGAAGGTCGTGCGCCCGGAGTATCGGGGCGTGACGGTCGTCGATCAGGATGGCCGGAGTGTGACTGGGGTGGTCGTCCGCGAGACCGCGGCGGAGCTCGTCCTGCGCGACGCTTCTGCCCCGGGCACCGAGCTGGTCATCGACAAGGCCACGATCGACGATCGCAGCGACCTCGCCGTGTCGCTGATGCCGGCCGGGCTTGCCAACCTCCTGACGGGCCG
>CANGGT010000243.1 GCA_947453375.1 Planctomycetaceae bacterium
CAAACGCTCGGGCCCCACTGCCGGGGCGGCGAACGGCGCCGACGAGATCGTCCGCTTCGTTCCCTCGATTCGCCTCAAGCTGGCGAGCGTTTACCGGGAGTTGGGACGCTGGGACGAGGCCCTCGGGCATGTCGACTGGATCCTCTCTGACGCGAAGCGGCAAAACTCCCTCGACGCGCAGATTCAGGCCGCCGAGCTTCTTCAGGCAGCCGGCGAGAAGGCCACCGACGGTGCCGCCTCCGTCCGGTTTCTCCGCGAGGCGATCGCCGGCAGGAAGAATCAGGGGGGCGTGGCCTGGGGATGGGGGGGGGTCGCCAATCGGCTCGCCCGCCAGGCCGCTGATCCGAAGGCGATCGACGCGCGGACGAAGTTCTTCACGGCGCGGCTCAATGTCGTCCGCTGTCGACTCGCGCTCCTCGCGAAGCCCGGTCAGGATCGGGCCAAGCTCCTTCAGATGGCGTTCAATGACGTCGCTGTCACCTACCGGCTCTATCCGGACCTCGGTGGCGACGCTTTCCGTACCCAATTCGATGCCCTCCTGAAACAGATCCAGAAGGAGCGCGGCGAGGCCAGCCCCCGTGGGCTTGCCGAACTCGACGAAGCCCCCGTCGCCGCCCAATGACGCTTGTCCGCCCGTCCAGGAATGCAACAGCCATGCCGACCTCCATTCGCCGCGGAGCGATCCCTGCCCCACGGTTTTTCCTCTTCCTTCTCCTCCTTTCCCTCGTTGTCGGGAGCGAGGCAATCGCACAGACGGCTGACCGTGTGGTGACGAGCGCCGGCACGATCTCCGGACGCGTCGCGGCGACGGATGCGAATGAGGTTCAGCTCGAGGATCGGACGGGAGAGATCAAGAAGATCCCCGTCGATCAGATCCGTGAGGTGCAGTTCGGGGGCGAGCCTGCGGAGCTCAAGTCGGCCCGCTCGATGCTCCTGCGTGGTCGCGCTGCCGACAGCTTGGAAGAGCTTGCCAAGATCGAACCGACCGACCTCGACGGGGCCGAGCAGATCCTCCTCGACGAGGTCGATTACGTCCGGGCGGCCGCGACGGCCCGCGTGGCCCTGGGCGCCGGCGGCGATCCCCGTGAACCGGGGAAGCTCGTGGCCGATTTCGTGGCGAAGCACCCGGACAGCCACCATGCCTACGACATGCAGGAGCTTCTCGGTGACCTCCTGGCGCGGGCCGGCCGCGTCGACAACGCGTTGGCAGCCTACGGGCAACTCGCGAAGGGGCCGCCGGCGTTCAAGGTGCGGGCGGCTTCGGCTCGGGCGGCGATGCTTCTGGAACAGGGGAAGCACGCCGAGGCGCTGCGGGAGTTCGATGCCGCGGTGCAGATCGACACCAGCGACGAAGCCAGCGCCGCCCAGAAGCGCGCCGCTGAATTGGGCCGGGCCCGGTGCCTCGCCCAGCTCGGCAAGCCCGAGGAGGCCGTTGGGCTCGTCCAGGCGGTGATCCAGCAGGCTGACCCGGAAGACGGGGATGTGCTCGGTCGGGCCTACAATGCCCTCGGTCAGGCCTACCGGGCCGTGGCGGGGAAGGAGCAGGACGCCCTGATCGCGTTCCTCACCGTCGATCTCGTCTACAACAAAGTCCCCGAAAACCACGCCGAGGCCCTCTACAACCTCGTCGATCTGTGGGAGAAAGGGGCGAACCCGGAGCGGTCCCGGGAGGCCCGGGCGACGCTCGAATCGAGCTATCCCGGGTCGCAGTGGGCGAAGAAATTGGTGGCCGGCAAGACCTGACGATGGAGTGGTCGGGCAACCGCGTCGGCGGCCCGGCTTGAGGGGACGAACCTGGGTCGCGTACGATCCAGGGGGCCGCGGACGATGGGCGGTGTCCGGCTTCTGGCCGGTCGGGGAGTCCAGTCGCGTGGGTGGGTGTGTGGAACGGTCGGTTTGACGTTTTCCGAGGAGATGAGCATGGAGTCGGCTGCGATCACGGTGGTTGGAGGGGACGGATGGCAGATGGCGCCAGGGGCTTCGTGCCTGCGCGGCCTCCGTGCAGCGTTCTCGCGGGCCGCGCTGGCCTTGGCCCTCCTTCTTCCGGCAACGGCGGCCGTCGGCCCCGTGCTCGTCCCCACCGTCGCCGTCGCCCAGGACGACGTCGCTGACGAGGAGGGTGCCCCGGCGGAGGGGGAGAGCATGCTCGTCTTCTACTACAACGCGCTCGGCCTGCGCTACGTGATCATTTTCCTCCTCCTCTCTTTCGCGCTCGTCGCGCTCCTGGTGATGTGTTTCCTCCAGATCCGCCGAGAGGCACTGATGCCCAAGGCCCTTCGGGAGGGGTTCGAGGCCCACCTCGACGCCAAGGAGTTTCAGCAGGCCTACGACCTGGCCAAGGCCGACGACTCTTACCTCGGCCATGTCTTGGCTGCCGGCATGAGCAAAATCCAGTCGGGCCATGCGGTCGCGGCGGAGGCGATGCAGGAGGCAGAGGACGAGGAGGCAATGAAACTCGAGCACAAGATCAGCTACGTGTCGCTGATCGGGGCGCTCGCGCCGATGTTCGGCCTCCTCGGGACGGTCGACGGGATGGTCGGGGCGTTCATGGTGATCGCCAAGTCGGCCACGGCCCCCAAGCCCTCGGAGCTCGCCATCGGTATCTCGCAGGCCCTGATCACGACGCTCATCGGACTCTGGCTCGCCATTCCGGCCATCGCCTGCTTCGCGCTGTTCAAGAACTGGCTCCAGAGGCTCAATGGCGAGGTGGTCGAGGAGTCGGAGCGGCTCATGTCCCGCTTTCAGTCCGTCGGCGTCAAGAAGTGACGACGGCGTTCCGTTCACCCGAGCAGACCCCGTTCACCCCAGCGATCTGATCCATGGCCAAACGCAGCGGCGGTCCGTCGAACACCGAAATCGACATGACGCCGATGATCGACATGACGTTCCAGCTGATCACGTTCTTCATGTTCGTGATGAACTTCTCGGAGGCAGAGCAGGATGACCGCATCCAGCTTCCGTCGAGCCAGTTGGCGAAGCCGGCCGACGGGGTGATCGAGAAGCCGATCACGCTCCAGCTCACGAATGCCGGTTCGGTGATCTATGCCGGCGAGCTCGTCGCCGTGCGGGACATCGGTGCCTATCTGGAGCGTGAAAAGACGTTGATGATCGACGAGAATCGCGAGCCGAATTCGGCGACGATCATCGTCCGGGCCGATGGCCGGGCGAAGACGGGGGAGGTGCAGGACATCATCCGCATCTGCCAGGAGAAGGGGTTCGAACGGTTCGCCCTCCGGGCGCAGTACGACGACAGGCGGTGAACCGATGGCACGCAGATCCAGTTCGGGACTGACCGACAAGGTCGAGATCAACATGACGCCGATGATCGACGTCGTGTTTCAGTTGATGTCGTTCTTCATGTGTACGCTCAAGGTCGTCTCCCCCGAGGGGGATTTCGACATCCGCATGCCGATCGCGGCTGCTGCTGCGGCAGCTCCCGACGACCAACAGATTCCGCCGGTCCGCGTGAAGCTCTCGGCCGCTCCCGACGGGAGCCTCGCCGCGATCGCCATGAATGGCACGCCCGTCGCTGACTTCGACGAACTGCGGAAGCGGATCATCGGGCTGGTCGGGGCCGACAGCGGCCCCAATTCGCTCGCCGAGAAGACGGAAGTCGAGTTTGACGCCGACTACGCCCTCAAATACGCCAACGTCGTCAAGGCGATCACGGCGGTGTCGGGGAAGGTCGAGAACGGCCAGGTCGTGGAGCTGATCCGGAAGATCAAGTTCACGCCGCCGAAGAAGGGCTGATGTCACGGCGGCGCTGTATGGATGGCGAGCCTGTGGGGGGGCGTCGGCCGGTCGCGTCGTTCACCCGCGCGGATGGAAGCGGCCGTGGATGCCTTTGAGCCGGCCGGCGTCGACGTGCGTATAGCGCTGCGTTGTGGCGATGCTCGCGTGGCCGAGCATCTCCTGGACGTGGCGGAGATCGACCCCTCCGGCGACGAGGTGGGTCGCGAAGCTATGGCGGAGGGTATGAGGGCCGATGTCGGGGGGAACCCCGGCCTTCCTGGCGTGGTCGGTGACGATCTCCCAGATCCGCATCCGTGACAGCCGGTTGCCACGGGACGAGAGCATCGCCCACGGTGGGATGCCCTCGGCATTGACGGCGTAGGTGCCCCGGTGGCCGTTGATCCACGTGCGGACGGCGCTCACCGCGCGGGCCCCGAGCGGGACAACACGCTCCTTGTTCCCCTTGCCATGGCAGGTGCAGAAGCATTCGGCGAGGTGGATGTCGGTGACCTTCAGCGACGACACCTCCGAGGCCCGGCAGCCGG
Organism: Planctomycetaceae bacterium; assembly: GCA_947453375.1. GTDB lineage: Bacteria > Planctomycetota > Planctomycetia > Pirellulales > UBA1268 > QWOP01. The sequence goes on from CANGGT010000243.1 coordinate 4,278, forward strand.
TGGCGTAGAGGAGTTCGAGGAGGGCCTTGTCCCGTTGCCCTGTCGGCGACCTGCCGTCGGGGCTGGCAAGGAGCCGATCGACCTGCTCGGGCGACAGGGCGCCAGGAATGGTGTCGTCGCGGCGCGAGGCGGCGAGGAGTTCGGCCGGGCTTTCCGAAACCGTCCCCTCGAGCTGAAGGAAGGCGAAGAACACGCGGAGGGTCGCCGCCTGGCGGGCCACGCTCGCCCGGGCCAGTCCCTTTTTGGAGAGATGGCCGAGGTAGTCGCCGAGATCGCGGATCGAGATTGCCGCGGCGTTGCGTCCCCCGAGCCAGGCACTGAAGTCACGGAGATCGCGGGCGTAGGCCTGGAGGGTGTTGTCGGCCAGGGCCCGTTCGTGGCGGACGTAGGTCAGGAACCGTTCCACGAACAGGGCATTCGAGGCGGGGCCGGTTTCCGCCGCAGGGCTGACGTCGAGGATCACGCGCCGCCCGCGTTCTCGCTTCACGATCACGGGCAGCGGCGCTGGTGCCTGGGGCGGAGCATGGGTTCGGCCCTGGGGGGCTGGTTTCGACGGGCCTTGGACGCGGCGGGGCATGGATCGACCTCCATCCGTCAGTTCGGCAGGCTCTGGCCAGCGGAATGAGTCGGCGCCCCGGGAAGGGGCCGAGAGGCCGTCACAGTCGTCACGACCGCGCTACAAGTCAGCGTCGCACCGAAATGCGGCGGTCGGGAGGCAGGATCACGCGGGGTCGTAGCCGAGGTTCGGGGCCAGCCAACGCTCCACCTCTGCCACGGTCATTCCCTTGCGGGCGGCGTAGTCCTCGACCTGCTCCTTCGTGATCCGGTCGACCGCGAAATAGCGGGCCTCTGGATGGGCGAAGTAGAGGCCGCTGACGCTCGCTGCCGGCGTCATCGCGAAGCTCTCGGTGAGGTCCATGCCAGCGGCCTCCCTGGCTCCGAGCCAATCGAACAAGGCGAGTTTCTCGGTGTGGTCCGGACAGGCTGGGTATCCGGGCGCTGGGCGGATCCCCCGGTACTTCTCCTCGATGAGATCCTCGGTGGAGAAAGCCTCGGTCCGGCCGTAGCCCCATTCGCGGCGGACTTTTGCATGGAGCCACTCGGCAGTCGCCTCGGCAAACCGATCGGCGATCGCCTTGACGAGGATCGACGAGTAATCGTCCTGGGCCTTGTCGAAGGCGGCACAGAGGGCATCGCAGCCGTGCCCGGAGGTGACGGCAAAGGCGCCGATGTAGTCCTTGCGACCGCTCCCGACCGGCGCGACGAAGTCGGCGAGGGCATGGAAGCTGTCCTGTCCCTTTCGCTCCCACTGCTGCCGAAGGGTGTGAACGCGACCGAACTCCTTCGTCCGCGACTCGTCGGTATAGAGGAGGATGTCGTCACCCTGGGCATTGGCGGCGAAGAAACCGTACACGCCGCGGGCCTGGAGGCTCCCCTCGGAGACGATCCGGTCGAGCAGTCGCCGGGCATCCTCGTGGAGCCGACGGGCCTCGGTCCCGACCACCTCGTCGTCGAGGATCGCCGGAAACTTCCCCTTGAGTTCCCAGGCCTGGAAGAACGGCGACC
>CANGGT010000244.1 GCA_947453375.1 Planctomycetaceae bacterium
GAGGAAGCAGACATTGGCCTGCGTGGCATGGCGGAAGTGGACGGTGGGAAAGTTGCCGCTCGGTGGGACGAGGCCGCCGAGATTCTCGAGGAACTTGAGGTCGTAGCGGACCTGGGCACTGTCGGCGAAGGCAATCGTCCGCTGCGTCTCACGGACACTCGCGAGCTTGAAACGCCGGTCACGGTCCTCGAGCTTCGGGGTGTAGTCGGCGTCGTAGCCGATCACCGTCCCCGGACCGAGGGCGGGGTTGTAGTCGAAGCCGCTGCACATCGCGCCGTAGGTGAGGGCGTCGATCTCGGAGCGACCGAACGACGGGCATTGGTAAGCGGCGACATTCCCTTCCATGAAGGGCGTGAGGAAGCCGGTCGTGAAGTCGACCTGCTCGCTGCCACCGGCCGGGTCGGCCGAGACGGTACCGAACCAGTAGCGGCTGCTGCCGGGGTAGGGATATTCGCCGGCGAGCGTGCCGGCGATCCGCCGGGCGTCGTCGAGCTTGAGCGGGGGCAGCCGGCCGCGCTGCGCGTCGGTGAACAGCTGCACGGCCAGGCCGAGCTGGCGGAGATTGCTCGAGCAGGCGGCGGTACGGGCGGCTTCGCGTGTCGCCTGAACGGCCGGGAGGAGGAGGCCGAGGAGGACCCCGATGATCGAGATCACGACGAGGAGCTCGACGAGGGTGAAGGCCCGCGGCCGTCGCGGGGCCGGCGGAATGCCAACGGGAATCCGCGAACCGTCGACAGTCCCGCCCACAGGGGTGACCGACGGGCGCACAGAGAGCGCAGCGAACGACGAGACGACCATGAAAAGCCTCCTCGGGCGGTGCCGGGCTCCGCCCTGCCGACGATGACTCCGCCCCAACGCCCCGCCAGCGGACTGCCAAGCGCGCAGCCAACCGCGGAACTCCGGTTCGGGATCCTCGCCGACTCCTTCCGAGACCGCCCCGCGCGTGCGGAACGTGCCCGTGGTGCCGCCCTCGCAGCCCTCACGCGCTCCTGGGACGATTGGTAGGTCTTCTGACTCCCGGGCCGACGTTGTCGCCTTCTCACGTCCGTCCCTCCCACGTCACATGGGGGGAGAGAAACGCAATGGCATCGATGACAACGGTCGTCCTGCCCGGTCACAGCGGCGGGGCCGTCCCGGAATCGCACCGGAGTTCCCTGTTGAGCCCCCCGTCGCCAGCTGCGGCGGAGGGACACCAACGTCTGGGGGACGAGTGTAGGGACAGGGCAGACCCTGTCAACGAACCCTGTCGGGGGCCTCACAACCGGCACGGCTTACCAGCCGAAAGCGGGCGCGCGTGAAGCTGTGCCGGTGAGGCTGACACGGCGCGTGAAGCTGTGCCGGTTGGAGGGCCTTCAGCCGCAAGGTTTACCCCTTCGAAACACCATGCAAAGTCAGCCCAACAGTTACCACAAGTCCTTGAAACAAAGAAACTTGCAGCACACTCAAGCCGCTTTCCCAAGCCGTCCGATACCCCAAGTGTCCCCCGGGGCATCACTGTGCCCGTCGGGCAACCAGGGGGCGACAGCAACCTGCCATAAATCGAGTCACGGAATGGCTCGACAGGCCTGTCGCGGGAAAGTTCGTGGATCACTCCTCGGGGTGACCTAGCCTCGCGATCGGGACCTCAAACCTCTCGCGTGATCCACAAGCAAAGGAGATGTGGCTCGATGAAGCGTATGTTGTTCCTCGGTGCGCTGGTCCTCGGCGTGACGGTCTGTAGCCAGTCCTTCGGTTTCGAGATCCTTGACCGGATGCTCGGCTGCAAGAAGGGTGGCACGTCGTGCACGGAGCCCAGCTGCGGCGCTGGCAACGGCTGTGCCGATGCCGGTGAGCCCGGGTGTGCTGCCGGCAACGGCTGCCTCGGTGGCTGTGGTGCGGAGCCCGGATGTGCGGCCGGCAACGGCTGTGCGGAACCGGCTTGCGACGCTGGCAACGGCTGCACCGACGGTGGGTGCACCGCTGCTCCGAAGTGCCGCAAGAAGCACTCGCTGTTCGGTGGGCTGAAGGGGCTGTTCGACGGCTGCAAGAAGAAGCACTCGAGCTGCACCAGCGCCAGCTGCTGCGGTGCTGAGCCCGCCTGCGACGCCGGCAACGGCTGCCTCGGTGGGTGCGGTGCCGAGCCCGGCTGTGCGGCTGCGACCGGATGTGGTGCTGAGCCCGGATGTGCGGCTGGCAACGGCTGTGCGGAACCGGCTTGCGGTGCTGGGAATGGCTGTGCCGACTCGGGGTGCACCGCTGCCCCCCGCAAGAAGCACGTGAAGGGTTCGATCCTCGGCGGGTTGTTCAAGGCTCTCCACCACAAGAAGGCTTGCCACAAGAGCTGCACCAGCAGCTGCTGCGGTGACGCCGTCGAGCCGGGCTGCGGTGCCGAGCCTGGGTGTGGTGCTGGCAACGGCTGCGGCAACGGCTGCAGCGACCCGGCCTGCAGTGCCAACTGATCGAGTTCCCAACCGACCACGACCCATCGGCTGATCGCGAGACCAGCAGGATGAGTCAGGTCAAAAGGACCCTTGTCAGTCGGACGATGACAGTGCGATAGGTCGAAACGGTCTACCCGTTGCCCGACTTCGGCCAGTGAGCTCCGCCCGGGACCAAAAGTCCCGGGCGGAGTTTTTTTGTTGGTATCCGTCCCGGCCTTCAGTGCCCCGCCCCGGCGAGGATCTCCGCCGCGGGGCCGGTGCGGTGGACCTTCCCCGCGACGAGCTCCACGACCTGCGTCGCCGCCCGCCGGGCGAAGTCGTGATCGTGGGTCACCACGACCATCGTCTGGCCGCCGCGGGCCAGCTCCACGATGACGTCGAGCACCTCGGCCGACATCTGCGGATCGAGGGCGCTGGTCGGCTCGTCAAAGAGCATCACCCGCGGCTCCATCGCCAGGCTCCGGGCGATCGCCACGCGCTGCTGCTGCCCGCCGGAGAGCGTCGCCGGCCTGGCCTCGGCAAACCGGGAGAGGCCGACGCGTTCGAGCAGGTCGAGCCCCCGGCTGCGAGCCTCGGCGGGAGGAACGCCGCGGACGATCCGCGGGGCGAGGGTGACATTGTCGATCGCGGAGAGATGAGGGAAGAGGTTGAACCCCTGGAACACCATCCCCACGTCGCGGCGGACGCGCTCGAGGGCGCGCGGCGGATGCTCTCCTGCGACAAGCTTGTGGCCGGCAATCGTCACTCGCCCCTCGGCGAAGGTCTCGAGGCCGTTCAGGCAACGGAGGAGCGTGCTCTTCCCGCCGCCGGAGGGCCCCACGAGCGTCGTCACCGTTCCCTCGGCCACCGTGAGGGTGACCGCATCGAGGATCCGGTTCCCCGAACGGATCGCGGCGAGGGAGTCGACTTCGATCATCCGGTCACGCTCCGCGAAAGGTCAGCCCGGGGCCCGCTCCGAACGCCGCTCGAGCCGGCGTTCGAACCAGCGCGAGAGGAGCGACAGTGGCCAGCTCATCGCCAGATACAGGAGCGCCGTCACGATCGCCAACTCGGCAATCCGCCCCGTCGACAGGGCGAGGACACTGTACCGCTTCGTCAGTTCGATGACGGTGATCGCCGAGCAGACGCTCGTGTCCTTGAACAGCGCGATGAAGTCACTCGTCACCGGCGGCATCACGATCCGCACCGCCTGAGGCACGAGCACATGGCGGAGGCTCTGCCACTTCGTCATCCCCAGAGCGAGGGCCGCCTCGAACTGCCCCACCGGCACCGCCTTGAGCCCAGCCCGATAGATCTCCGACTCGTAGGCCGAGTAGTTCATCGCCAGCCCGAGGATCGCGGCGACGATCGCCGGGAGCGCGAGCCCAGCCTTGGGAAGGAGGAAGAAAAGGGCATAGAGCTGGAGCATCAGCGGCGTGCCGCGGAGGATCTCGACGTATCCGGCCAGGAGCGGCCGCAGCCAGGCCGGGCCGTGGAGCCGGCCGACCGCCACCGCCAAGCCGATGATGATCGCCAGGGGGAAAGACGCCACCGAGAGGAGAATCGTCATCCCGGCCGAGCGGAGGAGGAGCGGCAGCGCCCCGCGGATGAGGTCGGCGAGACTGCCGCGCCGCGCTGGCGGCACCTCGGTTGCGTCGCGGAGCAGGAGCATCTGCTGGCGCCCGGCGAGATCCCAGCGGTCGTAGAGCGCCTTGAGCCGGCCGTCGGTGATCAGCCTCCCGAGGGCGTCGTCGATCGCCTTCGAAAGCCGTGGCGTGTCGGGGGCGGTGAGGATCGTGTAGGTGCCACCGGCGAACGGCCGGCCGACGCCGCGCAGCTCGCCGAAGCGATCGGCGTTGAACGAGACGATGCAGTCGTCCATGAGAACGGCATCGAGGACGCGGCCGCGGACCTGCTCGAGGCAGTCGACGGTGCCGTCATAGCCGACGACCTCGACGGCGAGATCACTGCGGCGGCGCATCTCGATCTCCGCCGCCGATCCGGTCAACACCCCGACACGCCAAGGCCCCCGCGGCCCCTCTTTCGCCAGGGCATCGAGCGAATCGAGCGCGGAATCGCGACGGGCAACGAGCTGGAGCGCGTAGGCGAAATAGGGACGCGAGCAGTGCCAGTCGCGGGCCCGCTCGGGGGTCGATTCGAAGCCGTTGATGACGCAGTCGGCGGCCCGGCCGAGGAGGAGCGGGAGACGGTCCCACTGCCCCTGCTGAAATCGCGCCTTCACGCCGAGCTCAGCGGCGAGCATCGCGGCGAGTTCCACCTCGAAGCCGGTGAGTCGCGTCGGATTCTCCGGATCGACGTAGACATGAGGCCCCCCCCCTTCCTGATCCGCCGCCCAGACGAGCTCACCGCGGGCGAGCACCTCGTCGAGCTCGGCCGCGAGCCCCGTCCCGGGAACCGCGGCCAGCAGCCACGCGACTGCAGCCAGCCACCCTCGCCAATGCCGGCGCTCTCCCAAGCGGGCCGCGGTCATGGTGCGCGGCCTTTCAGTCGCCCGAGCGTCGATCGCCCCTCCTCCACCCGCGCCTCGAGGGCCGCATGGCGGCGGGCGAGGTCGTCGCCGGTCTCGAGGAAGGCCGCCGTCGTCGCGGCGGCGCCGGCGAAATCGCGGAGGAAGGGATCGACCAGCCGAGCGCCAGGGAGGCGGGTGACGAGGCCGGCGATGTCGCGGTCGAGCCCGGCACGGAGGCGGGCGAAGACGATCCAGCGGAGGAACAGTCCCCAGAGGATGATCCAGACGAGCGCCTCCTCGAGGAACCCGAGCCCGCCGAGCGGATGCCCGAGCCAGAGGTGGCCGTAGAAGAAGTTCCACGCCGCCCGGCCGAGCACCGCCACGATCAGTCCGCCGAAGAGGACTTCGCAGACGCCGTGCAAGAGCGGCGAATCGACCCTGTCGCGGCGTTCGGCCACGAGTCGATCGACGCCGCCGACGAGCCAGTGGCCGGTCCGTTCCATGAGCGTGCCGACCGACGTCTGCACGGCGCGCTCGTCGAGCCGCGCCCGGCCGACCATCGGTTCACCGATCGTGGCCCGCGCGGCAAGCCCAACGAGGATGCTCCGCGATTGTTCGACATCCGCCTCCGCCAGCCCGACTTCCTCGATCGACTGCCAGGCGCCGTCGCCTGCGGCCACCGAAGGCACTCCTTGGCCGGAGAGGATCCGGCCCACGAGGCCGCCTCCGCGAACCTTTGGCCACAGGCTGCCGAGCCCGGCCAAGGCGTGGAGGAACATCGCGAAAGGCC
>CANGGT010000245.1 GCA_947453375.1 Planctomycetaceae bacterium
CGAGATTCAAAAGCACCCGCGCGGCGTCGCGCGGATCGAGGGGAGCGAGGACGGCGAGCTCCTCGGGCTCAGGGTTCCTCCCCGTGCAGCGCCGGAAGGCGACGGCCGGGCCGTCGTGGGCCACCACGGCGGCCAGCGCCTCGGCGCATTCCACGAAGGCGAGGTCGTTCAGGAGCGTGAGCGCCTGGAGCGGCGTGTTGCTGCGGCCGCGGCGGGTGCACGACTGATAGCCGTCGGGGGCGTCGAAGACGGCGAGGCTCGGCGGCGGTGAGGCCCGATAGAGGAAGGTGTAGAGCCCGCGGCGATGGCGATCGGGGCCAGTGCTCGTCGGCCAGTCGCGTTTCACCTGTCCGACAGCCGTCGCCCCGGCGGGGATCGGCGGATAGACCGGCGGGCCGCCGACGGCCGGCGAGAACACCCCTGACGCGACCAGCGCCACGTCGCGAACGAGCTCCGCGTCGAGCCGCAGCCGGGCCTGCCGGGCGAAGAGCCGATTGTGGGGATCGAGTTCGGCATGGCGCGGCGTGACGCGCGAGCTTTGCCGGTAGGCCCGCGAGGTCACGATCAGCCGATGGAGCCGCTTCAGGCTCCACCCCTGCCGCTCCACCTCGAGGGCCAGCCAGTCGAGGAGCTCGGGATGACTCGGCGGCGTGCCCATGAGTCCGAAGTCGGCGTCGGTCTCGACGAGCCCTTGGCCGAAGAACTGCTGCCAAGCTCGGTTGACGAGCACCCGGCCGGTGAGCGGATGGCCCGGCGCCACGAGCCAGCGAGCGAGGTCGAGCCGGTTGGGTGGGGTGCCGGCCACGGCGAGCGGCGGCAGGATCGCCGGCGTGCCGGGGGCGACCTCCTCGGCGGGGCGGGTGAAGTCTCCCTGGATGAAGCGCGTCGTTTGCCTGGGCGTCGGCAGCTCGGCAAGGACGAGCGTCGTCGGCCCCCCCGTGACCTTCGTTTGGAGATCGAGATAGCGCTCGTTGAGGCGACGAAACTCCTGATCGTTGGCCCCCAGGCCGGCATGAAAAAGGATTCGTCGCTGATCGGGAGAGCGATCCGCAGCCGGCGTGGCGAGGGCCTTCGTCCGCTCGGCATCGAGGAGCTTTTTGGCGTCGTCGTTGAGACCGGCCTCCCAGCCGGTCAGGGCCTCGGCGCGGGCCTCGACATAGGCATAGACCTCGGCGCGGGCGGCGTCACGGTCGGCGGTGAGCCGCGCCATGTCGACGCGGGGATCGGTGACCTTGAGCTTGGCGTCGGCCTGGGTGTTGAAGAAGGCGAACAGCCGGTAGTAGTCGACCTGGCTGACCGGGTCGAACTTGTGGTCGTGGCACTGGGCACAGCCGATCGAGAGGCCGAGCCACACGCTCCCCGTCGTCGCCACCCGGTCGAAGACGGCGTCGATGCGGAACTGCTCCTTGTCGATCCCACCTTCTTCGTTGATCTGCGTGTTGCGATGGAAGCCGGTGGCGATCCGCTCCTCGTCGGTGGCGTCGGGGAGGAGATCGCCGGCGAGCTGATGGACCGTGAAGCGATCGAAGGGGAGGTCGCGGTTGTAGGCGTCGACGACCCAGTCGCGCCACCGCCAGATCTCGCGGGGGGCGTCGATCGAGTAGCCGTTGCTGTCGGCATAGCGGGCCTGATCGAGCCACAGCCGCGCCTGCCGCTCGCCGTAATGGGGACTCGCGAGGAGCCGATCGACCGCCGCTTCCCAAGCCTTCTCGGGATCGGCCGCCTGGGCGGCAAGAAAGTCGTCGAGCTCCATGGCCGTCGGTGGGAGGCCCGTGAGATCGAGGCTGACGCGCCGCAGGAGCGTCTCCGGGGGAGCGGCCGCCGCCGGCTCGAGCCCCGATCCCAAGAGCGCCGCCACGAGGAACCGGTCGATCGGATGCGCAGAGCCCGCCACCTCCGGTGGAGGCGCTTCTCTCGGCGGCGTGAACGCCCAGTGGGGCTCATAGGGAGCGCCGGCTGCGATCCAGTCGGCGAGCACGCGCTTGTCGCTCGCCGAGAGCTGCTTTCCCGTTTCCGGCGGCGGCATCACCGCGTTCGCATCGGCGCTCTCGATCCGGGCAACGAGCGTACTGGCGGCGACGTCGCCAGGCTGAATTGCCACATGCCCCGAGTCGAGCAGCGCCACGGCCCCGGCCGGCTCATCGAGGCGCAGGCCCGCCTGGCGGGCGCGCGGGTCGAAGCCGTGGCAGGCGAAGCAGTTGGCGGCGAGGATCGGGAGAACGTCGCGCGAGTAGCTCGGGGCCCGGCCGCCAGCGGGTGGAGGCTCGGCGACAGCTGCCGCGGATCGCAGCCAGACCGCCAGGAGACAGGCCACCACGATCTTTCGCCCGAGTGGCTCCATCGTTCACGCTCCCGACGCGGCGACGATCTCGGCCAGTTCCACCGCCCGATGTTCCCGCGCCGAGAGATACGCCGCATCGACCAAAGCAAGCGTTCCGAGATTCTCCTCGCCGGTCGCCACCGCCGGGCTCGTCCCCTCGAGGTCGCGGAGCAGTTCGGCCATCGGGCCGATGAAGGCATCCGGAAACCAGGCCTCCTCCCAGCGCGGCCGGTGCCACACCCCCGCACCATGCTCAGCGAGGCTCGTCGTCCAGTCGAGCGTCGACGGGGATTTTTCCGGATAACGCGGCCAGCCGACCGTTCCCAACGCCATGCCGTGCGTTCCCTCGACCCGGAAGCGCACGAAGCAATCCGCCTCGGCCCCCTCGCGGGCCGGCCCCGCCCACACATCCTCGAGCGACGAGCAGCGGAGGCCGGAGTCGTATTCGAGGACGGAGAGACAGATGCCGTCGTCGTGGGCAAACTTCTCGGCCGTGCGCGGATCGCTGCGCACGCTCGTGAACACGCGCCGCGGCGAGCCGAACCAGCCCCGGAAGGTGTCGAAATGATGGATCGACATGATTCGCAACGTCACCCAGCCCTGCCGCTCCTGCCAGGGCATCCAATGGGGGATCGCCCGCATCTCGATCGTGGCGAGCACTGGCGCCCCGAGCACCCCGCGAGCGAGGAGATCGCCACAGGCGCGCACCGCATGGTCATAGCGCATGTTTTGATTGACGACGAGGCGGATCCCGGCCTCGCGGCAGCGGCGAACGATTTCGGCGCCTTGGGAATAGTCGCAGGCCAGTGGCTTTTGCGCGAGGATCCCGCGAACTCGGGCTTCCTTTCGCTCGACGAGCGCACAGATCTCCTCGATGATCCCCGGCTGGACATCGGGTGGGACGGCGATATCGACCACCTCCACGGCCGGATCTTCAGCCACGCCGCGCCAATCGTCATGGACGATGGGGATCCCGTGTCGGGCCGCCACCTCTTCGGCTGCGGCACGGCGGGGCGCGGAGATCGCCACGGGGTTGAGCCCCGCCCCGCGGTAGGCGACGAGGTGGCAGTCGGCCATGATGAATCCCGCTCCGATGCACCCGATGCCGACGGAGCGGTCGCGGGGGAGCGGCGCGAGGTGCGTTGGCGTCATGGCCGCAGCGTGGCTCATCGATCAGGCCCCTCCCCCGACGGCGCCGCCGATCGGTCGCGGGCGACGTCGAGCCAGCCGACGTTCCCGGATGACTCGGCAAACCGCTTCATGCCCACATCCCGGATGGCGCCGTCGGGCACCACCGACAGGGGCGTGTAGCGGGGATGGTGCGAATCCTTGTAGGGGTCGTTTCGGGCCGCGTTGTAGCAGCAGATCATCGACCACCGCGGCTGGTCGGAGCGGTTTGCATCGGAGCGGTGGAGAAGATTGGCGTGGAAGAAGATGGCGTCGCCCGGATCCATCTCGCAGTGCACCAGCGGCAGCCGGGCGAGAACCGCATCGACTCGATCCATGTCGGCGCCTGCTTGCTCGCCGGAAAGCTGGTGCTCGATCCGCCCGAGTTCATGGGAACGGGGGATCACCTGAAGGCAGCCGTTGGCCCGCGTCGAGGGATCGACGGCGATCGAAACGCTCGTCAGGAGCGGCCAGATGAGGCCGTTGTTGTACCAGTAGCCATAATCCTGGTGCCACGTCCACGCGCCGCCGACACGGGCGTCCTTCATGATCATCTTGGAGTGGTAGTGGTAAACCTCGCCGCCGAGGAGCCGCTCGGCCGAGCGGACGATCCGTTCACATCGCGCGAACATGCCGTAGATCCCATCCCCCGGATGGTTCCAGAGCGAGAGCCGCACCACGCCCCCCTCGCCGTCGGCCCGCCCGAAGGAGTGCCGATCGAGTTCCCGGTCCTCACGGGCGGCCCGACCGAGGAGATCGATCTCCTCACGGTCGTAGAAGCCGCGAGCGATCACGTAGCCCTCGCGGTGATACTCGGCGACCTGGCCTTCGGTGAGCGGTTGCGGCATGGTGGCTCCTCTGCCCTCTTTCCGAGCCCCGACAGGCCGATCAGGAGGGGGTCGTGGAAAGGCGTTTCACGATCACGGCCGTGCAGTCGTCGGACTGCTTCGTCCCCTCCGAAAACTCGACCACCCCGGCGTAGACCAGGGCGATGATCTCGGCGACGGGGAGATCCCGGTGGCGGCGGACGATGTCGGTGAGCCGGTCGGTGCCGAACTGCTCGCCGTCGGGCCGAGACCACTCGAAAAAACCGTCGGTGAACAGGAGGAGCATGTCGCCTGGCGCGAGGGGGACATGCGTCGGCGGATCAAACTCCACCTCCGGCATCAGCCCGAGCGGGAGCCCGTGGGTGGGAATCTCGGTAAAGGCGTCGTCGGCAGCGGTGTAGACGAGAAGCGGGCCGTGGCCGGCGCTGACGTATTCGACGGAGCTCTTGGCAGGGTCGAGGAGCCCGATGAACGCCGTCACGAATGTCCCCTCGCGGAGATCCTCGCCGAGGAGATCGTTGATCTGCGGGACGACGCGGGCGAGATCCCGGCTCTGCATGAGCGTGCCACGGAGGAGCGCTCGGGCCTCGGCGGCCACCAGCGCCGGGCCGATCCCGTGGCCGGTGGCGTCGCCGATCGAGATCGCCAGATGCCCGCCGGGGAGGCTGAGCCAATCGAAACAATCTCCTCCCGTCTCGTCGGCCGAGCGGTTCCAGCCGGCGATCTCGAAACCGGGGAGATCGGGGGGCGTCTTGGGGAGCAGCCCCTGCTGGATCTCCCGGGCGATGTTGAGATCGCGCTCGATCCGCTGCTTGACGGCGTACTGCTCGAGGAGACCCTGCCGCTCGATCGCCACACCGGCCTGGGCACCGAGCGTCGAGAGGAGCCGCTCGTCGCGCTCACAAAACGGCCCGCCGCGCTTGTTGAGCACCTGGAGAACGCCGACGATCTTCCCGTCGTGGCCGCCGAGCGGGAGCGTGAGGAGGCTCTTGGTGACGAAGCCACTCTTCCGGTCGAAGTCGGGATTGAAACGCGGATCGGCGTAGGGATCGGGGATGTTCACCCCCTTCCCCGTCGTCGCCACTTCGCCGGCAATTCCCTTGTCCATTCCGAATCGAATCTCCTCGATCGGCGCTCCCTCCATGCCGGTGGCGATGCGGCTGAACAACTCCCCCTTGGCATGATCGCAGAGGAACACCGTCGCCCGCTCGCAGTCGAGGACGTCGGTCGCCGCGGCGGCGATCCGGGCGAGGAGCGGATCGAGGTC
>CANGGT010000246.1 GCA_947453375.1 Planctomycetaceae bacterium
CCGGGTTTCGATCCGCTCTCTGTTCGAGCCTCCCCGCTCGGATGTTCTTTGGGTCGAGCGGGCTTTTTTGCCTCCGTCGATCGACAGTTTCTCCTCGGATCCGTCGTCCCGTGCCGGGGCCCGGGTCCTTTCCGGCGCTCCGCCGAAGCGGGGGTCGTATTTTTTGGATCCATGGCTTTCCGCGTCCCGGTGTGGATCGTCGGCAGACACTTGGGGTGAACCATGCTCAACCACGATCGACTGCCGGCGGGCGTCGCTGTCCTCCTGTCCTCCGCCGAGCGCGGGCCGTCGCCGTTGCTGCCTGGCGGCAGCGCCGGGAGCAGTGCCGGCTTCGAGCACAACGGCAAGCCCCATGACGATCCGGCCCACAAAAATCGCTCCCAGGGGGAGATCGAGGCAGCCGTCTGCGAAGGCATGGCCCGGTTCATGCAGGCCTTCATGGGGCGCGGCCCGAAGGCGATCCATTCACATCTGATTGCCGATCTCGTCGTGATCCGTGTCCAAGGGGTGCTCACGGCCGCCGAGCAACATCTCTTCGCGACCCTTGAGCCCCAAAAGGGCCGCGATCTCTTCAAGGGCTTGCGGACGCAACTCGTGGAGACGTCGCGGGCCCGTCTCGATGCCGTCATCGAGGCCGCCTGCGAACTCCCCGCGGTGAGCATGCATCACGACATCAGCACGGTGACGGGTGAGGAAGTGTTCCTCTTCCGGCTCACGGAATCGCCGATCATGCGGCCCCAGAGAAAGAAGTGAGGCCGAGGGCCACTCGGCAATTTCCAGCTTTTCCCCGCCACTGGCCGGGATGCCCCCTCTGTCCGCGCTCTGCGGCCAGACTATAAATCTTCCACGATCGACGAATCACCCCTTCCGGAGCTTGTCATGCGTCGTTTTTCCGCAGTTTTTCTCGTTGCGGTGGTCACCGTGGCCGCTGGTCTGCCTTCCGCCTCGGCCGGCGATTGCAACCGGGGCCGGGGCCGGGTCGTCCAAGGGCGTCGCAGCCACGCCGCTTCCGCGCAGTCGTCGTCCCATTCGTCTTGGAGCGGCCGACAGGTCACCAGCAGCGGACACGTGCAGTCGGGCGGAATCGTCCATTCGTCCCCCGCCCCCACCGTCATCGAGCACGTTGTCGGGCATGATTCGGTGGTTGTCCAGAGTGTCCAGTCCGAATCGGTCCGCGTTTCATCCCCGGCGGTCGCCTCGGCACCGGTCGTAAAGGCAGCAGTTCTCCCCGACATTGTCGACACGGCGGTCGCGGCAGGTTCGTTCAAGACACTTGCGGCGGCTCTCGGGGCGGCCGATCTCGTCGGCACGCTCAAGGGGGAGGGCCCGTTCACGGTCTTTGCTCCTACCGACGACGCCTTTGCCAAGCTCCCCGCCGGCACCGTCGAGGAGCTCCTCAAGCCCGAGAACAAGGACAAGCTCCGCGACATCCTTCTCCTCCATGTCGTGCCGGGCAAAGTGGCCGCGGCTGACGTCGTCAAGCTCGAAGAAGCCAAGACTGCCGGCGGCGGCACACTGTCGATCTCCACGACCGACGGCGTGAAGGTGGGCACTCCCTCGGGATCGGCGACGGTCGTGAAGACCGATATCCCGGCCAAGAACGGCCTGATCCACGTCATCGACTCGGTTCTCCTTCCCTGACCGCGTCTGCGACGACTGCCTTTCACCGACGCTCCCCGGCGCTGGCATGGCTCCGGGGAGCGTCGTCGTTTGTGGGGCTGCCGGCAGCCAGGCGATCTTCCCGGGCCGGTATCCCCAGGGAGAGGCTACGGCACGTATAACCAGGGGCTGGGTTTCTCGTACGGGAGATCGGGAGAAGCAGGATGGCGACGACAAACGGCGCCTTGCCGGTGGGGACGACGCCGATCCGGGTGGCCCTCGTCTACGACTTCGACGGCACGCTCGCGCCGCGGAATCTTCCCGAGCACAGCTTCCTGCCGAGCGTCGGCGTGACCGACGTCGAGGGCTTCTGGGAGGCTTGCCGCCGCGAGGCCGAGCACCACGACAGCGACCAGGTGCTCACCTACATGCGGATGTTGCTTACCGCTGCCGAGCGGGCGGGGGCGACCGTCACCCGCGACCTCCTTCGCAGGCATGGGGCGCAAACGCCGCTGTTTGCCGGCGTCGAGGCCTGGTTTGACGACATCGGGGCCTACGGCCGCAGCGTGGGGGTCGAGATCGAACACTTTGTCGTCTCGTCCGGGCTCCTCGAGATGATCGAGGGGCTCTCGATCCACCCCCGATTCAGGAAGGTGTTCGCGTCGTCGTACGCCTACGACGAGACGGGCCGAGCGGTCTGGCCGGCGTCGGCGATCAACTATACGACGAAGACGCAGTATCTCTTCCGGATCAACAAGGGGATCGACAACGTCTGGGACAACTCCACGATCAACCTCTGGATGCCGAAGCAGGAGCGGCGCGTCCCCTTCGAGCGGATGGTGTTCCTCGGGGACGGCGATACCGACATCCCGTCGATGAAGCTCGTCCGCGAGAAGGGGGGGCAGGCCGTGGCGGTGTTCGATCCGGAGAAGTTCGAGCAGCGCCTCTCGCAGGGGCACCTCGAGCGGCTCATCGCCGAAGACCGCATCGACCACATGGCCTCCGCCGATTACCGGCCGGGCTCGCTGCTGACGATCATCGTCAAGGGAATCCTCGGCCGGATGGCCCGGCACGCCGCAGGATGAGGAGTCACCGTGTCCCGGCCGGGGCTCAACCGTGACCATGCCATCGATCACCTGTGGAGGAATTGTGTCTCACCCGCGATCTTCGTCGATGCAGGGAGGACGCGCCGGTCGATCGCCATCTCGGGCGATGCGGGTGGGAACCGTGGGCTGGGCCTTCGTGGTTGTCGCCATGGTGGTCTGCTCGTCGCGCAGCGGCGGTGCGCAGGCGACCGATCCACGCGACCTGTCGTACGACGCCGCGGTCGGCGGCACGCATCAGGACGGCACGCTCGGTACGAGCACCGGTTTCTGGCAGCAATTGCGGCAATCGAGTGCCGCACGAGTCCTCACGCAGATCACCGGGCCTGGCGACGGCAACATCTGGACGACGATCGACGGCGTCCAGTACGTCCAGATGTCGACGCTCGTCGACGCGACGAGTGCCGCCTTTTTTGTCGGGAGAAATCCGGGTGACGTGATCACGGCCCCGATTCCTTCCGGACAGCCGGGCGACGTTTTTGACATCGATGGCATCTGGCTCACGCCCGGCAACGATCTCAACAACTACCTCCGCGCGCGGAGGAACGAGTGGGGCCCGGGGACCGGAACGACGGCTGCCGAACGGGCGACCGCGGCCGTCGGGGGCCCGCTCTCCGCCGCCTGGAACTATGAGGTCAGGCTGTGGGTCGAGCCGTCGTTGCTATTCCGTCCTGCGGTGCAGTGGTCGATCGCCGACGGGACGATTCTCCAGACTGCGGATCATCTCGACTGGAATGACCTCCTGGCCCAGGGCTTCGATGTCGATCAGATCGCCGGCCAACGGGCAGGGCCCGGATTTGTCCTCACGGATCCTGGGAATGCCATCCTGCAGACGGCGTTCACGTTCTCTGACGTGACGGGAGGGAACGACTATGCGTCCGGTAGCACGGACGCCGGGAACGACGTGAGCGAGTGGTTCAACGGGTGGTGGAACAACAGCCGCGGAATCGGCGACGGAGGGAGCTTTCCGTTTCCATGGACCGCTCTCGGATTCACCTATGACTGGTACTACCAGAACAAGGCTTCAGGCGATCTCGCCGGAGTGATCGGCCGATCGGGGCTCTCCGAGTTCGTCTTTCCACAGAACTTTCCTGGTGGCACCCTTTTCCCCTACCGACTGGCTGTCGGCCCGCAATTGATCGACGTCGCTTTGGCCGTTCCGGAGATCGATCCACACGCCTTCGGTACCACGGTCGCCGTGCTGATCGGTGCCCTCGAGTTGCTCGAGCGGCGACTCCGCCGCTGCGGGCTTCCTGCTTCGAACGCGTGAGGGCGGGGTGTCCCCGATCCGGGGCGATCAGACTCGATCACCGTCGAGGGAGTGAAGGGGATGGCGGCGGAGGGCCGTGGCCGTCTCGGCGCTGAATCGACTGATGTCGCCGAGATCGAGAAGGCCGGCCCGGTGCGTAGCGAGGATCTCCGCGGCGGCAACGTCGATCGATCGCACGTTCTCCAGAACGAGGCCCGCAAGCCCCTGTTGCCCGGCGAGGATCGCGGCCCGGGCAGGGGTGATCGTCGAGAGGCCACTGATCCCCAACGGGCCGCGGTGCTCGATGAGCGCCGCGAGCACGCCGTCTTTGACATCGTCTCGAACCGGCACGCGGAGCGATCCGCGGTGGCGACCGAGCCACTGGGCGATCGGCAGATCAATCTCCTGGAGGGAGTGGAGGAGGAGGCCGCCGGCATGGTTCGAAAGGCTCCTCGCCTGGCCCGCCGAGAGTCGTCGCAGGCTCTTCAGGCAGAGGCTTCCGCTCCGGCTGCCCAGCGCCACCGCAGCGTCGTCGCTGAGTTCATTGATGCCGTGAAGGTGGAGTTCTCCGCAGTGGCGTGCCAGCGCCGCGGCGACATCGGGGGCGAAGGTGTCGAGACGGCCGAGATCGAGGTTGAGGATTCCGCGGTGCCTGGCGAGGGCCACGGCCACGGCCGGATCGAGTGCCCTCAGCCCATTGAGATAGAGATCGTAGGCATGTCTCGAGAGGCCGATCGCTGCGGGAAGATCGAGCGAGCGGAGCTTGTTGAAGGAGAGCTCGCCACCGTGGCCGGCGAGGGCGAAGGCCGATACCGGCGACAGGGAGCGGAGGTTGTTGAAGGACAGGCCGCCGCCGCGGTGTTCGCCGAGGGCTGCCGCAGCCGAGTCGGTGATCGAAGTCAGCCTGTCGAGATACACGTGGCCACGGTGCCGGGCGAGTTCCCGGGCCACCGAAACGGGAAGTCGCTCGAGACCATCGAGATACAGATGGACTGCGTAGTGGCCGACGGTGTCGGCGTCGTCCTGACGGAGCGGTTCGATCGAGGGCTCGAGGCAGAGGTAGCCGCAGCAGGTTTTCGACACCGGGTCGAGGGAGTCGTACTCCGCCAGCCCGTCGACGAGGCGCACCGGTCTTGCGGCAGCGCGCACGATCGCGCGTGCCGAGGCGGCATCGAGAAACCGGATTGCCCCCGTGCGCTCCCTCGTGAGCACCGACCCTCCCGCGGAGTGATCGCCCGCGAGGCCGTCGCTTTTTTGATCCGGCATGAGAGGATCTCCTCGGTCCGCCGGGGCGGACGGGTGAGTATCGATCTGCCGCGGGCGCGCCATGCTCGCGGCGAACGCCTCTTCTTACGACAGCCGCGTGCCTCGTGTGCGTGCCAATCGTGTCATACCGGGGCGATCGACGGGATCGCGGTCGCCAAGACCACCACTTCCGCTCACTGCGTCCTCCGGTGGGAACGGACGATCTCGTCGACGGTCTCGCGCCGAATGGAGCGACGATCGACCTCGCCGCGGGTCATCTTGTAGGTCGACAGGAGCATCTCCTTGGCATGGCGTGCGGAGAAGGTCGTGTTCACGGAGGGGAGAAGCTCGACG
>CANGGT010000247.1 GCA_947453375.1 Planctomycetaceae bacterium
CTCTTCCGTGAGGCCCTCATGGATGGGAGTCGTCCACGCGACTACAACGAGCCGGTCACCGAAGTCCGTCGCTCCCGCTGGTGGTCGATGCAGTGAGGGAGGGGGGCTCGCTTCCCGGCAATCGGCCCCAACCCCCACGAGTCCGGCGAATCCCGCAGCCCTTCGACGGCCGGTGTATGATCCGCGGTGGGTCCGCCGAGCGAGTGGCCCCGTTTCCCCCGCGCGCCGGAGTATCCCTTGCCCGCCGATCCCTCCCCCTCAGAGCCCCACGAACCGCGTCGTTCCGGGGAGCCCAATCGCGGCCGTGGCTCGCGGATCACGTCGCGCCGTTCCCCGCCGGCCGGTCGGCCAGCCGGGAAGGAGCCTCCCGCCAAGGCTTCCCGCGGCCGCTTCCGTCAGGCCCCCGTCGCCGTGGACGACGGCCTCGAGCGGCTCCAAAAGGTGCTCGCGGCAGCGGGACTCGGCAGCCGGCGGAACTGCGAGGAACTGATCACGACCGGGCGCGTCGAGATCGACCGTCAGGTGGTCACACAACTCGGCACCCGGGTCGATCCGCTCCGCCAGGAGATCCGCGTCGACGGCGAGCGGCTTCCCGACCCGAAGCGGGTCGTCTACATGCTCTCCAAGCCGGTCGGCGTCGTGACCACGAACTTCGACCCGGACGGCCGGCCACGCGTCGTCGACCTCGTGCCGGGGGAACAGCGGCTGTTTGCCATCGGCCGGCTCGACCGGATGAGCGAAGGGCTGATCCTCGTCACCAACGACGGTGAATTGGCCAATCTCCTCGCCCACCCACGGTATGGCGTCGAGAAGAAATACCTCGTCCAGGTGGCGGGGGTTCCCACTCCGGAAACCCTCGACAAGCTCCGCCGCGGCATCGGCCTCGCGGAGGGAATGGCCCGCGCTCAGCACGTCCATCTCAAATCCCAGCACAAGCAGAGCGCCGTCCTCGAGATGGTTCTCGACGAGGGGAAGAACCGCGAGATCCGCCGCATGCTCGCGCAGCTCGGCCACAAGGTCCATCAGCTCAAGCGTGTCGCCGTTGGGAAGCTCTCCCTCGGCGACCTGCTGCCGGGGCAGTGGCGGCTTTTGGCCTGGTCGGAGGTCGAGGCCCTCCGCAAGGATGCCCTCGCCCAGACCGCCGGGCTCGACGCGGGCCCGCCCCGCGGCGCCCACGGACCCCGTCCCCGGGGCACCAGACGCCCCTTCAGCCAGCGCGGCGACGACCGCCGCAGTGGCCGTCCCGCGGTCGCAGGTGGCCGTCCGCCGCGGTCAAGCGGCTCCCCAGCAGGCCGCGGCTCGGCGGGCCCAGGTGGAAGGGGCCGTGCCGCCCCACCCCCCGCCGGCCGACCCGCCCGCCCCCGCTTCCTCGACCGGTCCGAAGGGGCAGGGCCCCCGCCCGCCGGTGGACGTCGGCCCCCCGCGGGCCGGCCGCCACGCCCGCCTCGCGATGACGAGGGCGGAGGCCGCCCGCCGCGGCCGCAGCAAGGGGATCGCCCCGCACGTCCCCGCTTCCTTGACCGTTCCGAAGGGGCAGGGCCCCCGCCCGCCGGTGGGCGTCGGCCCCCCACGGGCCGGCCGCCACGCCCGCCTCGCGATGACGAGGGCGGAGGCCGCCCGCCACGGCCGCCTCGACCAGCCGGACAGGATGATTCCCGGCCGCCGCTCCCCGGGGCACGGCGACGGCGTCCCGGCAAGGCGTCGACGTGGCGGAAGAAAAAGGATTCTTGAGCCGCTCCGGAGCCTGCTAGCCCGATGAAAACCACCCCGCCGCAGCCTTGCCCGTCGTCTCCCTCGCGCCGCGTCGAGGACGCCGTGATCGTGTCGCACCGGCAGACGGCCGCCAACACCTACCGCCTCCGGGTGGAATGCCCCGGCATCGCCGCGGCGGCCGTGGCTGGCCAGTTTGCCATGCTTCGGATCGCCGACCGGGTCGACCCGCTCCTTGGCCGTCCCCTCGCCGTGTACGACACGTACCGCTCGGCCGAAGACGACGCCCCCCAGGGAGAAATCTCCGAGCGTCGTTTTGCCGATTTCGTCTACGTCGTCCACGGCCGATTCACCACAGCCCTTAAAAGTCTCGCCCCCGGCGAGCGAATGACGCTCTGGGGACCGCTCGGCAATGGCTACAGAGAGGTGCCGACAACCGGCCACCTCCTCCTCGTGGCCGGGGGAATCGGGCAGACCGCCCTCCTCACGCTCGGCCGCGACCGGGCCGCGGCGGGGGAGAAGGTTACGTTCTGCTGGGGAGCGTCACGCGGCGCTGCCTTCGGCGACATCGACGATTTCCGGCGGGCCGGCCTCGACGTTCACCTGGCCACCCTCGACGGTTCCTCTGGCAAGCGAGGGACGGTCATCGACCTTCTCGACAGCCTCTTTCCACGCTCCGGCGCGGCCGAAACCGACGCCCCACGCCATGTGGCGTGCTGTGGACCGGACGGCATGATGGCCGCCGTAAGCCGGTGGTCGGAGGGGAGAGGGCTCGGATGCCATGTCTCCCTCGAGGCCCCGATGGCCTGCGGGATCGGCATCTGCTTCACCTGCGTCGCCCGCGTCAAAGATGCCGAGGGGGGCTGGGACTACAAGCGGACCTGCATCGAGGGCCCGGTGTTCGCCGCAACGAGCATCGATTGGTCGTGAGCCGCGGCGCAAGATCCGTGCGGCAAGCGTCGACCAGACGATCGACCGCGGCCATCGAGGGCCGCGCGAGCGTCACGGCCGCAGCCGGGATCCTGGGCGAAAGCCCGAGTCGATCCCGGCGTGAGCCTGAAGAAACGCCTCAGCCGCTCGATCAGGCGGTGGCCTTCGAGGCGGCCAGAATGCGGGCCGAAAGACGCGACTTGATCCGGGCAGCCCGATTGGGGTGGACAACGCGGGAAGAGGCGGCCTGATCGACCTTCTTGGCGACGGTGCGGAGTTGCTCGTTGGCGGCCTTCACATCCCCGCCGCGGATCGACTCGAGGAGTTTGCGGATCTGCGTCTTGATCTCCGACTTCGTGGCCCGATTGCGCTCACGATCGCGGAGGTTTTGGCGGAGACGCTTCTTGGCATTGGCTGAATGGGGCATGGTTCCGTCGACGGGGCTTTGGGGGGCGCCAGGGCGCGGGGAAGGGCGGGAACGGGGCTGGGAGCCCCGGATCAGCCCCCTTTATCCTTGACGGAGCCGAGTTTGTCCAGACGTTGAGCCACGTCCCGATAGCCGAAATCGAGGCCAGCGAGCATCGAGAGGTATTTTTTGGCCCCGTCGAGGTCCTCCAGGCCGCTGGCGAGCACCCCCGCCCGGTAGAGCGCCCGCTTGCGGAGCTCGATTTCCCGGTCGGTGAGCGATTCGACCGCAGTGACGTAGTTCTGCATGGCGAGCTGGTACTGCTTGATCTTCTGGAAGCACTCCCCGAGTTCGAGCGCCACCACCCCCTTGCGGCGGGAATCGCCGAGAACCTCCTGAAACTGCTTGATCGCCTCCGTGAAGCTCCCCGCCAGCTTGAGCCGCATCGCCAATTCGTATTTCCAGGTCGGGTTCTCCGGATACCGGGCGGCCCGGGCGGCGTAGATCTCCACCTCCTGCTTGAGGAGGGCGGCCCGGAGCCGCTCGACGGTGGCCCTGTGCTCGGGGGTGTCGTCTGACTCCAGCCGCCGCTCGGCAGCGATGACCTTCTGCTTGCCCCAGCGCAATTGCCGGTCCTCGATGTGCTCGCGGACCTTGAGATCCCCCCCCGACGCCGACAGCGCCTTGGTGAGGACAGCCTGCGCCTCGTCGATGGTCGCCTCCTTTTCGAGAAGATCGGCGAGTTCGAGGTAGGACTCGATTTCGGCCGGATTGTCGCGGATCGAACGCTTGAGTTCGGCAACGCGCCCCTTCTCGCCGGCGTCCGCGGCTGCGGCGGGCGCAGGCGTTTTCGCCACCGCCGCCTTCGCCCCGCCGGAGGGCGCGGGGCGGCCCGACATCCCCTGGCCGGCCGCAATCGTCTTCTCCACCTGGAGCCGGGCGATCTCCTTTTCCGCCTCCTCTGCAAACGACTTGACGTTGCCGATCCGCACCCAGCAGGCGATCGCCTGATCGTATTCGCCGATCTCGGCGGCAAACTTGGAGCAGTGTCGGTTCACTTCGGGATCGGCAGGCGCCGCATCGAGGGCGCTCTTGAGATAGACCTGCCGGGTGGCGGGAAACGAGAGTTGGTTACAAGCCTCCGCCATCGCCAACAGCGCACCGGTGTCGTAGGGATTCCCCTTGAGGATGTCGACTCCCTGCTTGATGACGTCCCGATGTTGTCCGGCGTTGACCTTCTTCCACAACCCGCCCCCCTTCGATCCCCCGAACAGTGACGCCAGTCCGCCGGTCTTCTTGGGGGGATGCTTCTTGCGGAGGATGCCGAGGAACGCCTGGAGGTACACGGCGTTGCCCGGATCGCCGACGACGCACGCGGTGTACATCTCGATCGCGTAATCGGCATTGGCCGTGAGATTCTTGGTGCCGGCTTGAAAAGTCTGGGCGAGCCTCGATCGCTCCGCCGGCGACAACAGCGCCGAGGAGGGAGAGGCCGTCGGGTCGCCGGCCAGCCCGGAAGAAGGGTCATTCGCCATGGTGGGTCGCGTCGGACTGTTGAGGGGTGGAAAGGGGGGGATCGTGGCTGGCTGTGGGCCGGCTGGTTGCGGATAGAATGCCCCCCGACGCGGCGATGCGGCGACGGACACCCCGGAAAACCTCGGCCCCTCGGGCGTCACCCGAACGGGACGTCCCGGGGGTACCACAAGTGGACAACGGCCATGGATGGCTTTGTCCATGTACGGCTAGAGTGTAGCCCTCCCCACAGAGCCCCTCAAAGGGCCCACACGCGTCCTGCCGAACGCGGGCCCGCGTTCGTCACGAAGCAAGCCATGGCTACCAACCCTCGCACGCCGGACGCCGTCGACGCCCCGCCCGACGACGGCGGTGTGTCGTTCGTCGGAGCGGGCCCGGGCCACCCCGACCTGATCACCCTCCGCGGCCTCGATCGTCTCCGCCTGGCAGACACGATCGTCCACGACGCGCTGGTCCCCGACCCGATCCTCGACCTCGCCAGCCCACGGGCAATCCGGATCCCGGTGCCGCGGGACGCCACCGATGGCGATCCCGGAGCGGCGACCGGCAGGCTTCTGGTCGAGCTTGTCTCGGAAGGACGGCGCGTGGTGCGGCTCAAGGGGGGGGATCCCGGAGTCTTCGGCCGGCTCGCCGAGGAGACCGCGCCGCTGCGCGCAGCCGGCATTCCCGTGGAGATCGTTCCCGGAGTGACCGCGGCGCTCGCGGCCGCGGCCGCGGCGGACGTGCCACTCACGAGCCGGGCCGCCGCATCCAACCTCACGATCGTCACGGGGCATGAGGCCGACGACAAAGTGAGCCCAGTCGATCTCGACGCGCTCGCGGCGCTCCCCGGAACGCTCGCGGTCTACATGGGGGTCGCGCGGGCGGGACGTTGGGCCGCCGCCCTGGTCGCTGCCGGGCGCTCCAGCGCCACGCCGGTGACGATCGTC
>CANGGT010000248.1 GCA_947453375.1 Planctomycetaceae bacterium
AGGCGTCGATGAGGCCGAGGGACACCAGATCGAGAAGGTGGATCTGGTCTTTGCGGCGATACGAGTTCAGCTTCATCCGCACCAGCGCCTCAAGCGTCACTATTTTATAGTCATCCGCCGCCACCTGCTCGGTGACATCGGCCGTGGGGAGCGGATAGCTGTCGCGGACTTTCTCATTGGCAAAGAGGAGATGGATCGCGTCGCGCGGGCTCCCCTGGGGGCCGTCGAGGAAACACCCCACCCCCATCACGCTAGCGTGCACGAAGCCCACTCCTTCAAGTGCCGTTGCAATGGCGGGCAGGTCGCTGCGACGGACGAGGATGTCGACATCCTGCGTGTTACGGACGGCGGCCCGATCGACACGCGCGACCCACGCGGCGACCGCATTGCCGCCGGCCACGGCGTAGGGGATCCCGGCTTTCTCCAGGGCAGCGGTGGCCCGCAGCGCTCGATCGCGAACGGCTTGCACGGCCTCGATCATCCTTTGCCAGGAGAAGGGCTTGAGGTCGATGGCCACGGTGAACGAGCCTCCCGGGAGATGGACCGAATCCCGGCCGGGCCACTCTGCGCATGCATCCTACCCTGGCCCCGCGCTCGGACGAAAGCCAAGCCGGGGTGGTGGCGGCGGGGGCATGGCCGGGCTGGGGCCCTCACGCGCCGTAGGGGATCCGAATCCGCGGATCCCGAGAGTCAAAGTCTTTTTCGTTCCGCGTGACAAGAATGCAGCCTTCGCGATCGGCGGTCGCGAGGACAATCGCATCAGGCAGTTTGAGACGCAGTTGCCTTCTCAATTCAACCGCTCTGCGGGCGATGTCGGCCGAGAGATCGATGCGCCGCATCGACTCAAACAGGGTCTCGACGGCAAAGCGCTCCGCGGCAGACTCGGCGCCGGTCATCACTTCCATCCAGGAGATCACCGAGTAACAAGGGTCGTCGTAGCGATCGATTTCCGTGGCGGCCGCCGGAACGCCCTGGAGGAAATCGATCAGCACATCGCTGTCGATCACCCCCTTCATGCCTCCCACTCCGCGCGGAGTTCGCGGATCAGGGTCGTACTTTTGATCCCCTTCCTACTCCAGGCGCCGAAGGCCTGCTCTCGTCCCGGACGCTGCTCATCGGCAAGCAAGCGCGCCACCGCTCGGCGCACCGCCTCCGCCCGCGAGATTCCCTGCGACTCGCATAAGCGAGCCAAGGCTTTGACCTGTTCGTCCGGAAGATCAACGATCGTTCTCATGATGACGTCATCATATATCACCGTGCCGAACGAGCACAAGCTCCGGTCGTCGCCACGCGCCGTAGGATCCCATGCGGGAGCATCGATAGCTTGCTGCCGCACGAAGCAGTTCGCACAAAAACGAGCGGCCCGCGGGATATCCCGCGGGCCGCTCTTGATCAGTCGAGTCGTTTCATCGACGCCTGCGGCAAGCGCGTCACAGCGCCCGGCGGTAGCGGCGGTTGACCTTCGCCGCGCCCCCTGTCGGAGCCGGGCGCGGAGTCGTGGGACCGCCATCGCCACCGCTCACCTCGCGGAACGCAGGCGCCGGGCCCGCGGCGGTCTGGCCGCCGCCGCCGTTGCCACCACCGCCTCCCGAACGCCGACCGCCGCCGGAGCGTGCCCCGCCCGAGCGGCCGCCGGAAGAGCGAGCGCCCCCCGAACGAGTGCCCCCGGAGCGACTGCTTCCTTCCGAGGAACGACGCTGACCCGGGCGACCACGGCCGCGGCCGCCGCCCCCCGATCGCTCACCGGATTCACGCCCGCTCGACGAGCTGTCCACCGTCGGCAGAGCGGCCGGCGGGTCGTTGCGGACCGGAATCCGGCGGCGAAGGAGCCGCTCGATCGCCTGGAGGCGATCTTCTTCCTCGCGGTCACAGAAGCTCACTGCCTCGCCGGTCAGCCCGGCCCGGCCGGTGCGGCCGATGCGGTGGACGTAGGTCTCCGGCTCGTGGGGCAGTTCGAAGTTGACGACGTGGCTCACCTCGTCGACGTCGATGCCGCGGGCAGCGATGTCGGTGGCGATGAGCACCGGCGGCCGCGGCGACTTGAAGTCGGCGAGAGCCTTCTCACGCTGGTTTTGGCTCTTGTTGCCATGGATCGCGGCGGCCCGCACGCCCGCCTTCTCGAGATCCTGGGCGAGCTTGTTGGCGCCACGCTTCGTCCGCGTGAACACGATCACCCGCCCCATCCCGCCGGTCTGGAGGAGATGCACCAACAGCGACCGCTTCTGCTTCTGCGGAATGTGAAACACCGACTGGGCCACCGTCTCGGCGGGGGTCGCCTGCGGGGCCGTCTTCACCTCGAGCGGATCGCGAAGCATCGTGTCGGCCAGGTCGCGGACCTCTGCCGGCAGCGTCGCCGAGAAGAAGAGCGTCTGCCGCTGGCGGGGCAGCATCCCCACGATCCGGCGGACGTCATGGATGAACCCCATGTCGAGCATCCGATCGGCCTCGTCGAGGACGAGATACTCGACCGTCTTGATCTCGAGCAGCCGCTGCCCGATGAGATCGAGGAGCCGCCCCGGCGTCGCCACGAGGACGTCGACACCACGGGCCACGGCGCTGGCCTGCGGGTTTTGGTTGACGCCGCCGTAGATCACCGCGCTCTTGAGATGGGCGTGGCGGCCGTAAGCCTTGAAGCTGTCGTGGATCTGCCCGGCGAGCTCGCGCGTCGGCGCGAGGACGAGAATCCGGCAGTGCTTCGGCGCGGCGGGGCGACGGTCTTTCATGAGCCGCTCGATGAGCGGCAGCGCGAAGGCCGCCGTCTTGCCGGTGCCGGTCTGCGCACAGCCGAAGAGGTCGCGGCCGGCGAGGACGTGCGGCATCGCCTTGGTCTGGATCGGCGTCGGCGTCGTGTAGCCCTCGTGAGCGAGAGCCTTGAGGAGCGGCTCGGAGAGGCCGAGCGCCGCGAAGGCCGAAACATCCGCACCGTCGCGGCTCTCCTGCTGATCGTGCTTGTCGTGATGCTCGCGCCGGTCGTGGTGGGCCCGCTCCGCACGCGGCTTGGCGTGATGGTCGGCCTGATGGTTGGCTGGGGCGTGGTCTTTGGTCGTCGTCGTCATCCTGGAATGGTCTTTCTGCATGAAAGCGGTCCTGTGCTGAATGCTGGAAACACCGCTTGCCGGGATCGGTCGATCGCGACCGACAGGTGCAGGCTTCAAGGATGCGGCAACGGAATCACGCTGTGGTGATCCTGGAACGCCGACACACAAAAGCCCACCGGCTCCCG
Organism: Planctomycetaceae bacterium; assembly: GCA_947453375.1. GTDB lineage: Bacteria > Planctomycetota > Planctomycetia > Pirellulales > UBA1268 > QWOP01. Next base: position 3,224 of record CANGGT010000248.1, read on the forward strand.
GAGGGAGCGGTTCCCGCGGCACGAAACAGGCCGCAGGGGGCGAAGGGGGTGATGTTCAACCGCGGTCGAACGGCTGTTTCGTGCCGACGGCGTCCGGTGTTTCCACGGGAACCCGCCAGGCAACTCGTGCCGGCCACGGCGTGTGTGTCAGAAGAATCTTCGATCGAACCGCGGGCCGACAGATCAACTTTCCGGAGACTCCCCCAACGTTGGGATTGGCGGGCACTGAACTGCCTCACCCCGGAGCCTCACTCGATCTGTCGCGCGGTGGCCGATCGCACCCTTGCCACTTCGCTGCGTGAGATAGTACCACGCCCGCTTCCCCACCGCCACGTTTCATTTCCGCGGATTCTTGGCCGGCTCGCCCGTTCCCCGACAGGCTTCTGCGAGGACGATCCCGCAGGCGACGGCCACGTTGAGGCTCTGCACCGCCCCGCTCCCCGGAATCCGCACCTGCGTGTCGGCGAGCCGACCGAGCCGCGGCGACACCCCTTCCGCTTCACTCCCGAGGATGAGGACGACCTCCCGCGACAGCCCCGCCGCCGCCAGCGTCGTTCCGGCCCGGCTCGTCGTCGACACGATCCGCAGCCCGAGCTTTTTCAGGGCTCCGAGCGTGGCAACGGGATCTTCCACCGCCACGAGCGCCACGCTCTCCGCTCCTCCCTCCGCGACGCGCAGCGCCGCCGCCGACAGCGGTGGAAGGTGCGCCGCCTCACCGATCACTCCGCCACAGCCGAAGTGGGCCGCCGAACGGAGGATCGACCCGAGGTTGTGCGGATTTTGTACCCCGTCGAGCCAGAGGAACGGTCCGCCGATCTGTTTCGCCGAGATTCCGGCGAGCCAGTCGTCGACGCTGATCCTCGGGGCTTCGCGGGCAAGGATCACGATCCCTTCGTGATGGATCCCGCCGGAGAGTTTCTGGAGATTCTCGTCGTCAACGAACTGAAATCCGAGCCGATGGGCGACACAGTATTCGAGGAGCGCCTTGAACGTCGGCTTGCGATTGACCGACAGGTAGACGCGGATGATGTCGCCGGGGCGCTTGGCAAACAGCGCCGTGCAGGCCCGCAGACCATGAACTTTCTGCTCCGACTTCGACGCATGGCGGCGCGCCTCGGCTCCATCGCCCGCTTCGTCACGCTCGGCGACCGGCTTCCCCTTCCCTTCCCGCTTCGGGCCTGCCCCAGCCGGTGCCGGCCGCGGTGCCCCAGCGGCAGCCCCCGTTCCATCCCCCGCCCTCGTTCCCCCCACCGGCCGCGTCCCTCCCGCCACCGGCGGCCGCTTCTGATGCGGCGGCCGCTGCGCGGGGCGCGAGGCGTGCGGCGGGGGAGAAGAGGACGGACCGCGGGCAGGTTTCTTCATCGTGGGCTTCCGGAGGGGGCAGGATCGGTCGGAGAACGTGGTCGGACAAAAACGACTCGGGGCTTGAACGCTTTCAGTGGCAGCCGCAGGCGCCGCTGCCGCAGCCGGTGCGGGCGGCGGTGAGGCGGGCTTCAATCGCCAGCGAGGTCGGCGTGATCGAGAGGCCGCCGAGGGCCGTGCAGCGCAGCTCGCGCGGCATCTGTGCGGCGACGCGGCGGGCGGTCTCGATCACCTCATCGAGCGGGATGACCGGGTCGAAGCCGGCTAGCGCCATGTTGGCGCTCGAGAGGGCATTGGCCGCCGCGGAAACGTTCTTCCCCAGGCAAGGGGCCTCGACCCGGTTGGCGATCGGGTCGCAGATCAGGCCGATCATGTTTTGGAGGGCCATCGACGCCGCTGCGAGGCTCCGCTCGGCCGTCCCGCCAGCGAGGCCGACCAGCGCCGCGGCGGCCATCGCCGAAGCGGCGCCCCCTTCGGCCTGGCATCCCCCCACCTCGGCGGCGAACGTCCAAGCGGTGGCGATGAACGCCCCGACGAGCCCGGCGGCGAGAAACGCCCGGGCCATCTCCACCTCGCCGAGTTCCATGCCCTCGGCCAAGGCGATGACGACGCCGGGCAGCGCCGCACACGCGCCCGCGGTCGGCATGGCGACGATCACCCCCATCGAACTCTTCACTTCCATCAGCGCCGTCACATAGAGGATCGCCCGGTTCAGCGCCCCACCGTCGAGGAGCTTTCCCTGACGGAGGGCCGCGTCGAATCCCCCCGACTGCCACCCGAGCACCCGGTCGGCATAGCTCGTGCCCGCGATCCCTGCGGCGATCGATCGCCGCAGAATACGGACGATCTCCACCATCATCGCTTCCACCGTCGCCGCATCGAGGCCGCCGCGGGCCATCTCATACTCGA
>CANGGT010000249.1 GCA_947453375.1 Planctomycetaceae bacterium
GCCTCCTGGAGCGTGTCCGGGCGCCTGTCCCAGTGGAGGCTGTCGAGGTTCATCATCCCGCCGGCCTGCTGTGGATGGATGAAGCGGACGTAGACATCGTGGCGGCCAGTGACCGGCGTCCAAGTCGCAGACCGCTCGTAGAACGCCTCCCACTGGCCGTTGACCTCCACCGGCACCGTTGCAAGGAGAGGCCCGTCGACGGCGTCGAGACGCAGTTCCACCGCTCCCCCCGCCCCGGCCGATGCCATCCGCAGTGTCGCGCCCCCGACCGCATCGAGGGCGACATCACGGAAGCGGAGCGAATGGCCGTGATCGACGGCGCCGAGGAATTTCCCCCCTCCTGCATTCCCGGAGGCGAGTACCTGCGGCCCAAGGATTTCGTCGGCGGTCTCGGCCTCGGTGAGCCGCGGCCGGAGAAACACCGTCGCCGTGCCGGCGAGCGCCGGAATCTGTCCGACGCCGCGGTCGAGATAGGTCGCCTCGAGTCGGTACCGGCCCCCTTTGCTGACCTCCTCTGGCGTCACCGGAATGCTCCCGACAAAGCCGGTGAAAACGCGCGTCAATGCCGAAGGGGTGAGCGAATAGATCCAGCTGACCATCTCGCGGATTTCATCCGGCGTGTGGTGGGAGTGGGGGATCATCGGGATTTTCCCCCACACGCCTGTGGAGCCCTTGAGCACCCGCTCGACCGAGGCTTCGAGCGCCCCCTCCTTGCCGCGGTATTTGTTCGCCACTTCCACCAACGGCGGGCCGACGCGAGCCTGGTCGACGGCGTGGCAATTGAAACAATCGCTTCGCCGCATCTGATCGAGCCCCGGGGGAACGGCCGCGGCCCCCTCGGCGACGTGGCCGGCCTGCACGGCCGCCCGGGGGACATCCTCCGACAAAAGATCGTCGAGCCCGTCGGCATCGGCCGCCGCCGTATCGTTCGTGCCGTCCTCATGGTCGCGGATCACGAGTCGGAACTCGATCGGCTTTTCCGGGTCGAAGAAATCGCCGTCGGAGGGGCTCGCAAACCGGACCTCGGGGCGGGCGTTGCCGACGACCACCGGCACCGACGCACTCCGCTCGGCGCCGGAAGGGTCGCGGACGACCAGTTCCACCGTGTAGACACCGGGTTCGGTGAACGAGAGGGTGGGATGGGCCTCGCGGGAGGCGACCACGGCCGTCGCCTCCGGGGCCGCTCCCGTCCGCGGGGAGGAAGCGAGCGCGGCGTCCCCCTCGGGAGTGCGGATGATCCGCCATTCATGATCGAGGTGATCGCCGTCCTTGTCGAAGGTTCCCTCGCTCGAGAGCTTCACCGTCAAGGGATGGCGGCCGATGTTGTTCTCCGCGGCGGCCACCGCGACAGGCGGCCGGTTACCACGGACGTAGTCGATCCGCACGAGCTTGGCATTGGCATTCACCCCCCACGTGTCACCGTATTCGAGGAGATAGAGCGCTCCGTCGGCGCCGAACTGGAGGTCGATCGGCCGCGAGAACGGACGGTCGGTGAGGAACGGCTCGATGCCGGCGACCCGCTGCTGGTCGTCGAGTCGGACGACCTTGATCCAGTTCCGCGTCCATTCGTAGATGAACAGGCAGTTGTCGTAGTGGGAGGGGAAACGCGTCGGCGAGTCGGCGTGGTCGGCCTCGTGGTAGACCGGCCCGGCGCAGGCTGTCCGCCCCCCTTCTCCGAGCTCCGGGAACGCCGCCGAGGCCCCGTAGGGATACCAGAGGAAAGCCGGACGCGCCGGAGGAAGAACGCTCGAGCCCGTGTTGTTGGGTGAGGCGTTGACCGGTGCGGCCGCATCGAAGATCGGCCCGACGGCCCCGGTGGCGTAGTCGTAGTCGGCGTAAGCGAGGTTGTCGCCGATGAAGTAGGGCCAACCGAAATTGCCCGGTCCCTTCGCCTGGTTGATTTCGTCGTAGCCGCGCGGGCCTCGTGGGCCCTCGCCGCCGGCATCCGGCCCGACCTCTCCCCAGTAGACCGTGCCGGTCCGCGAATCGACCGACATCCTCCAGGGGTTGCGGCAGCCCATGCAGTAAATCTCCGGTCGCCCGGAGGAGCCATCGCGGGGGAAGAGGTTCCCCTCCGGGATCTCCACGCTGCCATCGGCGCGGGGGCGGATGCGGAGAATCTTGCCGCTCAAACTCGCGGTGTTGGCCGACGACTTTTGCGCATCCCACGGGGCTTTCTCCGGGCGCTCGTCGATCGGCGCGTAGCCCTGGGAGTCGCCATGGGGATGGGTGTTGTCACCGGTGGCGATGAACAGGCAGCCATCGGGGCCGAAGGCGAGTGAACCGGCATGGTGGCAGCATTCCTTCCGCTGCTCCTGAAACTCCAGGAGCAGTTTTTCGGAGGCGAGGTCGAGAAGACCTTCCCGGAGCGTGAACCGACTGACGTGCTGCCCATCGAAGTCGGGGGGGGAGTACTGCAGGAAGACATGGCCGTTGTCGGCGAAGTGGGGGTCGAGCGCCAGGCCGATGAGGCCATTCTCCTGGGCGGTCGTGACGGTCAGTTCACCGACGAGCCGTGGCTCGCGGGCGTTCTTGTCGAGGGCGAGGAGCCGGCCACCAAACTCGATCCAGTAGACGGTGCCATCCGGGGCGACCGCCAACTCCATCGGTTGCGTGAGCCCCGAGAGGAGCGTCGTCGCCTCGAAGCGAGCGGGGTCGACGTCGGGCTCTGCCGCAAAGGCCACGACGGGCAGGAACGCCACCGCGATCGCTGCCAACCATCCTCCCATCGACGATCCCATCCGCCACACTGAATCCTGTCGTGTCATGCTCATCGCCTCTCCCTCGCAATCAGGCTGCCTTGACCGCCTCGGCCGCGGGCTGTCGGGTCTCCGTTTTCATCCGCCATCCGGCCGCGGCCAGAAGAACGAAGTTCGCCACGAGGAACGTGAAGAACTCCGTCTGCCCCCCCTGCCCGAAGCCATAGGAATGGAGGCCCGCGCCGAGGAGGAAATTGACTCCATACCACGACATTCCGATGACCGCTGCACCGAGCACGGCGCCGGCAGCAAGGCCGAAGTTGCCGATCCATCCGGCGTAGCGGCCGTGGAGGATCACCATGTAGGCAAGCAGCGACACCAGCGCCCACACCTCCTTCGGATCCCACCCCCAGAAGCGTCCCCAGGAGACGTCGGCCCACAAGCCGCCGAGGATCGTGCCGGCCGCGAGGAGGATCACCGCCACCTGCATCGCCTTGTAGATGTAGCCGGCCAGTTCGGCGCAGGCCTCGGGGGGACGCGATCTGCCACTGGCCCCCTGCGGATAGCGGCCGAGGAGATAGTGACCCAGCGACAGGATTCCCAGACCCCAAGCGAGGGCGCCGGCGGCGTAGCTGGAAACGATCGTGAGGACGTGGATCGTGAGCCAGAAGTTGTCGCGGAGGACCGGCTGGAGCGGGCTGAACTGCTTGCCGGGAATCGGGAAGAACCAGGCGATGAACGTCCCCGCGAAGGCCACTGCGGCGACGACGAGCCCGAACGACTTCCGCCGGTAGACCTCCGGGGCTTCGGCGGCGAACGTCCCGCGTCGCCACGAGGCCGGCACGCTCAGGAGCGACACGACGGTCGTGAGGATCACGCGGGGGAGATACCACACTGCCGGGGCGAGCACCGACCATCCGACGAGCCAGACGACGAGGTTGTTGAGGTTGGGGATGCTGCGGTCGACGTCGGTCTGGGGGAAGAGGTTGATGATCGTTCGCCCACCGGCCGCGTAGGGGGCCATGGCCAGGATCCAGAGGACGAGCGCCGAGAGGGCGATCCGGGGGATGAGGAGGAACCAGTTGATCGCCCCCCATCCGCGCTCTCCCCCGTGGAGGTTGGCACGCATCGAATCGAGTGGCGTCGCCTCGCCGGGGATCATCGAGCCGATCGGCGGGGGCAGCGCCGTCATCCGCCAAGCATCTCCCATCCCGGAGGCCATGATCGGCGCGAGGAGGAAGCAGAGCCCGAGGAAGGTGAGAAAGAAGGGGACGTAGATCACCGTCTCGTACATGTTCGTCACCGGCGCCCAGCCGGTGATTGCCACGCGCGCGGCGAAGGCCTGTGCCGTCCAGGCCAGCTGGAAGAGCAGGAGGAAGGTGGCGATCCAAAACAGCGGCACGCGGGCCCGGCCGATCGATACCGAGAAAGCGGCCAGGGCGAGAAGCGCCGCGACCCACGACATCCGGAACGGGTCGCCGACGTTGTAGGCGACTTCGCGCTTGGTGCTGCCGACGGAAGGGTAGGCGGTGTGGCGGAGGAGATCGGCATCGGGCCGCTCGATCGGCAGACCCGCACGGAGGGGCTCGACCGCTTCCCCGAGGCTGCGGAGCCGCGAGGCGAGGTTTTCGGTCGCCGCGGCCACGTCGGCCGGTCGTCCCAGATCGGAGAGCGGCGCCTTCACCGCCGTCGCGACCGTTTCGAACGCCGCTCGGATGCCGCGGACCCGGTCGGCCGGATAGCCGGAAAGGAGTTCTGGCCCGGCATCGAGAAGCGTCGGCCAGGCCAGCCAAGCCGGCATGTCGTCTTCCGTGCTCCGCTCCGCCTCCAGCGCGTCGGCATGGAGGGCGGGCACCACATGGAGGCTACCGCCATTGTCGTAAAGGGCTTCGCCGAGGGCCGAGAGCCGATCGCCGAGGCGACGGGTGCCCCGGCGGATGTCGACGGGGGCGTCGCCGGGAACGGCCAGCGCATCGATCGAGTGCCGCAGGGCCGCCAGACGCGGCAGCACGTCCTCGGTCGGGAACCGGGTCGAATTGCCCATCACCTCGGCGAGCCCCTGGAGGGCACTGTCGACAGCGGTGGCCTGCGTCGGGGGGAGCTTCTCGCGGAGCGGCTTCCATGTGGTGACCAACTGCTCGAACGTCCGCAGGAAACGCGTCCGACCGACGGCATCGTCAGCGGCCCGGAAGACGAGTTGCCGCCAGGTGACGTAGGCCTGCCAGAGCTGCTCGACCTTTGCGTCGACCCCCTCGGCCCGGAACTGCCGCCCCTCTTTCATCGCTTCGGTACGGCGGCCGTCGAGATCGATGAGACGCTGGCGGAGCGGCTCTGAGTCGGCCACGTCGGAGGGGGCCGCAAACTTCAACCGCACCCGACCCTTCGGCGTGTCGGCGAAGAGCTCGAGGCCGAGGAGCTTCCGCAAGTCCTCGTGCTCGGCGGTCAGGAACGGAACATCCTCCCAGGCGGCTGGTCGGACGAGCCAGTCGAGGAGGAGTTCGTCGGCATGCCACTTCGCCAAGGGCTCCCCGGTCACGACGGCGAGCTTCGGTTCCTGGACGTGGCAGATCGTCTCGACGTGACGGCGGGCGAAGGTGTCCAGCGGCATGATCCGCCCATCCTCGAGGACGGGGATCGATCGCCACGCACCGAGGGAGGGGGAGAGCCCCGGCGCCGGAGGATCGGCGCTCGCTTGCACGATGGCGTTGACGGCAACGAACGCCGCCATGAGAAGGACGCGGAAGCC
>CANGGT010000250.1 GCA_947453375.1 Planctomycetaceae bacterium
CTGGTCGGCAGCCCTCGCCGATAAGGTGCCGGCGCTCCTCGGGCAGATGACAACGGCGGTCGCCCCAGATCGTGCGGCGATCGCAGCGATCCTTGCGCCGCTGGCCGCCAATCCGGCCGTGGCCGACGCCATCGCCGCCGCGATCGATGACGACGAGCCGGCGATCCGCGCCGCGGCCCTCGACGCGATGCGCGCGGCCCATCCGAAGACCACGCCGCCGTCGTGGGTCGGAGTCTTGGCCCATCTGGCCGCGAGCCCCTCCGAACGTGATTCTCCCGCCGCCGCCGAGTCGGGGGAGGCGGTTGCCGTCCTTGCAGGCCTGCCGCTCTCGAAAGAAGAACGAGCCGTGTTCCGGCCGTTGGCTTTTCAGATCGAGGCGGCCGGCACGCTCGCGCCCCGGGCGATCCTCCAGGCCCTCGGCCTCCTCGGCGAAGCGACGGGAGAGCTGCCCGATGTCGTCGTCGGACGCCTGCTCCTCGTCGCCACGCTCGGCGAATCGCCCGTCGACCGGAATGCCGCGGCCACGATCCTCGCGTCGGCCACGCTGCCGGAGCGGGCCCGGCTCCGAATCGGCGACGCGTTCTCGAAGCTCGGCGCCCAGGAAGCGACGCTCCTCCTCCCGGGGCTCGTGAAGGAGGGGGGAGCACCGCTTGTCAGGGCGGTCGAGGGGCTCGGCCAGACCGACGCGGCCGGCTTCGTGCGCCGGGATCTCCTCGAGGCGGCGGTGAAGGGTCTCCCCGAGGAGTCGGCCGCGCTTGGCACCGACCTGCTTGCCAAAACCGAGGCGCTCGTCGCCTCCGAGCGCGAGGCCTTCGAGAAGCTCCTTGCGAGCTTGCCGGAAGGGGATCCGGTCCGGGGGCACGCCGTCTTCGCGGGGAAGACCGGCTCCTGCACCTCCTGCCACGCGATGGCCTATGTCGGTGGCCGCATCGGCCCCGATCTCTCCCACATCGGCGCCATCCGCACGCCGCGCGATCTCCTCGAGGCGATCGTCCGGCCGAGCGCGAGCTTCGTCCGCAGCTACGAGCCGTCGATCGTCGTCACCGACGACGGCCGGTCGTTTCAGGGGGTGGTTCGCGAGGAGGCCGGCGGGGCGCTCGCCGTGCAGACGAGCGCCACGGTCGTCGAACGAGTGCCGCGCGAGATCGTCGAATTGATCGAGCCGGGGCGGACGTCGATCATGCCGCAGGGATACGACAAGCTCCTCTCGGTGCAGGATCTCGCCGATCTCGTCGCCTTCCTGCACCGGGCGAAGTGAGCAGTTTGGGGGCGACCACGCGGTGGTCGTTATTCGTTCTCTCCATTCCCAGCGGATCGACCAAGGTGAGGAGTGAAGCGGAAGCTGTTTCTTGGGTATTATGAAGACCATGCGATCGAGCCAACTGATTCCGCCGCCGGAACTCGCCCCGCCGGGCATCTCGGGGTTGTCGTCCGAGGATCGGATGCGGTTGTGGGCGCGGATGGTCGACGAAGGGGACGAGTTCCTCCTGGCAGGATTTCGGGAGCGGTGTGGCTCTGATGCTGCGGCGCGGCAGGCATTCCTGACCTGGCTCGAGCGTCGCGATACCGAGTCGACGGCGGCGAAGATCCGGATGTTGAAGGGCCGATCGCCGAGGCCCTCCGATGGCCGGTGAGGGGGTGCTGGCGACGCTTCAGGCTGGCTGGCAGGCCCTCGAAACCTGCGGAGCGGAGTGTGCGGTGATCGGCGGGCTGGCACTCTCTGCCTGGAACCATGCCCGCTATACCCGCGATGCCGACGTTCTGATCGCGATCGACCACGCTCGCATCGACGAAGTGGTGCAGTCGCTCATTGCGGCCGGATTTCACCCACGGCACCAGCCGCCGCTACGTTGGATCGACGGACAGGGCATCATCCAGTTTCTCTTCCAACCGGATGGGGCGCTGATGCCCTTCCAATTCGACGTTTTGCTGGCCGGCAGTGATTTCCACCGCCAGGCCGTTGGACGGGCTGTCGATCGCCGCCTGCCGGGAGGCATGCTTCCGGTCAGAGTGGTGCGGCCGGACGATCTGATCGTCATCAAACTGTTGGCAGGGCGGATCATCGATCTGGCAGACGCAGCGATGGTCCTCCGCGAGAACCGTGATGCGATCGACGTTTCGCGCCTCGAGCGTTCCTTGCAGGAGTTCGGACTCGCCGCCGACTACGAGCGGATCCGGCAGGAGGCCTTCCCGGGTGAGGCCGAGCCCCCCGTCAGTCGCTGATCGTGAGACTCCTCTCGATCGACCCCGTGAAGGCCACGGTGGCGCCTCTGGCTGCACGACTATGCGGGTTTTCGTTCGTCTATGATGGTGGTGAGACTGGCTCGGAACAGACCCGGCAGATCGGGGGGAGGATCGTCATGGCGCGCACGCGGTTGGCGGTGGGGCGGAGTCTGTGGGGCGTGTTTCTGCTGTTGCCCCTGGCGGTGTGGCCGTGGACCGTGCTCCGCGGTCAGGAGCCGGCCGAGCCCGCTGCACCGGCCCCCGTCACCCTCGCCACGTTCGACGTCGATGCCACGCCGCCAGTCGGCGCGGCGATGGCCTACGGGCCGGCGGTGAAGGCCGCTGATCTCCAACTTCGCTGCCGGGGGATCGTGCTTTCAGGGGCCGGTGAGCCCATCGTCCTCTGTGCCATCGACTGGATCGGCGTCGGCAATGCCGCCCACGACGCCTTCCGGATCGGGCTCGCTGAGGCCGCTGGGACAACGCCGGCAAGAGTTGCCGTTCACGCGCTCCACCAGCACGACGCCCCCCATGCCGACTTCACTGCCGAAAAACTCCTCGCCGACATGGGGGTCAAGGATCATCCCCGCTTCGATGGCGATTTTGCTCGCGAGGTGATCGCGCGAGCGGCGGCGGCGATCAAGGACGCGCTTCCCAAAGCGAAGCCGGTCACGCACACCGGCTTCGGCCGGGCGGAGGTGGCGCAGATCGCGAGCAACCGCCGCCTCGTCGGCCCTGACGGGACCTTCGTCGCCTGGCGCGGCAGCGCCACGAAGGACGTGACGATCAAGGGCTGGCCGGAGGGGACGATCGACGCCGATCTCGCCGCGCTCGTCTTTTTCTCCGGCAATGATCCACTTGCCGTGATCACGAGCTACGCCACCCATCCGATGAGCTACTACCGCACCGGCGTGCCGAGCCCCGACTTCCCCGGCATCGCCCGCTTCCTGCGCTCGCAGGATCTCCCCGGCGCCCTCCACCTCCACTTCACCGGCGCCGGCGGCAACATCGCGGCCGGGAAATACAACGACGCCACTCCCTCCAACCGGGTCGTCCTCGCCACCCGGCTCGCCGCCGGAATGCGGAGCGCTTTCGACGTTGCGACGCGGAACAAGAAGGCGCTGGCGGCCGCCGACGTCGGCTGGGGGAGCGTGCCGGTGGTGCTTGCCGCCCGCGAGGGGCTCGCGGTTGAGGCTCTCGCCGAAGAGGTCCGCGGGAAGCCCGACCGGGGGACGTTTGCCCCGATCGACGCCCTCGCCTTTACCAAGCGCGCCCAAGAGAAGCATCCGATCGACGTCACCTGCCTGAAGGTGGGGAGCGCCCGGATGCTCCATCTCCCCGGCGAACTTTTTGTGGAGTATCAACTCGCTGCCCGGGAGATGCGGCCCGACCTCGATGTCTTCATGGCGGCCTACGGCGACTACGGCCCCGGCTACATCGGCACCGCCGGCGCTTACGCACAAGGCGGCTATGAGGTCCTTCCCACGAGCTCGTTCGTCGGTCCGGAGGCCGAGGCCCCGCTCCTCGACGCCATTGGCACGCTTCTCGAGGTGTCGAAGTGAAGTGGGTGACAGTCTCGCCGAGCATGTTGGCCGTCGTCGCGATCGCGGCGATGTCCCTCATCAGCCGTGCCGACGCCCCGAGGCAGCCCGACGTCGATTATTCCGACGAGCTCCCCCGCATCCCACAGACGGCTCCCGCCGACGCGCCGGCGACGATGGTCGTGCGCCCCGGCTTCGCGGTCGATCTCGCCGTCGCCGAACCCTTGCTTGCGAGCCCCGTGGCAATCGCCTGGGACGAGGATGGGCGCCTCTTCGTCGCGGAGATGCGCGGCTACAGCGAAGACCAGGGGGAACGCCTGGGACGGATCCGCCTTCTCCACGACGACGATGCCGACGGGACGTATGACCGGGCCTCGATCTATGCCGACGGCCTCGCTTGGCCGACGGCGCTGGTCGTCTGGAACGGGGGGCTGTTTGTCGGCGATGCCCCCGACATCCATTGGATGAAAGACACCGACGGCGACGGTGTCGCCGAAGAGCGAAAAAAGATCTTCACCGGATTCGGGACGGGGAATGTCCAAGGGCTGTTCAATTCGTTTGCGTTCGACGTCGACGGCCGGATCCATGGCGCCGGTAGTTCCACTGGCGGCGAGATCCGGCGGGTGGGAGCCTCAGGGGAGCCGGAGGGGGAGGCCGTCTCGATCAACGGCCGCGACTTTTCCTTCGATCCGCGTTCACTCGACTTCCGGGCCGAGACCGGCGGTGCCCAGCATGGCCGCTCGACCGACGACCTCGGCGCCGTCTATCTCTGCCACAACAGCGACCATGCGATTCGGGCGATGGTCGACGATCGTTTTCTGGCAAGAAATCCCTTCTTCCCGGCGCCGGCGGCGAAGGAGAGCATCGCCGTCGAGGGGCCGCAGGCCGCTGTCTATCGCTCGAGCCCCGTCGAACCGTGGCGCGTGCTGCGGACGAGGCTCCGGGCCAGCGGGATCGTGCCGGGGATGGTCGAGGGGGGAGGGCGGCCGGCTGGCTACTTCACGAGCGCCACCGGGATCACGGTCGTCCGCGGCGATGCCGTCGGCGATCTCGCCGGGATGCTCGTCGTCGGCGACGTCGGCTCGAATCTCGTCCATCGCAAGAAGCTCCTCCCTCACGGCTCCGGCGTCCGTGCCGAGCGGATCGATCAGGAATGCGAGCTTGTCGCCTCGACCGACGTTTGGTTCCGCCCGGTGCAGTTCGCCAACGGGCCCGACGGTGCGCTGTGGATCATCGACATGCAGCGCGAGGTGATCGAGCATCCGGCGAGCCTCGCCCCACCGATCAAGCAGCACCTCGATCTCACGAGTGGCCGCGACACCGGCCGGCTGTGGCGGCTGGTTGCCGTTCCGGAGGGGGCACCGGATGGCGCCGCGGCAGCGACCCGGAAAGCCGCGCCCCGCCTCTCGCAGGCCCCGATCGCGACACTCATCCCACTCCTCGGGGATCCCAACGGCTGGCACCGCGACCCCGCCCGTCGGCTCCTCGTCGAGCGGAACGCCCCCGAGTCGGTGCCGCTTCTCCACGAGGTGGCCCGGAAGGCGGCATCGCCGCTCGCGCAGGTTCATGCGGCGCATGTCCTCTCCGCGCTCGGCC
>CANGGT010000251.1 GCA_947453375.1 Planctomycetaceae bacterium
GCGACGTCGCCGCGAAACGACGGCCCGGCCCCCGATCCGGCCCCGCCGATCCGCAGGGCGCGGATGTCGGGTGCGGACGACACCGACTCGAGTCCGGCGTTCGATCCGGCCAACTCACCGTTGCGGAAGAGCTTCGTGCCACCGGGGCCCCAAGCGAGCGTCACGAGCTGAAAGCCCGCCGGCTCGGGGACGGGGCCGACGACGATGTCACCGTTGCCACTGCCGCGGCGGAGGATGGCGTGGAGGGCCCCCGACTTCTCGGCGATCAGCCCGACGCCATGCTGCCCGACGGCCGCGTCCTCCCAGCCGAGGAGACGCTGCCCCGGCGCGGCGTCGGCGGCGGGGCGAAAGAGGACCGTCAGCGCACCGACCGCCGGAACCTCCCGGCCCGCCGCGAGGATCGCGCTGCCATCGAAGCGCACCACCGGCCGCTCCCGACCGCCGATGACGGTCTTGGCGAGGCTTGGCGCGGCGTGATCCGCGACGGAAAGGGCATCGTCGGCCAGCCCGTCCCGGTCGGGCCAGGCGACAACCCTCCCGGCCGGATCGCCCACGAGCCCGGGATCATCGGCCCGAAACCGAAACAGCTCGTTGGTGTGGGTGTCACCGCGAGCCGGATCGGTGCGCCGCGCCTCACGCGTGGCCCCTTCGGCGGCCAGGTGCTCGGCAAGCGCAGTCACGAGGCGGACGGCCGCCTCGCGCTCCGTGGCGGCCGCGACGGGGGCGAAAATCGATGGCGGAGCGTCAAGGAGCGCGAGCCAGCGATCGAGCGTCTTCTCGTCGAGCTGTCTCTCCGCGGCCATCGCGGCGGCCGTCGTCGGCAGGCCCGATCGGGCCGCACGGCGGAGATCCCAGGCGGCCAGGCAAGAGCGGGCCGAGTCTGCCAGCACGATCGCCGCGAGGGCGCGCCGATGCTCGGCTTCGCGGGCGACGCTCATCAGCCCGGCAAGTTCCTCGAGCCGCTTCCGATCGGCGGCCGCTTGGGCCTCGAGCGCCGCGATCTCCCCCGCCGGCAGGAGCGGCACGCGGATCAGAGGGGTGTTTCCCTTCACCGGGCCTGGAATCACCCGGGTGCTGAAGAAGATCCCGGCCAGCGCGTAGTAGTCGTCGGTGGAGACAGGATCGAACTTGTGGTCGTGGCAGCGGGCGCAGGCGAGGGAGAGGCCGAGGAACGCCCGGCTGACGACGTCGATCTGATCGTTGACGCAGTCGGCGATCATCCGCTCCTTGTCGACATCCCCCGGCACGAAGTCGGCGATCGCCAGGAACCCCGTCGCCACGAGCGCCTCGGCGTCGATCCTTCCCGGATCATCAGGCTGGAGGAGATCCCCGGCGATCTGCCGGGAGAGGAAGTCGGTGTAGGGAAGATCGCGGTTGAAGGCCTCGACCACCCAGTCGCGGTAGCGCCAGGCCTCGCGGAAATCGCTCTCGGGCGGCAGCTGGATGAGATCGCGGGCATCGGCGTAGCGGACGACGTCGAGCCAGTGCCGCCCCCAGCGCTCGCCATACCGCGGCGAGGCGAGGAGTCGTTCGATCACGGTGTCGAACGCCTCCGGCGACTCGTCGCTAAGAAAGGCAGCCATCTCCTCGGGGGTCGGCGGAAGGCCGGTGAGATCGAACGTCGCCCGGCGGAGGAGCGTCTGCTTGTCGGCAGCCTCTGCCGGGCGCAAGCCCGCGGCTTCGAGGCGAGCGAGGATGAAGCGGTCGACCGCGCCCCGTGGCCAGGCTTCGAGATTCACTCCTGGCGGCGCCTCGTCGCGCACCGGCTGGAAAGCCCAATGGGCCCGGTCGGCATCCGTGATCCGCCGCGGCGCAGGCCGCGCGATGAGGGCCCCAGCGGGAGCGCCGTCTTCCGGCCATGGGGCGCCGTCCCTCACCCAGTCGCCGAGGCTCTTGATCTCCGCCGCCGAGAGCTTCCCATCCGGGGGCATCTGCACCCGGTCGTCGGCATACCCCACCGCGGCGACAAGCAGGCTCTCCTCCGGCTTCCCCGGCACGATCGCCGGCCCGCTGTCGCCGCCGGCGAGGAGCCCCGCCGCCGAGGCGAGCGACAGGCCCCCCTTCGCCGTGGCATCGTCGTGGCACTTCCCACAGCGGCTGGCAAGGAGACTCCGCACCGCGGCTGCAGATGGATCGACGGCCCCCTCCTCCGCCGCCACGGCGTGCGCGGCCCCGGCCCCGAGGGCGGCCAGCGCGATGATTCGCGATAGAGCGGATCGAATCATCGAACAGGGCCTGGCGAGTGGAAGGAGCGATGCCTGTCGGGGAGGGGAAAAAGGTGGCACGGCCCCCCACACGAACAGGGGCTTAGTTTATCCTCCGGAGCGTTCGGCAGCCTCCGGTGGATCACCCAGCCATGACACGCCTTCAAAACCGTTCCCGGCCCAGGCCTGTGGCCATGGCCCTCGTGTTGCCCGTGATCGCCGCGGCCCTGACGGCCCTCTGGGCCCAGTCCCCTGCGCCAGCCGTGGCGGCGGAGCCCCACGGCTTTGTTCACCCGGGGGGCGTCGTCGGTCAGGCCGAGCTCGACGCTGTTCGAGCGAAGCTCGCCGCGGGGGAGGAGCCGTGGACGACTGCCCTCGGCCAACTCCGCGGCTTGGCCGTCGCGGGACGGTTTGACACAGCGCCGCGCAGCGAGGCCGATCAGAAGGAGCACGCCCGGCAGGCGTATGCCAACGCGCTGGTCTGGGCGACCACCGGCGACGACGCAGCTGCCCGCCGCGGAATCGCGATCCTCAATGTCTGGGGGCGGACGTTCACCGGCTACGTGCCAGCCGAGGGGCAAAATCTCCTCGTCGCCGGCTGGATCGGCGCGCTGCTCGCGCCGGCGGCCGAGCTGCTTCGCGATCATCCCGACTGGAAGCCGGCCGACCGGGAGCGGGTGAAGACGATGTTCACGACGGCCTTCGCCCCGGCGCTCGAGCGAATGAGCCCCTGGAACGGCAACGTCGATCTCACCCAAATCGACGCCCTGATGAACATCGCCGTTTTCTGTGAAGACGAGCGGCTCCTCACGCTCGGGGTCGAGCGTCTTCGCCGCCGCAGCCCGGCCTCCTTTTATCTCGCCTCCGATGCGGAGGCCGCGCGGGCGATCGAGGGGGACGGCGGCAACGTCGTGGCCTTTTGGAGCCGGCCGGCGACGTGGCCTGACGGCCTCAGCCAGGAGTCGTGCCGCGACAACGGCCATCACGCCCAGTTTGCCCTCGCCTCGGCGCTCCACGCCGCCGAAGTCGCCTGGCACCAAGGAATCGACCTCTACGCCGAGCAGCGCGACCGCTCCGTCGCGGCGATGGAATTGCTCGCCCGCCAGCTCCTCGAGCGCTCGATGCTCGGCTGCTGCGGCGCCGATCGCGACGCCACGACCGGCGACCTCTACGACACCTTCGCCGTCGGCTACCACCACTACCATCACCGCCTCGGTCTCAACCTACCCCACACCGAGCGGCTGCTTCGCGAGGAGATTCGCCGTCGTGGCCAGTCCGACTGGAACATCTTCTTCGAGACCTTCACCCACGGCCGATGACCGTGTCACGCTCGCTCCGTCGTACTCGGCGACCCGGCGACGGCGACTCGGTCCATCGGTTTCCCGGGAAAACGAGGCCGGTCGCAGAAATGTCGGCCGCTGGCCGAAGCCGACTCACAAATAGCCTTGTCGCTTCAGTTCCTGGATGAACTCCTCCCGAAGCCGACGTTCGGTGGGAGAGTAGCTACTAACTCCAGAATCCTGAACGTCGTCGATAGCATTGTGTCCCCACTTGGTTCTGATTGTAGGATCCGCACCCCGTTTTAGTAGGAAGATCGCCATCTTAAACTGGCGCACCTCCACGGCATTCATGAGCGGAGTGTAGCCGTCCCCCTGTGACACCGAGTTGATGTCGGCGCCGGCGTCGAGCAGCATTGCGGCGTGCGGGATGTGGCGCTGCCACACGGCGTGAAACAGCATCGGAGTGCCATCCGACCGCGGGTGGTTGGGATCCATGCCCCGCTTCAGGAGGGCTTTGAGATAGTCCGATCGCTTGGTGCCGACGCAGAGTTCGGCGACGAAGGGAGGCTTCTCGCTGAGGCTGTGGCCCTCCGGCCGGTCCCAAGCCGGACGAAAAGGATCAGCTCCATGGTCCAAGAGGATCTCGAATCCACGGGGATTGCTGTTGAACATCGCCCATGTCAGGAGGGTGTAGCCGAGCTTCCCGGTGGCGTTGACGTCGGCGCTTAGCTTGACGAGCGCATCAATCTCCGCAGCGTCCCCCTGGGCAACGGCGTCGGCCAGCCGCACTACGAGGGGATCGGAGAAGTAGTCGGAAGCCCGATAGGGATTGAATGGCCAGACGCCAAAGTAAAAAGCCATTCCGAGCGTCACTGCTATCACTGCTCCTACTACCCCGACCAAAGCGATCCACCAGCGATTGCCAACGGCAGACCACCGGAGTTGAACAGTTTTTGTCATGCTTTGCATTCGGCACCAGGTTGATTCATTCGATGCTTCGATACGGCGGGCCACTTCCATTTTCGCGAGATAAACTCCGACACGGCGATCACGATTGCGTCAATGGCTTGGGAAGTTCCCAAGTCCGTGCCCATTGATGAGAAACTGTCCTTTGAAGTCGTGAAGGATCAAGTCTCCTCGGGGGCGACGCAGGGAAAAGACAGGGTTTCGTGCATGAACGTCCCGAAAGAAGTTCGTCAGAGTACGGCCGACCGAAAGCGGATCCCCAAAGACCACATGGGAACGGATTTGGGCCCGGACGTCATCGGCAACCGATGCATGAACCGATGCCGACCGCGGCGAGCTCTGCGCCGGCAACGTCCTTCTTGTAGTCGGCGCTGATCGTCGCCCGTTCGCGGGCGTTGAGAATCACCGCGCCGCATTCGGCCGAGGCGTAGGTGCCCCACGCGGACTGGAGATCCTTGGCGAGAACGACGTTGGCTTTCCCCAAGGCCTTTCGCTCGACCGTCTCGGCCGCAGCGATCGCCTTTGCCGCCTTGACGCTCGCTGCTGTCGCGGCGTCCACAAAGCCCGCCTCCACGGCGTTCAGCGCCCGCGTCAGATCGCCCGCGGCCTTCGAGACCGCCGCGGTGTAGATTGAGCCCGCGGCCGCGGCGGCTTTCCCGGCCGTGGCACCGGCGATCGCTCCGGCGAGGCCGAAGTCGGCATCGGCCTGGGCCTGCGCCATCGCCCAGCCGACAAAGGCGCTGCTCATCGCGCTTTGCGGCACTCGGGAGGCATCGGAGAGAGCGCCGATCGCAGCGGTTGCCGCCTCGGACTGCGATTCGGCCGCCGCGTTCCACGCCGGACCGACGATCGTCGTCTACGCCAGCCCCGGCCCCACCAGGTGCGCTACCCCAGA
>CANGGT010000252.1 GCA_947453375.1 Planctomycetaceae bacterium
CTCGAGTGTCGAGCGGTAGCGGACGCTCGATTCCTGTCCACTGAATCCGACAACGCGGCGGTCGATGCCGGTCGAACGGCGGATGACCCGGCCGGAGGGAATGTCGAACTCGATGTCGCCGTTCCAGATCCTTTCGAGCAACCGCGACTCGAGTCGGGGGTCATCGATCGGTGTCAGGACCGTCGTGTCGATGCTGATGAGGGCCACGTTGTCCCGCACCGATTCCAGGCGGTAGCGGAGTCGCGTGCGGACGGCACGACGCGGTCCCCCGGGGACCTCCACGACCACCTCCTGCGGCACGCTCCACTCCGCACCGATCTCCACTTCGCCATCGGGGAGGGGAACGACCATCAGATCGCCGGATGCGGAGGGCGGGGTCGGTTGCAGATCAATGCGGGAGATCACCCGCCCGGCGCGATCGATGACGACGCGGGAGAGCGGGACACCGAGACTTTCTCGCACCGACTCGTAGCCGGGGGGGGGAGGATCTCCGCCGTCGCTGCTCCACCGCACTTCGCCGCGGTCGCTTGTCCGGGAGGTCATCGTCACGTGGTCGACGGAGTGCTCGATCGTGGCTCTCCCCTCCGCGTCGACGGAGACGACGCGCCACCGCTTCCTGGAATCGGTGGCAGTGTCGGTCGATTGCGTGGTGCCGGAGATCGTCGTCTCGGTGCGGGCCCGGTGGGCCACTGTCATCACGATCGCTTCGTCCGGGCGGAAACGGTATTCGAGTGTCACCGGGGAAGCGGGCGCATCCGCTCCCTTCAGGATGCTACCGCTGACCGCGACGAAGAACGCGAGCAAGCCACGGATCAGAACGCGGCGCGTGGGAAGAAGCATCGGAAGGATCACTCAGGGGAGGAGGGGGGCTTGGCCATCGGCGTCCCCGCGCCGCGCAGGCCTCCGCCCCAGTGGAGTTTCTCTCGCAGCGTCCGGTAGTAACCGTGGTTGCGCGTCTCGACGAGGGTGAATCGCGGCTCCGCCCGTCGGACACGAAGTCGGTCTCCGGGGAGGAGCGGGGCGAACACGTGACCGTCGACGACACAGGCCGAGCCTCCGTTTGGGCGCGGCACCGACACCTCGTACCGGCGGGTGGCGGAATCGACGACCGTCCGATTGGTGAGCGTGTGGGGATTGAGCGGGGTGAAGACGAATGCGTCGAGATCCTTGCGCACCAGCGGGCCACCGGCCGACAGGCTGTAGGCGGTGGAGCCCACCGGGGTGCTCACGATCAATCCGTCGCTCCGGTAGGTCGTGGCGAGTTCCCCGTCGACATGGAGGAGGATCTCGATCATCGAGAACGGTGGCCCCGCGAGGACCGACGTTTCGTTGAGCCCGAGCTGACGACGGGGGGGCTCACCCTCGCGGAGCAACTCGCACTCGAACATCAGGTGATCGACCAGCCGGAACCGGCCGGCGGCGATCTCCATCAGGACCTCGTCGACTTCGTCGCGGGAGAAATCGGCGAGGAATCCCAGATGCCCGAGGTTGACCCCCATCACCGGCACCTGGCCGTATCCCATCCAACGCGCCGTGCGGAGGATCGTCCCGTCTCCTCCGAGAACGATCACCAGATCGGTGCCCGTGGAATGGTTTGGCGACTCGGCATGAAAACCACCCTCCCCCCAATCCCCCTCGGGGGCCGGCCGGTGGATGACGGAGTGGCCGTGGCGTCGCAACGACGCTCCGACCCGTTCGGCCACTTCGCCGACGCCGGGGAGCCCGGCAGGGGCGATCACAGCCACGTGGAGGTTGTCTGGGGTGGATGAACGGAGTCGCTGCGAAGGGGGCATTGAAGGGCTCCGGCCGGGCGACGGCGCTCAAGTCGAAGGACGTCGGCGTCGGGAATGTCCGGGGCCGTGGGGAACTCAGCGCCGGGCGGTGTCGATGGCGGCTTCCGCCATCGGGTGGGCACCCCGACCGCTGAGTTTCCTCGCGGCGGCGGAGATCCCGTCGACATCGAGACCGATTTCGGCGAGGAGTTCGCCACGCTCTCCATGCTCCACGAACCGGTCGGGGAGCCCCAGGCGAACGATCGGACCGGATGCGAGCCGGGCGTCGTTCACCGCCTCGAGAACCGCCGAGCCGAACCCTGTGGGGAGCGCGTTCTCCTCGATCGTGATCGTCCAGGGGCTCGCTTCGATCATCTCGAGGATTGCCGGATCGAGTGGCTTCACGAACCGGGCGTTGACGACCGACACCTCGATCCCTTCGAGGGCGAGCCGGTTGGCGGCCGCCAATGCCGCGCCGAGCAGGGTGCCGCAGGCGACCAACAGCCCGTCGGGCCCGCGACGGAGCGTCTCGCATCGGGCCCGCTCGATCGGCGTCCGGGGCCCTGGGGCGCTCTCGACGCCTGCTTTCGGATAGCGGATCGCCACAGGGCCCGGCTGCTCGAGCGCCCAGTCGAGCATCGCGACGAGATCGTGCTCGTCACCGGGCGCGAGGACGGTCATGTTGGGGAACAGCCGCATGTAGCCGAGGTCGTAGGAGCCGTGGTGGGTGGGGCCGTCGGGGCCGGTGAGCCCTGCCCGGTCGAGCATGAACGTGACCGGGAGATTCTGCAGCGCCACTTCCTGGAAGATCTGATCGAAGGACCGCTGGAGGAAGGTGCTGTAGATGTCGACGATCGGCCGACATCCGGCCTTGGCCTGGCCAGCGGCAAACGCGACGGCGTGCGACTCGCAGATGCCGACGTCGAAGAGCCGATCGGGGAATTCCTCCCGCACCGGCTCGAGCTTGTTCCCCTGGCACATCGCGGCAGTGATCACGGTCACACGCGGGTCGCGCCGCAGGCAGGCGCCGATCGCGGCGCTGGCGACGTCGGTATAGGCCCGGGCAGATGATTTCTTGATCGACACGATGCAATCGTCATCATCGCGTTCGAAGGGCGCGGGCGTGTGGAAGAAGACCGGATCGGCTTCGGCCGGCTTGAACCCGTGCCCCTTCTCGGTGAGCACGTGGAGGAGCACCGGGCCGTCGGCATCCTTGACGAGCTCCAGGTAGCGAATGAGGTTCGCCAGGGAGTGCCCCTCGACCGGGCCGAAGTAACGGACGCCCATCGACTCGAAGAGCATGCCGCCGTGGAGTGAGGCCTTGAGCGAATCCTTGACGCTGTGGAGCATCCGCTCCATCGACTCGCCCACCACCGGCATCCCCTTGATCATCCCTCCCGCCTGATTCTTGAGGCCGCGGTACCAGGGGTTTTCGCGCGCGATGTCGAGGTATTCGGCGAGGGCGCCGACGCGTGGGCAGATCGACATCTTGTTGTCGTTGAGGATTACCAAGAGCCGCTTCTTCAGGAAGCCGGCGTTGTTGAGGGCCTCGAAGACGATGCCTGAGGGGAGGGCTCCGTCCCCGATGACCGCGACGCTCCGCCGATCGTCCTCACCGCAGAGGCTGTCGCCGCTGGCGAGCCCGAGTGCCGTCGACAGGCTACAGCCGGCATGGCCTGTCATGAACAGGTCATAGGGGCTCTCTTCGGGGTTGGGATAGCCCATCAGACCGCCCCGGGTGCGGATCGTCCCGAAGCTGGCGAACCGACCGGTGATCAGCTTGTGGGGATAGATCTGATGGCCGGTGTCCCAGATGAGACGATCGCGGCTGAAGTCGAAGACGCGGTGGAGGGCCAGGCAGAGCTCAACGACGCCGAGGTTCGAGGCGAAGTGGGCCGTCCGGGTGGCGGCCACCTCGGTGAGCGAGCGGCGCATCTCACCGGCGAGTTGTTCGAGTTGCTCGATCGAGAGCCCGGCGAGGTCGCGGGGGGAGAGGATCGAGGGCAGGATATCGGGCATGATTTGGGGCGATCCTCGGGATCCAGTTGGGGGCCGAAGGGAGCTGTGGTCGGCCTCAGTGATCGCGGGTCACGATCCAGGAGGCGAGATGGCGGAGGTCGTCGGCGGATGCCGGAAGGTCGGCGAGCATGGACTTGGCTTCGGCGGCAAGCGACTCGGCTTGCCGTCGGCTTTCGGACAATCCCAGCACGGTCGGATAGGTAAGTTTCCCGCGCTCGGCGTCCTTGCCGACCCGTTTCCCGGTCGTGGCCTCGTCCCCCTCGGCGTCGAGGAGGTCATCAGCGATTTGGAAGGCGAGGCCGAAGGCGCGACCGTAGCCGTCGAGCGCGGCGAGTTGGCGGTCATCGGCACCTGCGGCGAGGCCACCGAGGGTCAGCGCTGCACGGAACAGCGCTCCGGTCTTGCGACGATGGATCCGCTCCATCCAGGCGACCTGCGCGTCGCGTCCTTCGGGAGCGCCTGACTGATCGAGCCAGCCCCGTTCAGCCGCAAGGTCGTCCGACTGTCCGCCGACGAGGGCCTCGGCCCCCGATGCCTGGGCGAGCACGCGGCAGCCCCGGGCCGCCACGGCGGCCGGGAGGCTGCCGACGAGGGTCTCGAAGGCGAGGGCCTGAAGGGCGTCGCCGCAGAGAATCGCGGTCGCTTCGTCGAAAGCGCGGTGGCAGGTGGGGCGCCCGCGCCGGAGGTCGTCGTCATCCATCGCCGGGAGATCGTCATGGACCAGCGAGTAGGCATGGATCATCTCGACGGCGACCGCGGCCCCTGCGGCGGTCTCCCACGCCTGCGCCGACGATGATCCTGCCGAATTGCCCGGTAGGCACGCCACGGCCGCCCAGAGGACCAGGGCCGGACGGAGGCGTTTCCCAGGCGCGAGGAGAGCATAGCGCATCGACTCGAGTAACCGGGGCGATGCATCGCCGGAGAGTTGCAGGGCCCGGTCGAGCCGCGGTTCGATGAATGCCTTCACGCGGGCCAACGCCTGCGGGACGGCTCCCGACCCGGAAGTCCCAACCGCCGTCGGCCGCGATTCCGCGGTGGTGTCCTGCCTGACGACCATCATGCTTGGCGCGCCTGCCCTAGCTGCCGGGGAAGTGCATGGGGATTTGATCGACGGCCAGGAGAAACTCCACCGATCGGAAGAGCCCCGGATCGGTCCGCCACCATCACCCCACGGACCGCCGGATCCTCACGGGAGCATCCTTTCGGTCCCGAAGTCGGAATCGCCGCCGGGGACGAGCCCTGGACAAACTCCAGGTTCGTGGCCCTTTGTGGACGCCGTCGTGTGGACGAACGACCGACGATTCCGCCTTCTTTGCCCCCCCGGCCGGACTCCGGAAAAGCCCAGGAAGTTTAGACTTCCGCCGAACTATCGTCCATCCCCGGAAGCCTCCGTGGACGGCCACCCGCGCCCCGTGGCTGCCGGTCAGTCGTGCGCTTGGCATGTCCTTTTCGCGGGGCCGCCGTCGGGTCGTGCATTGCCGACCCGGGCGGGGCATCCTCGCCGGAGCCTTCGTCGTCCCCGTCCTCCGCCGC
>CANGGT010000253.1 GCA_947453375.1 Planctomycetaceae bacterium
AATTGCCGATTCCGCCCCGGTCCGTTCCCCCCGATTTCCCCCCCGATCATGAAGGATTTCCATGTCAACGATCGTCGACGTCCACGCCCGCCCGATCCTCGACAGCCGCGGCAACCCCACCCGCGAGGGCGACGTCGCGTTGGCCGACGGAGCGTTCGGGCGCGCCGCCGTGCCGTCGGGGGCCAGCACCGGTGCCCACGAGGCCTGGGAGAAGCGTGACGGCGACAAGGCCGTCTACCTCGGCAAGGGTGTCCTCGAAGCGGTCGAGAACGTCAACGCCCAGATCGCCGACGAACTCGAAGGCTGCGATGCCCTCGACCAGGCCGGGATCGACGAACGGATGCTCGAGCTCGATGGCACGCCGAACAAGAAGAACCTCGGCGCCAACGCGATCCTCGGGGTGTCGATGGCCGTCGCCCACGCCGCCGCCGAGCATTGCGGCATCCCCCTCTACCGCTACCTCGGCGGTGCCAGCGCCCGGATCCTGCCGGCACCGATGATGAACATCATCAACGGCGGCGCGCATGCCGACAATCCGCTCGACGTCCAGGAGTTCATGGTCATGCCCCTGGGCTTCGACACGTTCGACGACGCGCTCCGCGCCGGCGTCGAGACGTTCCACGCCCTCAAGAAAGTCCTCAAGGACAAGAAGCTCTCGACGGCCGTCGGTGACGAAGGCGGCTTCGCCCCCCACATCGGCACCTGTGCCGAGGCCCTCGAGGTGATCCTCGCGGCGATCACGGCAGCGGGCTACGAGCCGGGCAAGGAGATGGGGATCGCCCTCGACGTCGCCGCCACCGAGCTGTTCGACGCGAAGACCGGGACCTACACGATCGAAGGGAAGAAGCTCGACTCCGCCGGCATGGTCGATTTCTTCGCCAGCCTCGCCGGCCGCTATCCGATCATGTCGATCGAGGACGGCTGCTCCGAGGACGACTGGAAGGGCTGGAAGCTGATCAGCGAGAAGCTCGGATCGAAGGTGCAACTGGTGGGCGACGATCTCTTCGTCACCAACTCCGAGCGGCTCGGCCGCGGCATCGCCGAGGGGATCGCCAACAGCATCCTCGTGAAGGTCAATCAGATCGGCACGCTCACCGAGACGATGGCCGCCGTGCAACTGGCCCACCGGGCCGGCTACACGTCGATCGCCAGCCATCGCAGCGGCGAGACGGAAGATGCCACGATCGCCGACCTCGCCGTCGGCCTTGGCACCGGCCAGATCAAGACCGGATCGGCTTCGCGGAGCGACCGGGTGGCGAAGTACAACCAGCTTCTCCGCATCCAGGAGAGCCTCGGTGACGGCGCCGTCTACGCCGGCCCCGATGTCCGCGCCCGTTGGCCCGGCATCGCCTGATCGAGGCTCGGTTTGCTCGACGTCCAACAAGCAGGTCGGCCGGGCACCGGTGGAATCCACACCGGTGCCCGGTGACCGACCGGAGCGTGGCCATGCCCTCCCCGCCTTTCCGTGCCACCGACTCCCCGTGGTTCTGGGGATGCCTGTTCTCGGTGATGGCGCTGGTCGGCATGGCGCTGATCGCGCCGAAGTACGCCATCCGGCAACGGCAGATCGAGGGCCGGTTCCTCGGTCGTCAGCAGGCCCACATCGAACGCACGCGGCGGGCCGCCGGCCTGGAGCCGGTCGACCTCGCGGAGACGGCCGAGGACCGTGACGTCGTCGCTCCGCAGCGGATCGTGCCGCTGTGGACGCTCGCCACGCTCGCGGGTCTCGCCGCCGTCGGGAGCGCCGTGATGCTTGCCCGCGAGATCGGGCAACGCCACCGCGTCTGACGGCTCCGTGGATGAAGCTGGAGGATCGTCATGCTGCCACGAATCGTCTTCCACCATGTTCACAAGTGTGCCGGCACGACGCTGCTGAAGTTCCTCGAAGGGACGACCGCCCACGAGCGGGCCGCCCATGTCGAGAAGCTCGTGGCCGAGCAGGGGGGCGATCCGACCGGCACGAACGCCCGCGCGGCGATCCTCCGCGCCGAGTTCCTCCACGATCCGTACGGCGTCCACGACTGGAAATCGCTCCTCGGCAACACGCTCGACGTCCTGTTCCTCCGGGATCCGGTCGCCAGGCTCCACTCCGAATGGCGGATGATCACCCGCTGGGACGATGCCCTCGTGGCCAGCCGCGACGATCGTTACCGGCGGCTCCGCGCGGTGGCCCGTACCGGCTTCGCGCGGTTCCTCGCGCTGCCCGGTGCCGCGGTCTTCGGCAACGCCGTCGCCCACCACCTCGCCTTCGGTGAGCCGGTGCTCGGCGAACTCCATGCGGCGTGCCGTGAGGGCGTGCCCCCCGACGCCCTTGTCGAGTTCCTGGCAGCACGACTGGCGGCGATCGACGTCGTCGGCTTCGTCGAGGAGTTTGACGTATCCCTGGCCGAACTTGCCGCCAGACTGGGCTGTTTTCCACCGCGCGGCCTCCTCCAGGCGCATAACGTGCACGCCGACCCGGCCCCCCTCTCGGCCGAGGAGCGACACCTCGCCGAGTCGTGTACTGCGATCGATCGGCAGCTGGTCGCCGCCGCGCGCGAAAACGCCCCCTCCCGACGACGTGGCGACCGCTGGACGCTCGATGCGGAAGCCTGCGATCGCTACGATTCCAGGATCATCGAGCCTCCGACCGCGGTGCTCGTCGACATGGGGGAGGGCTTCCTCGCCACCGGCTGGCACCCCTGCGAAGTCAACGGCCGGAAGCGGGCCCGTTGGACCGGTCCCTGCGCGGTGGCGTGCCTCGATCTACGGATCGACCGCAGCCGGCCGCTGTGGATCCGGTTGCGGGTCGGCAACCACCTCCGCCCGGAGCAGGTCGACGGCCTGCGAATCGCCGTCGACGGCTTTCGCTGCAACGTCGACCACTGGGTGCTCCCCCCGTTCGATCACTTCTTCGAGGCGGTGATCCCCGCGGCTCCCGGTGCCGCACCGTTGCTCCATGTCGAGATCGACTGCCTGGAGACGTTCGCCCCCCCCGACCCCGCCGACACCCGATTGCTCGGCGTGGAAATCGAGGAGATCGAGGTCGGGCCAGCCGATCGCTACATTCCCCGGTCGCTCTCAGGGCTGGGCCAGGTGAGCGACGAACTAGCGGCCCTCGCCCGTACGGCCGACGGCGACCGACGGACACAATTCCTGCTCGACTCGCTCCCAGCCGGGGCCGGCGCCTGACCGCCGCGCCCGATTTCCTGGGCAAGACTGTCGTGGCGCCTTCCGGCATCGAGAGGAAGCGCTCCGTCGCCCGCCTGCCCGCCTGCCGCCCATGCCGACTCCCCGTCGATCCCGTCGCGGGCCGAAGCTCCACCACCGGGTGTACGTGGTGGAACTGGCGACGGAGGTCCGTCGCGACCGGCGCTTCATCCGGCAGAACCGCTACACGAAGCCCGACCAGATCTGCCTCTACGTCGGCTCGACGGGGCTCGACCCGGAAGTCCGCTACGTCAACCATCTCCGCGGTCACAAGGGCTGTCCGCTCGTCCGCGACCACGCCATCCGCCTGCGGCCCGATCTGTTCGCCGATTTCCCGGCCATGACCTGGGAGGACGCCGTCGCCACCGAGGAGGCCTGGGCCAAAGAGCTCCGCGAGCTGGGCTACGCCGTCTACCAGCACTAGCGAGCAACGCCTTCTTCTGCGCTCCGGCAGACAATTGCCAGGTGAGCGCTGCCAGCGAGGGGTCGCCCGTGCTCCGAGAGCCGGCCTCGCCGGCAAGCGAAGCCCGGAGGGCGAAAGCGTAGGCGGCGCGGAGAGAGCGGAGGGCAGGGATGCCCGAAGGGAACGTCCGGCGACGGGGCACGGGCGCCCCCGAAGCCACGTCGGGGCCAGAGCACTCGGCTGCAGACCGCTTGGCGTTCTGTCGGCCGTTTTTCGAGGGGTCGCCCGTGCTCCGAGAGCCGGCCTCGCCGGCAAGCGAAGCCCGGAGGGCGAAAGCGCAGGCGGCGCGGAGAGAGCGGAGGGCAGGGATGCCCGAAGCGAACGTCCGGCGACGGGGCACGGGCGACCCCGAAGCCACGTTTGAGCCAAGGATCAAAAAAGCCCAGAGGGCCTCGACCCTGTGGGTGGCACATCGGCGGGGCCGGCAAAAGTTTCGTCGTTTCTCGGAGGACCTCGTCACTCCTCAAGCGTTCGCCGATCCCCGCCTCGCCTGTGCGTTGGCAACAACGAGGTGCTTCCAGCCCCCCGCTCACCCGATGATCGAGCGGCGGCGGGAGACGTAGTCCCAGACGACGAAGCGATCGAGATCCTTCCCCGACGTGAAGAACACCCGGCCCTGCGCGGTCTGGGCGAGCTTGTAGGCAAACTGGATGTCTTCCCGCGACTGCGACCAGCCGGAGAGGAGAAACACGTTCACCACGATCCCCTCGCGCCGGCAGGCCTCCGCCTCGCGGAGCGTCGCCTCCTCGGTGCGCTTGTGGGGGGGATAGAGGAGGTAGAGCTCGTTCCCTTCGAAATGGGCCGTGGGAAGGCCGTCGGTGATGAGGATCACCTGCTTGTTCGGCGTGTCGGCACGGGCGAGTTGGCGGCGGGCGAGTTGGAGGGCGTGCTGGATGTTCGTGAAGTGCGGCGGGACGTCCTCCGCCGTGATCCCCGGATCGGACATGTCGGCCCGGAGGCGGACGACCGGCTCGAAGATCGTCACCGGCTTGGGGAGGAGCGTAACGATCTCCCCGGCGGGACGGGGCTTGGCGAAGGAATACATCTCGAGGAAGGAGAGCGTGTCGCCGGGGAACTCGCGCTGCACGAGCCCCTGGAGGGCCAGCGCCATCCGTTTCACGCTCACGTAGAGCCCGCCGTGCCGCATCGAGCCGCTCATGTCGAGGGCGACGACGGTAGCGCACTTCGGCGTGTTGCGGGTGGCATGAACCTCGATGTCGCGCGCGGAGAGGCGGAGCGGTCGCTCCTTTCCCTGGCGGAGCATCGCGTTGACGAGCGAGCCGGGGATGTCGATGTGGGCGACGGAATCGCCGAACTCGTAGGGCCGCGTCGGCACCAATTCCACCGCCCCCTCGCCGGTGACGTTCACCTGGTGCCGGCCGGTGCGGGAGGGGTCGAGCGCGGAGAAGATTTTCTCGAGGAGCTTGCCTTGGAAGAGACGCATCGCCTTGGGGGAGAGGGAATAGCCCTTCTTCCCCTTGTCGAGCCCCTGTTCGGCGGCCATTCGCGCCACCATCTCCTCGACCTGGGCCTTGAGGCGGGCGAGGTCGTCGAGTTCCCCCTCGGCGGCGTACCGGCCGAGGGCTTCGAGGTCGATGAGCCCGACGCGGGCGTTCTTCTGCGCGTCGGCGAGTTGGGCGA
>CANGGT010000254.1 GCA_947453375.1 Planctomycetaceae bacterium
CTCGAAATCGAGTCACGCGTCCGTAGCTCAATGGATAGAGCATCGGTCTTCGGAACCGAGGGTTGCAGGTTCGAGTCCTGCCGGGCGTACTTGGAATTCGCAGCGGGCAGGAGTCCGCCGATCGTGCCACGAACCGGAGGTTCGCAAGCGAGGCCGTCAGGATGACGGGCCTCGCGTGAAGTGGCCTGCAGGTTCGAGTCCTGCCGGGCGTACTTGCTTCACGTGGAAAAAGTCATCCATGACCTTTTTCCACTGGTGATCGGCCGCCTCGCGTGAGGCGTGCTTACGTGCCCGAGCCCGCCTCTGCGGGAGACGTCGATTCGTCGGCCGGCGAGGCTTCCGGTGTGGGATGGTCCGGGGGCGGTTCGTCGAGGCCGGCGGCTGTCAGTCGGGCCGATTCGGCGCCGTTGAAATCGAAGAACTCCACGCCCCCTTCGCTGCGCCCGGGGCGCGTGCCGACGGCGACCGAATCATTCCCTTTGGAATCACGGATCTCGATCCTGCCGCCGCCGCCCCCCTTCACGCGGCCGAGATGGACGAGCGTCGGCCCGTCGGCCGATTCGACCCGCAGTTCGCGACAGATGACGCTCGCGGCATCGAGCACCTCGACACGCACGCGCCCCTCGAGATCGGGGGCGCCTGACTGTGCCCGCATCGCCAAGCCGATCGCCAGGAAGAGAAGAGGATAGACCGTCCAGCGTTCGCGGGTCGTCATGGGAGGGGGGCCAGAGGAGGGGCGCAGGCGGAGGCTTGGATTCGCGGAAAGGACCTGAGTGGAGGGCTCGAGGGCCTCCCCTCGGACCGCGGAAAACGTCAATCTCCGTGGAGTTGGCGGAGTCGGCCCGACAGGCGCAGCAGCAACTGCACCCGCTCGAACTCGCGGAGCCAGTCGGCGGTGACCGCGGCGAGCGCGTCGGCGGGGGGCGGAACGATCCCGGTCTGGCAGGTGCCACCGAGTTGGGAGGCCGCCGCTGACCGGTAGGCCGAAAGCGTCCGGTCGCCATAGATGAGGACAGGGGTGAAGTCCTCGCTGAAGAACGCGAGCGTCGGCACCCGTTGGCCACCGCAGACTTTGAGGTGGGCGGCGATGTCGGGGCGGGCGTCGCGGTCGAGGAACTTCAGGTCGATCGCCGGAGTGACGGCGGCGAAGTGGGGGAAGATCGGGCACTGGTTCACGCAGTCTCCGCACCATGCTCCGGCGAGAACGAGCACCGGCATCCGGCGGACAAATCCTCCGAGGATTCGCTGTTCGTCGGCCGAGATGACCACGCGGCCGTGGACTCCTTGCCAGCGCGAACGCTGCTCGGGCGTCGCGTGACGCTCGAGAAACTCCTCGTAGCGGAGGCCGGCTGCGAATGTCTGACCCCAGGCTTCCGCGGTCGGAGGGGCGCCGGCTCCGGGCGTGGGAAGGGCAATCGACTGCGGGGATAGGGCCATGGCAGACCTGTTGGGGCTTGAGGGGGAGCCGCGCGGGGAAACTCGAGCCCCCAAGCGCGTCGCGAGAGCATACCGCTTTCCCCCCAGACCGCGCCGCTGGTCCAGCCTGTGGAGCGGCCACCGGCGGAAACCACCCGAAATCCCCCGATTCCAGCGATTCAAGCGGGCGCCGGAGATTTTCAAGTTCGTCGTCGCAACAGGCCTTGACCCCGGAAAACCGCTCCCCTACTGTCCGCCCAGCTTTGAGGTTGACGACGGGTCGGCAACGCGACCCCTCGGCAGCGGTGAACGGGAATCGGCGGGGGAAACGGATGCCCCACGCGGTCCCGCAAGCCCCTCCTGGCCCCACGAGACACGCGCCGTCCAATCGCTCCCGGAAACGGTTCAGGTTCCCCGCCCCCCTGGGATCTGGACCGTTCCGGGGGCCTTTTTTTTGCGCGGTGGATGGGGCGGCATCGGCGGCCGCCGGGCCCGGGCCTATAGTAGGCTCATGACACCGACCCCTTCTACCGCCGCCCCCGAGAAGATCCTTCGCTGGATCATGGTTGCGGTCCTCGTCTGGGGATCGATCCTCGCAGCGGGATCGTGGACCTTCAATCACGATGTTCGGCGGCCGATCATCGTGTTCGCTTGCGTCATCGCCTTCCTCGGATTCTGGAACGTGATGCTCGCCTCGCGGCGCCGGAGATTGGCCCGCGGCGCTGCTCCCAAGGACCGCGGCTGACGCTCCGGCGACGCTTCAGTTCGACGCCGACTCGCGGGCGTGCCGCAGGCTCGTGCTCGAGACGTCGTTGCGAAACTCCTCCTCCGTCACGAAACGGGCGATCGCCCGCAGGTCCTGCGGTGCCTCGAGTCGAGATGGTTCGGTGAACTGGCCGTCGCGGACCCGACCGAAGACGATCAGGCCCCCCGATTCCCGTGCGATCCGATCGACTGCGGCAGCCGCGCGGTCGGTCGAACCGCCGTAGTAGCGAGGGTTCCCCAGGCGGACGAACGTGTCGGCGCCAACCAGGAACGGCGCCCCGGGGAACAGCGACATTTTTTCGACGAACGTGGGCGCCGATGTCAGCCAGGCATCCGCGCCGTCGAAGCCCCGGGCGCGCGTCGCGATCTCGAGATAATCGAGCGCCGGCTTCTCGACGTTGCGGATCGAGAGTTCGTAGGCCACGGGGAGCCCGGTGATCCGCGCCCCGATCCGGGCCATCGCCCGATGCCCGTCATGGAGCGGATCGAACGATCCCGGGAAGATCGCCTCGCCTCCCGGGGGGGCTGGCAACTGGCGTGCGTCCGGCCCGGCCAAACGAACCCTTCCCGACGTACCGGAGAGGATCGCCTGCCAGTCCGCCGGAGCCGGCTGACGCTCGAGGACGACCCGTTCCTCCGTTCGGAGGAGGGTTGCGAGTTGCTCGTCGGCCGATGGCGATGAGCCGACGATGGCCCCGAGATGGGAGAGGATGTGCGTGGCTGCGATCTTCTCCTCCTCGCTGCGTGACCGCGCCCCCTTCACGAGGCCGAGGGTGGCGACGGACGTCTCGCTGAGCGTCTGCACTGCCACCACGATCCGGTGGTCACCCCGTTTGGGGACGGTCGTCGCCAAGCTGGCCGTGCAGCCGACCCCCACCGCGGCATCGATGGCGGCGCCATGACCCCGGCAGCGCTCCCAGGCAGCCATCGCCAGCCGACGTGCGGCGCGGGAAGAACAATACGAGTCCTGCTGGCCGCCGAGGAGGGCATCGGTTGCCTCGCGCGCCGAGGGGACGATCGCCTCGAGGACGACAGCGCTCGCACCGGGGAGCGTGACGAGTGCCGGGATCGCTGCCGATCCGCCGCCGGCGGTGATCATCACGACGCGCAGGCGTTTGGATTGCAACGTGGCGAGCAGTGAAGCGGCGTCGACAGGAGGCGGATTGGAAGTTGCCATGGGTTCAAAGGGGGGCGCGGCCTTGATCTCTCCGGGGGCGGGGAACGCGTCGGGAACGGGGGGAGGTACGCAAGGTTTGCCGGGCCGGGAGGGCGATTTTCCCGACGCAGCCTTCGCCGCTTCACCCGCTCAAAATGCCTTCCCCGGCATCACTCCAGCCCGATGGGGCGGACGGTCGATGGTGTTTCGCGAGGGGGGCCATGGCATGAAGATGATACCGCAGGGGCGATTCGTGGCCGCGAGCACCGGCGCGTGGGTGGCGGCTTGGGCCTTGATGGCGAGCCCGGCGGCAGCTCAGCCGCCGGAAGCTCCCTCCGCGAAGTCGGTGGCCGCCGATGGCTGGAAGCAGAAAGCACGTCAGGGAACGGCGACCGAAGACGGAGCCAAGCCCGACGGAGCCGCACCAGGAGCCGAGGCTGCGGCGACAAAGAAAGTCTCGACCGCACCAGCGCCCGACTCCGACGCGGTCAAGGGGGCCAAGGTCTCGCCAGCGGCGAAGCCTGATCCCGCCTCGAAGTCGGGCGATGCTGCCAAGGGGGCCACTCCCGCCGAGCGGCGTGCGGTCACGACCGGATCGGGGGATCGGTCACTCGCTGCGGAGAAGGCCGCGATCGACGGGGTGTCGACGAAAACCTCGGTCGACGAGATTCTCGCCCGCGCCCTCCCGTTGCGAAGCGATCGCGCTGGCGACTGGCTGGCCGGCGCCGAGCCGCTCCACCATTGCGGCGAGCCGCGTTGGATCGAGCCTTGTATCCCGCTCCCTCCGTGCCACCCCAGCCATCCACCCCATCCGTACGACCTCGTCGGCGTGGCGGGCGATCCGACCTGTGGGCCGATCTACCGCGGCCCCTGCTGCCCTCGCACCGGTACCCACGACGACGGCCCCCTTCCGCGGCTCCACCGGGTCAACGACCGGCTCTTCGATGCCTTTTACCAGGCCAAGTGATCGGACGAAGTGATCGGAACCAGTGACCGGGCCGGCTTTCGAAGGTTGATGATCTCCGCCGACGGCAGGCTTGTTCCGCCGTCTCCGGGGGGCGACACTGCCTGCTCCGGGGTCGGCGGTCATCTGGGCTCTTCGCCGTCTCTCGGTTCGACACGAGGAGGGACGGGATGCGGGCCGCGATCATCGGCATCGGCGCGATCGCGCGGATGCACGCCCGGGCGCTTCGGGACATCGACGGCATCGAACTCGTCGCCGGGTGCTGCCGCACCGAATCGAAGGGCAACGCCTTCGCGGAGGAGTTCGGCTGCCGCTGGCACGCCGACGCCGCCGCGATGCTCCGGCGCGAGAAGCCTGATTTCGTCACGATTGCCACCCCTTCCGGCGCCCACCTCGAGGGGCTGAAGGCCGCCGCACGGCGGGGTGTCCACGTGATCTGCGAAAAGCCGCTCGAGATTACGCTCCGGCGGATCGATGCGATGCGGACGATCGCCGACAAGGCGGGGATCACGCTCGGCGCAATCTTCCCCCAGCGATTCAATCCGGTCGTCCAGACCGTCCGCGCGGCGGCGGCGGCCGGTCGCTTCGGCCGCTTGGCGATCGTCGGAGCGTACGTGCCGTGGTGGCGTGATGATGCCTACTACGGCGTCGGGCGCTGGCAGGGGACCGCCGCCCTCGACGGTGGCGGTGCGCTGATGAACCAATCGATCCATGGCGTCGATGCCCTCCAGTGGATCGCCGGGGCTACGATGCCGGGGCTCGCCCCCGGCGAGAACCCGGTCGAGAGCGTCGTAGCGCTGACGGCCGTCCGGGCGCACGACCCCGAACGACTCGAGGTCGAGGACAGCTGCGTGGCGATCCTCCGCTTCCGCGACGGAACGCTCGGCCAGATTCTCGCCACCACGGCGATGTTCCCCGGTCAACTCCGCCGGATCCTCGTCGGCGGCCGCGACGGCACCGCCGAG
>CANGGT010000255.1 GCA_947453375.1 Planctomycetaceae bacterium
CCAGGGCGTCTCCGGCGAGCCGGTCGCGACGTCGTTCCAGCACCGAGGCGACGAGTTTCACGGCCTTCCCGTAGCGGCCATTGGCGTCATCGGGATGGGCCATCTCAACGAGCGACTCCGCATGGGCCTGGGCGGCGGCGAAATCCTCCTCGATGAACGCCAGATCGATGAGCAGCATGAAGCTCGAAAGGTCTTCGGCATTGATCGCCGCCATGCTCTGGGCCACCCGACGTGCCCCGGAGACATCCCCGATCTGAAGGTATCCGGCCACAAGTTCCTGCCGCACCCTTCCGCCGGCCGTGACGGACAGCGCCGCGGACCGCTGCTCGACTTCATCGAGCCGACGCGACGCCTCGTCTTGGGGACACTCCAGGGCGATGAGGATCGCGGCCCGGAGCATCTCGGCGGCGTTGCGCAACTCCTCCGGGGCTCCGTCAATGAGTTGCAGGGCCGAATCCCCTCCCAAGAGCACCGCCCTTTGTCCGAGGAGGATCGGCGAACGCGGGTATGTGGCGACCGCCACAGAGGAGCGGGCAAGCGCCTCATCCCGCAGCCCTTTCGCCTCAATGACGTCGATCTCCAAGCCCTCGAGAAGGGCCGGATCGATCGGTTCGGTGGGCTTCGCTTTTTTGAGCTCGTCGATCAGCGACTCGACCTTCGTCCAGTCGCGTTCGGGAACCGGAAGCCTGGTCTGTTCCCCTAGCCGCATGCGGATCAGCGGCACGAAGACGGCCGGACGGCTGGCCAATTGTTCGATCGGCATCTCCCGGGCAATGTCCTCGCAGAGCTCGAGCGATCGCTCCGACCACCCCGCCCGTTCGTACGTCAGCGCGAGCGTGAGCAGGGCCTCAATGAGATTCGGATCTTCGTTGAGGAGCCGAAAGCCTGCCCCGAGCGTCCGATCGGACTCGCCGAGGGCATCGTGGCAAGCGGCAAGGCGCAAATCGATCATTCGGGTATAGGCAACGTCCCCCACCAAGAGCGGGCGGAGTTTGAGCCACAGTCCGAGGGATTTGATCCACTTGTGCTCGTCCATCGCCACCACCGCATCGGCGTACAGCGCCGGCACGCAGTTCCCTCCCATCAAGTCACGGGCCTGGGTGACCGCCTTTTCGAGCTCGTCGAAACGCTTCAAGTCGGCGAGAGAGAAGACGTATTTCGTCAGCACCCGCCTTTCTTCCGGAAAACGCTCGGCGCCTTCGCGGAGGTACCGGACCATCCCGTCGGTATCCCCCTTGGCAAGGGCGAGATCGGCGCGGGCGATGGCATAGGCCGGACTGTCGGAGATATCACCGAGAATACCGTTGATAATCGTCTCCGCCCGGTCTAAGCGGCGCTGACGGATCGCAACGCAGAACTCCTGGTAGAGCGACTCATGATCGCGGGGCGAGAGCGCGACCGATTTCTCGATTGCCACCGCAGCCGCATCGAGGTCGCCGTGGGTGTCCCGCCACCACGACAGATACCGCCAGGCCACCGGATCATCGGGGGCGACTTCGGTCATCCTCTGGATCACCCCATCGGCCGCTTCGGGCTCCTCGAATGCCTTATCGAGCAGCCCGGCCAGCAGGACGAACGCCTCGGCTCTCCCCGGCGGAATCTTGATCGCCGTGTCGAAGGCACGGATTTCCGGCACGTAGCCGACAATCCGGCTCAGCACGTTGATCGCCTCAGCGTCCTCTCTGAGGTTGATGCAGGCCTTCGCGTACGTGACGCTCACCTTGAGCGATTTTTGGTCCTCGATCGGATCGATGAGCGGGGCGTCATCGATGCCGGGCCGCTGACGGAGTTTCTCGAGGTGGTCACGGGCCGTCTTCGACTCACCGGCGAGCATGAGGAGCTCGATGTGCAACAAACGCAGTTCGTCTTCGTCCGGCACGGCGAGAAGCGCTTTTTCCGTTTGCAGGATAGCCGTACGAACCGTGGCGGAGGACTCCCCGGGAATCCGGGCATTCTCGTTGAGGAG
Organism: Planctomycetaceae bacterium; assembly: GCA_947453375.1. Taxonomy (GTDB): domain Bacteria; phylum Planctomycetota; class Planctomycetia; order Pirellulales; family UBA1268; genus QWOP01. The sequence continues at coordinate 1,967 of CANGGT010000255.1, forward strand.
CCGGGCAAACTGAACGCGCCGCCGGTTGTCACGGGGGCGGAATTGAAGGTATGTGTTGAGATGCCCGACGGCCTCGAGTGGCTTTCCTTCGGCGAGGCATTTATCGGCCTTCGCGGCATGGACATCGGCGTTCCGGCCGGTCTGCCAGACGTTAAGGCCGGCAACGCCGAAAATGATCGCCAAGAAGCAGGCGGAGACACCGAAGAAGAACGGAAGATTGACGCGTCGCATGGGGATGAACTCACGGAAATGGCGCGCGAAGTACGACACCGAAGTCGTTGTCGACCGGGGCCGCCCCGCGCTCCCGCTGTCCGAACACGGCAGAGCATCTCCCCTCCATCCTATCGGCCCGACGGGGTCAATTCCGCCCGTTGCCCCCCCCCGATCCTACGGTCGTTAAGACCCAAGTCCTCGGTAAGGGCTCCTCAGCCGGCGACGGGCGGAGTCGACGGGGGGCTGGCCTCGATCTGGCGATCGTCGACGAGTGGAGCCCTCGGCCTTGCCCGCTGGAAAAACCCTTTAAAAAACGGTCGGGCCAGACGTTTCCCATGGAGTGTGAGTCGGCAACCGGATCGGCATCCACTCGATGGCCTGATTGGGAACGGGATGTTTCCACGGCTAGAATCCACTTTCTCTTCTCGACCTGACTCCCGGGGGAAACCATGCGTTCGTCGTTCCGCAAACCGGTACTCGTCTGCCTGACCGTCATCGCTTCGCTGTTCGCCGCCGCCCGCGTCGGCCGGGCCGAAGGCTGGCCCGACTTCCGCGGTCCTTCAGGGCAGGGGCACTCGGCCACGACCGGCCTGCCGACGTCGTTTTCCCCCACAGACCACGTGAGGTGGAAGGTGGCGATCCCGGGGAAGGGGTGGTCGACGCCGATCATCGACGACGGGCGGGTGTTCCTCACCACGGCCGTCCCTTCGGGGGAGACCCCCCCCGCGAAGCAGTCGCTGCGTGCCCTTTGTCTCGACGCCGCCAGCGGGAAGACGCTGTGGGAGAGGGAACTGTTCTCCAAGGACATGACGACGGCGAAGAGCCACACGAAGAACAGCTTTGCGAGTCCCTCCTGCATCACCGACGGCCGGCATGTGTTCTTCCACTTCGGCCCCGACGGCACGGCCGCCGTCGACCGCGACGGCGCCACCGTCTGGTCGAACGACTCGCTCCGCTACGATCCTCAGCATGGGGCGGGAAGCTCGCCGGTCTTCGTCGGCAATCTGCTGGCGTTCACCGGCGACGGCGTTGCCGATCCGTTCATCGCCGCACTCGACCGCGACACCGGTGCGCTTGCCTGGAAGACGGCCAGACCCGAGATGCCCGACCCGAAGTGGTCGTTCTGCACGCCCCTCTTGGTCGAGGCTGACGGCCGCCGGCAGGTCGTCAGTCCGGCCGGGCACATGGTCTGCAGCTACGATGCGGACAGCGGCCGGGAACTGTGGCGCGTCCGCTACCCGAACAAATGGTCGGTCGTGCCGCGGCCGATCTTCTCCCACGGCCTCGTGTTCGTCTGCACCGGCTACGACGGCCCCGCCGAGCTCCTCGCCATCAAGCCGGATGGCGAAGGGGACGTCACCGAAACCCACGTTGCCTGGAAGACCGACGACAACATCCCCCACAATCCTTCGCCGGTCATCGTGGGTGACGCGATCTACCTCGTCGCCGACAATGGAATTGCTTCCTGCCGGGACGCCACCACGGGCAAGCTTCATTGGCGCCACCGCCTCGGCGGCAACTTCTCGTCGTCGCTCGTCCATGCCGGGGGGACGTTGTGGATCGTGAGCGAGCAGGGGGTGTGTACGGCTTTCGCCGCCGACCCGTCCGAGTATCGCGAACTCGGCAGCGGCGACATGGGGGAGCAGGTACTCGCGTCGCTCGCAGCGGCGGAGGGGGCGTTCTTCCTCCGTACCGAGGGGCATCTTTACCGGATCGAGTGATCGGGTCGGCTGTCTTCGTCATCGTCCTCCCCCGGAGCCTCATCCCGTGTCGCGTGTGATCGTTTCGGCCTTGGCCGCCGCCTGCATGTTCCCCTGCGTGGGGATCGGAGGCGTGCGTCTCGTGGCAGCCGCGGAAGAGCGAATCGTCGTCGCCGAGACCGCAGGCGACTGGGGAGTGCGCGTGGAATCCCGGCACGCCGGCCAAACGACGGCGGGGACCTTCGTCGTCGCTCCCCCTGACGGCGTCGAGGTGCTCCATGAGAAAATCCCCACGCTGCCGCTGTTCAACCCCGCCGCTCCCGGCTGGGTGAAGGGGGTGGCGCTCGAGGAGGTGAAGGCGGCCGAGTGCACCGTGATCCGGGCCCTCGATCCCGAGTCGCTCGTCGTCAAGACGGCCCCCGGAAGGGAAGGAACTCTCCTCGAGCGTGGGCGTGACTGGGAAGCTGATACCGAATGGGGCACCGTGGGCCGGCTCGCCGGCGGCAGAGTCGGGGAGGGGGAGCCGGTGTGGGCCAGCTACCGGGCCTCCCTGCGACGGATCGATTCGATCGTCCGTCTCGCGGATGGCACGCTGGAGTTGGTGCGCGGCGAGCCGCAGATCGTGCTCTGCGAACCGCCCTCCATTCCGGCCGGGAGTGAACGACTCGTGAACGTCTATCTCCCTGGGCGGATCGAGAAGCTCTCGGATGCGAACCTCTTCCCGATTCTCGAGAGCGCCTTTCCGCCCCGGCCCAAGGATCAACCGCCAGAGGCCAGAGCAAGGCTCCCCGAAACGCTCCGTCGCCTCGAGTCGGGCGAGCCCTTGAAAGTCCTCGCCTGGGGAGACAGCGTCACCACCTACGGCCGCTGGCAGTCGATGTTCGTGGAGCGACTCAAGGCCCGCTATCCACAGGCCAACATCGAGTTGGTCACCGAGGCCTGGGGGGGCCGCAACACTGGCAGCTACCTCGCCGAGCCCCCCGGCAGCGAGCACAACTATCGGGAAAAGGTGCTGGAGGTTCGCCCGCACTTGATCGTCTCCGAGTTTGTCAACGACGCCGGCATGGCCCCGGCAGACGTCGATCAGCAGTACGGCCGATTGCTTGCCGACTTCCGCGGCATCGGCGCCGAATGGATCATCCTCACCCCCCACTACGTGATGCCGGAATGGATGGGGCCGGGGTTCGTCGAGCGCGGCCAGCGCGACATCGACGACGATCCGCGTCCCTACGTCGCCGGACTGAAAGCCTTCGTTGCCGCCCACCCGGAGCACGTGGCGCTGGCCGATGCCGCGCGGCGTTACGGCCGCCTCTGGCGTCAGGGGATCCCTTACCTGACGCTCATGGAGAACAACATCAACCATCCCAACGTCGCC
>CANGGT010000256.1 GCA_947453375.1 Planctomycetaceae bacterium
AGAGCATCGACCAGTGCGGTCTTGACCTTCTCGAAGATTTCATCACGGGACGGCATCGACGTGTCACCTTGGAATCGGGGAATGGAGCGTCGGAGTAACCACCAAAGGTTGTAATGAGATGCTGCCGCCGTGGAAACCCGGAAAGGGGGGATTTTGCCCAAACGGCAAAATCTTCCCCGTCGCAGCGGACTCCCGTGACCCCATTTTTCCCGTCCCGCGTCCCATCCAACGGGGCTTCAAGGGGGGTGGCGGCCGAAAAAAGCCGCCGGGGGCACGCAGCAGCGCCCCCGACCGGCCCCGGAGTTTCCCTCCGCGCCGCTTCAGCGGCCGGCCAGCGGAGCAACGTCGCCAGACGGCCCGATCGCCCCCTGCCGGTAAGAGGCCCCCGCCAGCGGCGACGGCCCGTTGCCAACGGCGGCCCCATAGACGAGCGGCCGTGCGGCCCCGGCGCCCCGTCCGGCGGGATGGAGGATGGCCCACAGCTTCCGCATCTCGCCGCGAACACGGGCGTCGAGAGCATCACCGTGGGCGACACGATCGGCGAGGTTGTAGCGTTCGAGCGTCAATCGGGCAGTGAGGCTCGTGCGCCCTCCGACGGTGCCGGTGGCCTTCACCTTCGTGGTCGTCTCGTCCTGGGAAAGCACCTCGGCCGTGACCGTGAGCACCTTGCCCGGCTCGACGAAATCACCGTACTTGACGTTCTTGGCGGAGCGGAGGACGACGATCGCGTGGGCGAAGTCCTCGCCGAGTCGGATCGTCCACGCCGCGGCTTGAGTCATCGACTCGAGCATCAGCACCCCGGGCATGACGGGGAAGCGCGGGAAATGATCCGCGAGATACTCCTCCGAGAGCGTCAGCGTCTTGATCGCCGTGATGCTTTTGCCGGGTTCGATGGCGGTCACGCGGTCGAGCAGGGTGAAACGCATGAGAGTTCCGTTGCGACAGAAGTGGACGCGGCGTTGAGCCCGCGTCAGGCATGTCCATGCCAGCGGGCGCAGTATAGGGATTCGCCCCCTGCCCACAACTCGCGCTCAGCCCCCACGGCCACCACTTTTTCAGGTCTGCCAAGCTGACAGCCGGCACCCGCGGAACCACCGCCACAGATTCCCGCGCTACGCCCTCTTTCCGAGGATCGCGGCCGAAAAGCCGCAGACCAGACGGCTGCATTCCCGGCAGTTTGGCCATCGGCACGCTCTTTGCTTCTTCCTTTTTCCACAGCTCTCGCCGCGGCTGGCCACCCGGCGGCGGGCTGAAGACTTCAAAGCCTCCACCTTCGCTTTCCCACGACACGCTTCAGGAGCTCTCCATGCCTGCCTATCGGACCGGCTTCACGCTCCCGCTCGATGAACTGCGGGACGAAATCGATCGACTCTGGACGACCCTTGTCACCGCGCCGCCACTCCATGGCTGGGGGCCACGCTCCGAGGAGAGCGTCTTCCCGGCGGTGAATCTCCGTGAGACCGACGACGCGTTCACCGTGGAAGCCGAGCTTCCCGGGATCAGCGTCAACGACGTCGACATCTCGGTGTCGGGCGACAGCCTCGTGCTCAAAGGCGCGCGGCGTGGCGATGCCGTGGCGGCGAACAGCGCCGCCGACACCGTGGCGAGCCGAGGGGCCGATCACGCCGCCGACGCCCCCACCGGCGGGAAGGTGGTCTGGCTTCTGCGGGAGCGGGGGAGCGGCGCGTTCGAGCGGCGTCTCACGCTGCCGGTCGCTGTTGATTCCCTTCGGGTCGAGGCCCGTCTCGTCGATGGCGTGCTGACGGTCGTCTGCCCGAAGTTGGCGGCCTGCCAGCCGCGGAAGGTAGAGATTCGCGGCGCCTGAGCCGCCGGCTTGCCTCGCGCCCGAGAGCCTCCCCTCCAGATTCCTCCCCCATTCCCCCACAGCAGGAGATTTCCCATGGTGACCAGAACCGAAACGGCCTCCGCCGCCACGGCTCCCCGTGCCGGGCTCACTTACCGGCCGAACGTCGATGTCAGTGACCGCGGCACCGAAGTCGTCTTGGTGGCCGACATGCCCGGCGCGAGCGCCGCCACGATCGATGTCACGTTCGAGGATGGCGTGCTCTCGCTCCATGGAACGGTCGCTCCCCGGGCCTCATCGGGGCGCGCCGTCCGCCAGGAGTACGGCATCGGCGACTACCGTCGATCGCTCCGCCTCGGCGACGGCTTCGACGGCTCCCGGATCGACGCCGATTATCGCCAGGGCGTGCTCACGATCCGCGTCCCACGCCTCGCCGCCGTGCTGCCGCGGAAGGTTGAAGTCCGCGCTGGCTGAGCGGTGATCGCGTCGAGCGGCGCCCCAGCCAATGGGCATCGGTCGACGGGGATCCACGGGCTATCATGGGGCCCGCGGGAGGCAACTCCCGCGGGCCCCCAACGTTGCCACCATCCCCATCCCACGCCGCAGGGAGGCGTCCCGTGCCGCTTGTCATCCTGTCGCGCGATGGCCTCCCCCGCGCCGGCGCCATCGACCTCTCCGGCGTCACGCCCGATCGGCTGGCAGGGCTCGGGATCGCCACCATCGAGCGAATGCCTGTCGAGATCGACGGTCGCCAGCAACCGCTCGCCGCGGCATTCTCGATCTCCGGATCCCTCGAGGAGGACGGCAGCATCGTGTGCCAGGGGGATTTCTCGCGAGTCCACGCCCTCGGCGCCGGAATGCGCGGCGGAAGGATCGAGGTCGCCGGCGGCGTCGGCCACCGGGCCGGTGCCCGCATGGCAGGGGGCGAATTGGTGGTCTCAGGCGGCGCTGGAAACTGGCTGGCCGCCGGAATGAGCGGGGGAACAGTCCGGATCGGAGGCAATGCCGGCGACGACGCCGCCGCCGCCTTCCCTGGCGAAGCCCACGGCGTAACCGGGGGGATGATTGTGATCGCCGGGTCTACCGGTCGCCTCGCTGCGGCCCGGATGCGGCGGGGGATTGTGGCCATCGGCGGGGATTGCGGCCCCGGCATCGGATTCGAACTCCGGGCCGGGACGGTGATCGTGGCCGGCTTGCTCGGCCGGTATGCCGGCCTGGGGATGCGCCGCGGGTCGATCATCGCTGCTGGCCCGTCCGCCATTCCCGGCCCGACGTTCCGGCCCGGTGCGACCTGGTCCCCGCCGTTCCTGACGCTCCTCGAGCGCCGGCTCCTGGCCGCCGGTTTTCGGCCTCCAGCGCTCAATCCAGCGTTAGGAACAGCCCCCTCCTGGGGGTGGTCGAGCGCCACGTGGACGCAGTGGCACGGTGAGACGGTTTCCGGCGGGAGAGGGGAGTTTTGGGTCCGCGCGGCCTGAGGATTCCCCGGCGAGCCCCCTGCGCCGCGGGTCAAGCTTGCGACGTTGGACGGAAAAAGGGGTGAATCCGAGGGGGAAATCGGGCCGATCAACGGGAATTGCCGTTACCGCTTCCGCCAGCAGGTGGTTTCGGCTACATTTTGGGATTCCCGCCTCGGGGCGAACCCGAAGGCGATTATCAAGGCGATCCCAGCCCCCTCCGTAAGCGATCCGGTATGCCCACGATCAGCCAACTTGTCCGCAGCCGCCGTCGGCCCAAGCGCAAGTTCTCCAAGTCTCCCGTGCTCGACCGCTGCCCGCAGAAGCGTGGCGTGTGTCTTCAGGTCCGCACGATGACCCCCAAGAAGCCCAACTCGGCGCTCCGGAAAATCGCCCGCGTGCGACTCTCCAACGCCAAGGAAGTCACGGTTTACATCCCGGGCGAAGGTCACAACCTCCAGGAGCACTCGATCGTGCTCGTCCGTGGTGGTCGTGTCCGCGATCTCCCCGGCGTTCGTTACCACATCGTCCGCGGTGCTCTCGACACGCTCGGCGTGCAGGGCCGCAAGCAGTCCCGCAGTCTCTATGGTGCCAAGAAGGGTTAAGCAGAAGCACGAGTCATGGGAAAGATCACCTCCAGCCGCGAACAACTCGGTCCCGACCCCCGTTATGGGTCGCTCCTCGTCAGCAAGTTCATTAATTGCTTGATGTACGACGGGAAGAAGAGCATCGCGCAGAACGTCTTTTACGACGCCATGGACATCGTGGCCAAGAAGGTCACCGACGTGGAGCCGATCGAGGTCTTCAATCGGGCCCTCGAGAACTGCAAGCCCTCCGTCGAGGTTCGCTCGAAGCGAGTTGGCGGTGCCGCGTACCAGGTGCCGATGCAGGTCAACCGCAATCGCCAGCAGTCGCTCGGCATCCGCTGGATGCTTCAGGCTGTCCGCGAGAAGAAGGGGCGTGCCACCCACGAGAAACTGGCCGAGGAGATTCTGGCCGCCTACAAGCGCGAGGGTGCCGCGGTCACGAAGCGTGACAACGTCCATCGCATGGCCGACGCCAACAAGGCGTTTGCCCACTTTGCCTGGTGATCGCCGGTTCGCGATCGGGGGCCTGGTGATCGCCGGTTCGCGATCGGGGGCCTGGTGATCGCCGGTTCGCGATCGGGGGCCTGGTGATCGCCGGTTCGCGATCGGGGGCTGGCTCCTGCCGCCGCCTGATCGCCTGAGCCTCAGACACCGGTCGATTTCATTCTCCGCGGGCCCGGCGATCGACAGGTCGCCGGGCCCGTACGTTTTCCCCGCCACGTTTTGCTCTTCCCACGGGCTTCCCCCGAACCTTGTGGAGCCTTCCGGTGATCGATCACGACACGTCCCTCCTCCTCGGTCGCCTCGTCCTCGGCCGCGGTGTCGCGTCGCTGGCGACGCTCCACGATGGCAGACCATTCGCCTCCATGATCCCTTACGCCGTCCTCATCACAGGCAGGGATCCGGACGCCGACGACGAGGGAGGGCGTGACGCTGGCAGCGTCGTGCTCGTCAGTCATGTCAGCCGGTTGTCAGCCCACACACGCGACATGCTCGCCACCCCCGAAGTTTGCCTCCTCGTCACGGCGCCTGAGTCGACCGATCCCTCCGGTCCCCCGCCCCAAGCCCTGCCGAGGGTTTCACTCCCGGCCCACGCCACGTTCATCGACCCCGCCCACCCGGCCCACGAAGCTCTCAAGCAGGCCTACCTGGGGCGCTTTCCGCATGCCGCCGACTGGTTTCAACTCGGCGATTTTTCGATCGTCGTCTTCGAGCCCACGTCGGCCAGATTCATCGCCGGATTCGCCCGCGCGATGACCCTCTCGCCACAGCACCTCCACGCCGCCGTGGCGGCCGCCGCCGCCGGGAGTTGAGCCGATTCCGGCGGTTTCTCCGATGCCGTGGCACCCTCTTCCTGTGCCCGTCATCAACGGCGACTCCTGGCCGAGGTGGACGGCTGCCACCGAA
>CANGGT010000257.1 GCA_947453375.1 Planctomycetaceae bacterium
ACGGTGCGATCTCGCTCGACAGCGTCCGCCGCGCGACTCCCGATACCGGCTCGAAGGAGACCGAGGGCGCCGTCCGACTGCTCCAGTTCCCTCTCGTCGCCGATCCGCACGTCGTGCCGGCGCGCCTGGAGATCGATACGCCCGAGGGGGTGGCACGGCTCGGGACGCGGGCCGCATTCCTCGCCCCGGAGTTGCTCAAGAGCGGGCGGATCTCCACGACCTCCGCCGATGTCTATGCGATCGGCTGCCTCTTCCACGCGCTCCTTTCCGGCGGGCCGCCGGGCTGGCAGGGGGATTCCCAGAAGACGCTCTCCCAGGTCGCGGCCGGTCAGGGGCCAGCGTCACTTCCAACCGCGAAGGTGCCCGTCGAGGTGGCGACCCTCGTCTCCTACCTCACCGCGTCCAATCCCGCCGATCGCTACCCGACCGCCGCCGAGGCGGCCGACGCGATCGCCACCTGCCTCGGCCAGCCCCCGGTATCGGGCACGCTCCCCGAGCAGCGCGAGATGATCACGCCCGGCTCCGGGCCTGCCGACGCGGTCCCCGGCACCGACACCACCGAGGCGATCGCCGTCGTCGATACCAAGTCACCATCCCCGCGATCGAAGCCGAAGCCTCGGCGCCCCAGCTGGCTCCTCCCGGCCCTCGGCGGCCTCGGATTCCTTGCGGCCTCGATCGTCGGCGCGGTGTTCGTCCTCCGACCGGCCGCCAAGAAGGCGGCTCCCTCGGTGCCAGCGACGGAAGATGCCGCGCCGAAACCATCCACTCCCGCAGGAGAAGCGACCGACGGCGCTGGAGACACTCCGGCAGACGGGACCGGAGTCGCCCCTCGAGCCGACGCAGGCTCGCCCCGCGGCCCGCGGCCGAAGGTGGAATCGATCACGACCCTCGTCGACACGGATTCCGGTGAGATCCCCTATGAAAGTCCGCAGCCCCCGGGTGCGCCACCGCGACTTCAATACCTCCCGCCAGGCTCGCAACTGATCCTCCTCGCCCGGCCGGCCGAGGCGCTTGCGACTACGGAGGGGGAGCGCTTCGTCCGGTCGCTCGGGCCACGGGCTGCCGCGGCGCTCGAAACGCTCTCCCGGCTGGCAGCGTGCCCGCCAGAGTCGATCGCCGATATCCAGGCCGCCTGGCAGGCAGGGGGCCCCGACGAGGTGGTCGGTGGCGTGGCGATTCGTGGCAGCGAGCCGCTTCCGGTGTCCATCGACGACGACGCCCGCCGAAAGGCCTGGGGGGCCACGACACCCGAGGAGATCGACGGCGAGACGCTCCACCGTGGCGCGGGCATCGCTTTCTGGGTCCCCGCCGATGCCGAAGGGCACGTGCTCGTTCTCGGCCCGGAAGAGCTCGTCCGCCAATCGATCCAGGCCCACCAGGCCGCGACTGGGGGCGGGGCGGAAGGCAGCGATTCCGACGACGGGATCGAAGCGAGCCTGCCTCGCGATCTCGAGGAGCTCGTCGGCATGCTCGACGCTTCCCGCCACCTGACGCTGTTCGGTTCGCCCGACTATCTCCTCCACGACGGCCGCCCCGTCCTCGCCGGACCGCTGGCCAAGCTCGTCGAGCCACTGGCATGGTTTTTCGGCGATTCGATCCGGGCCGCGGGCTTGAGCCTCCACTTCGGCCCCAACAGCTACCTCGAGCTCGACGCGATCCCCCCCGCCGGCACCTCTCCGCGGCAACTGGCCCAGCGCCTCTCGGGGAACGTGGCGACGATGGCCGAGCGGACGGAGGAATACTGCAACGCCCTCGATCCCCATCCCTACGGCCGGAAGCTCGTGATGCGGCTGCCGCGGATGCTCGGCGTGGTCGCTGATCATGTCCACGCCGGCGCCGATGGCCGGGGGGTGATCGTCAATGCGTGGCTCCCCGAGCACGCCCCCCACAATCTCGCCCTCGCGGCGGAGCTCGCCCTCGAGCAGACCCCGCGGGCCGACGGCGCCCCACCCGTGGCGGCGGCCGGCTCCCCGCAGGCGTCGGCGCCGGCCGGGGCGCTCGCGGCGTTGGCCAAGCCGATCTCGCTGGTGTTCGTGAAGGACACGCTCGAGAAGTCGATCCAGATGATCGCTGACGAGATCGGCGTCGAGCTGGAGATCCTCGGGAGCGACCTCCAGCTCGAGGGGATCACGAAGAACCAATCGTTCGGCCTCGACGAGAAACAGAAGCCGGCGGCGGAGATCCTCCGGGCGATCCTCGCCAAGGCCAACCCCGATGGGAAGCTCGTCTATGTGATCCGGAAGACGGATGCTGGCGAGAGGATCGAGATCACGACACGGGCCGCGGTCGAGAAACGCGGCGACACCCTGGCCCCGGGGCAGGACGCCCCCACAACCGAGAAAGAGAACGAATCGAGATGATCATCGTCATGCAGGCTGGCGCGTCGCGCGAGGACCTCGACCGGGTGGTGGCGCGCGTCGAGGAATTGAAGCTCAAGCCGCACACGATCGTCGGCACGGAGCGGACGGTCGTGGCCGTCGTCGGCGACGAGCGCGACATCGTCGGATCAGGGCTCGAAACACTTCCCGGCGTCGCCACGGTGATGCCGATCCTCGCCCCCTACAAGGTGGCCAGCCGCGAAGTCCAGCCGGCGCCGACCATTGTCAGGGCGGGGCCGCTGGTGATCGGCGGCGGCCATGTCGGCGTGATCGCCGGCCCCTGCTCGGTGGAGAGCTCTGAGCAGATCGTTGCCACGGCGAAGGCCGTCAAGGCAGCCGGGGCCACCGGGCTCCGCGGCGGCGCCTTCAAGCCGCGAACAAGCCCCTACAGCTTTCAGGGCCTCAAAGAAAAGGGGCTCGAACTCCTCGCCGAGGCCCGCGCCGAGACGGGGCTGGCGGTGGTTACGGAGGTGGTGGCGTCGGAGGACGTGCCGCTCGTCGCCAAGTATGCCGATGTTCTCCAGATCGGCGCCCGCAACATGCAGAACTACCGCCTCCTCGAGGCGGTCGGAAAGACCGACGTCGCCGTGCTCCTCAAGCGTGGGCCGTCGGCGACGGTCGAAGAATTGCTCCTCGCCGCGGAATACATCCTCGACGGCGGCAACATGCGGGTGATGCTCTGCGAGCGCGGGATTCGTACGTTTGAATCGCACACCCGCTTCACGCTCCCCTTGGCGACCGTCCCCTGGCTCCAAGCCCGCACCCACCTCCCGGTGGTGGTCGATCCGAGCCACGGCACGGGACATGCAAATCTCGTCACGAGCATGGCGGCAGCGAGCGTGGCGGCCGGCGCCGACGGGCTGATCGTGGAGGTCCATCCCGATCCGAAGCGGGCGGCGAGCGACGGCGGGCAGACGCTCGACATTCCCGCGTTTGAAAAGATGATGGCCGTCTGCCGGCGGGTCGCCGACGCGGTCGACCGGAAGCTGGGGTGAGTCGGGGAAGTCAGTCGAGGACGACCGTGGCCACGACCATGTAGATCACGATTCCCACGACGTCGACGATCGCCGAGACGAAGGGATTGCTCATCAGGGCCGGGTCGAGCCCGAGCGAGCGGAAGACGAGCGGAAGCACGCACCCCACCAGCGACCCCACCATCACCACGGAGAAGACCGTTGCCGGGATCACCAACGCGTGCATCGGATCGGGCGCGTAGGCGAGTCCGAGGAGGAATCCGGGGATCGCCAGGAGGACGCCGAGCATCAGGCTGACGACGAACTCGCGGCGAAGGATTCGCTTCCAGTCGGCGAGCTTGCAGTCGCCCGTCGAGAGGGCGGTGATCACGAGCGTGGCCGCCTGGTTACCCGAATTGCCTCCGCTGGCGACGACCAGCGGGATGAAGTACATCAGCCATTCGTGCGTCGGCTTCCACTTGGCGAGCACCATCGCCGTTACGGCCGCCGTGCCGAAGAGGATCGTCAGCCACACCCCTCGCTTCCAGGTCAGCGACACCAGCGCCGCCTCGAGGTAGCCCTCGCCGAGGGGAGCGATGGCGGCGGCCCGCTGGGCCTCGTCAGTGGCATCCTGGCGGACGGCATCGAGGACGTCGTCGTGGGTGACGATGCCGACGAGCCGATTGTGGTCGTCGACGACGGGGATGGCGAGAAAGTCGTAGCGCGCGAGCTTCTGCACCACCTCGTCGACCGGCTCCTCGATGCGGACGCTGATCGGGTCCTCCTGCATGAGGTCGCCGACGAGGGCATTCGGGCGGGCGAGGATCAGGTCGCGAAGCGAGATGAAGCCAACGAGCCGCCGGTCGGCATCGAGGACGTAGATGTAATAGATCGACTCGCTGTCGGGGGCCTGGGAGCGGAGCCTGGCCACCGCTTCGCCAGCGGTGATGTCGGCCGGGAGCGAGGCATACTCCGTCGTCATCAGCGCCCCGGCCGAGTTCTCCGGGCAGGAGAGGAGCATGCGGATGTCGTGCCGCTCAGCCTTCGCCACGAGCGGGAGGATCTCCTCGACGAGGTCGGAGTCGAGCTCCCTGAGGAGGTCGACCCGGTTGTCGGCCGCCATCCACTCGAGGAGCGGCCCGAGGTGCTGGCGGTCGGCTGATTTGACGAGTTCGACCTGCCGGGCGAGCGGGTAGTAGGGGAAAATGTCCCCCTGTCGCCCGAGCGGCAGGGCATCGAGGAGTTGCCAGACCTCCCCATCCTCGAGCCCCTCGGAAAACTCCGCCACGCTCGCCGGATGGAGTTCCTCCGCCACGCCGCGCAAGCCCTCGACATCCCCTTCAGCGAGCATCACCCGCAATTCCGGGATCAGGAGTGGGTTGGCGGTGACCATGGCGGGAGGCCGCGGAAGGAAAGCCGCCTATACTGGCGGAGTGGTCGAAACAGCGGCCGGAAGGGCAGGGGACTTCCCCGATCGCCGGGGAAGCCTGATGTGGGCAGATCTCAAGAGTATGCCATGAACCGACCCGGAACCGAACGTCGATTCGGTGTCAGGATCGCGCGGCTCTCCGCAGCGGCACTTCTCGGCATGTTCGCCGCATTCCCAGGGATGGCGCCCTCCCTGGGCCAGGAGGCTGCGTCCGTCCAAACGCCCCCGCCGCCACCAGCCGTAGCAGCCGGCTACGACCATCTCCTCCACCGGGCCTATCTCCCCGCCGACTTCGACCAGCAGGTGTTCGACGCCCTCTGGACGGTGTGGGAGGAGCCGGCGAAGTCGCAGGCCAAGGCGGCCGATGTGGCTGAGCGGCGGCGGATGACGATGGCCCGCTACGGCCTCTCTCCTCATCCCGACGATCCCTCGCGGTCGCTGCAATATGTCGTCGACGGGGCGGGGAAGTGGACGATGAGCTGCCTCGCCTG
>CANGGT010000258.1 GCA_947453375.1 Planctomycetaceae bacterium
AACGAACGCCGCCATGAGAAGGACGCGGAAGCCTGCGATGGGAGTGATCGGGAGCGTGGTCATCGAGCACCTCGTGGTCGGTTGGCTGGAATGTGCCCGGGAGCGCCACGGCGCCGATCGCGTCGCTTGTCCGGACGAGCAGCGGCCATGCCCTCCGGCCCGGGCGGGATCGCGGTGGAGGCGTCGTCGCCTTCCTCGTCCTGCCGCCGTGGGCGGAAGAAGTAGGCCTTCATGTAAAACATCGTGAAGATCCCGGCGACGATCAAACTGCTGCCGAGATACTTCACCCCCCGGCCGGGGTCGTAATTGACCGTGAGCACCGAAGCCTCGAGGCGCTCCGGCTTCTCGCTGGTGTTCTTCGTGAACTTCTCGTAGAGGTCGTCCCCCGGCATCCAGGGGCCCATGAAGCTCTCCTGGAAGAGTCGGTAGGAGCGGCCGCTGGCCGGATCGGAGAAGTCGACCGGGGCGTTCATGGTGATCGTCACCGGATCCTTGACAAGCATCTTTCCCGAGCGCGACAGAAACTCGACGACACTCGAGAAGTGGGAGGCCTGGCTCGTCCCAGGGTCGAGTTTGCGCTCGAAGTTGTCGAGCTTGATGTCGAAGCCGATGTCGACGGCGTCCGGGACCATCCGCACCGTCACGCTCCGTCGCGCCGCGGTGACGGTCGCCTCTTCGGTCGGCCCCGGGGCCTCGTTGATCGGTTGCACCGGGATTCCGGCCAGCCAGAACTCCTCCGCCCGGCCGTCGACCGTGAGGCGGATCTTGGCCGCCCGGCGTTTTGCCGAGGGGGGCTTCGCCTTGTCGAAGGGCACGGGGAGCGTGGCGATCTCGAGCTTGTCGGCGGGGAGAAAGCGATCGACGCGCATCTCGAGTTTGGCACGCGGCATCTCGAAGGCCGGCACGGGACGGCCGTCGATCGGCAGTTCGCCGCTGGTCACCTCGGGGGCCTGCCAACGCCGGAAGAGGAGCCGATGCCCCCCCTTCCCCGCTGGCGCCTGGACGACATCGATCCGGCTGCGGGCTTTTCCCTGCATCCGCTCCGAGGCGTCGGCCGTGTTCCGTTCGATCCACAGGGCGCCCTGGACGCCGGTGCGGGCGCCCTGGATCGAGACCTCCGGGAGATCGGCGAGAATCACCAACTCCTCGTCGGCCCCTTCGGCGCCGCGACGGATTTTGAGCCTCGCAGCCGAGAGTTGATCGTTGAAGTCGGTCAGTTCGACCATCAATTCCGTGCCACCGAGCGCCGATCGCGGTTGGCCGACGAGATCGTCGACGAGGAGACGATGGGGCTTGCCGTCCGCGACGAGGACAAGCTGGCCGCGGTTGCCGAAGCCGAGAGCAGGGTCGGGCGTGGCGGCGAGGAAGGCCTCGGCCTCCGCGTCTTGGCTCAGCTTCCAAAACACGATCGTCCCGCCGCCGACGGTGCCACGGTGGCGCATCTGGGCCCCGCGGAGTGGGTCTGGCTGCCAGGCGAGGTCGACCGGCATCCACATCCCGCTGCTGCCCCCCCCCTCGAAGCTGTCACTGCCAATCCGCAGGCGGACGCCCGGAGCGAGCGCCGCGGTCGAATCGGCATAGAAGTCGAGGACCTCGAGCCGCACGCCGCGGTCGTCAAGGAGAACGCCGGTGTCGCGCGGGGAAACCCTCCACGGGAAGATCGGACGGCGCACGGGGCCTGCCCCCCCGTACTCGTTCCAATTGAACGGCCCCGATCGGAACGGGACCGAATCGAGCGCCGTGGCGTCTCCGCCGCCTGCCGGGCGCTGGAGGAGTGCGAAGTGGAGGGAATCCTCGTAGGCCCGTCCCCCCTTCTCCCCTTCGAGGAGTGGGAGTTGGGCGTCGATCCCCCCACGCTGGGAAAGGAAGCAGCCGGCGAGGAGGACGAGCAGGCCGATGTGGGTGATCACGAACCCCGTCTGGTGGCGTTTCCAGGGGTAGCGGATCGCAGCCGCGCAGAAAATGCTCACGGCGAGGAGGGCATTGAGGAGCGTGAACCACCAGGTGTTCCAGACGCCGAACTTCACCGCCTCGGTGCCGTAGGCACTCTCGACGAACGTGCCCAGGCCGAGCACGATCGCCAGCAAAGCGATGAGAACCACCGCGAACTTCAGCGAGGCGAGGAACTCGTAGACAGTGAGCACCCCCCGCACGAAGGCGGGTTGGTCGGGCGTGACGAGCCGGCGTGCAGCCATGGAGATGGAACTGGGGGGGGCGCGAGGTGGTTGGGAACCGCCTTGCGATTATAGTCCCCCGGCTCCTGCTGCGGAGATTGGCGGCTTCCGGGGGCCCCGGGGCCCGGGAAGGGTCACCGCCAGCCGAAGACCTCGGCCAGCGAATTGAGCAGCGGGTTGGAAAGCGACGTGTTCTCCGGGCTGCCAATCGTGCGGACGAGGTCGTAGGCGATGAAGCCTCCGAGGAGAAGGAGGAGCGAGCAGCAGACGAGGCCCACGATCTGCCAAACGCTGAAGCTGACCTCGTCGAGCATCTGGGTCGGAAACGCGAGGGTCTCCGCCGAGCCGGCTGATCCGAGCGAGCTGTCGTCGCCGAAGCTCGAACTCTGGCCGCCGATGGTCTGGCCGAAGAAGCTCGAGTCGCCAGCCTCGGAATCGGACGCGATGACGACCGAGGCACTCTCGTCGTCGGTCGTCTCGCCGCCGAGTTCGAAATCGTCGCCCGACGGGCCGGCCTTGGCGGCCGACGCCGCGCTGCCGAGATCGACACCGGAGTCGGCGAGGCTGTTGTCGCCGAGCGAAATGCCGCTGCCGAGCCCGCCGAGGTTGGGGCCGGAGAGCCCCGGGCCCGACAGGCCAGCGCCCGAGAGACTCGGACCGGAGAGGCTGGGGCCGGAGAGACCACCGATCGCGGAATCGGACTTTTCGGAAGCCGCCGAGACGCCACTGATACCGGAAAGCTCGATCGACAGGCCTCCCGACCCTCCGACCTTCGAGATCCCACTTCCGCCGAGGGACGGCGACGACGCGCCGACGATCGACTCGATGGCGAGATCATCGCTCTCGAGGTCGTCGCCGAGAACGCTGTCGCCGAGCATGAGGTCGGCACCGGAGAGCCCACCCGGGGAGGAGAGCGAGAGGCCGGAATTGCTCTTCGAAGCCCCGCTTCCCTTCCCCACGCCCGTGTCGGAGGCCGACGGGCCCTTCGCCGCGGGGTTGGTGAAGATCGAATCGGCGCCGTCATCGAGGATGAGCTGATCGTCATCCGCCGCGGCTGCCGGGCGTCCTGCCGGCGCGTCATCGAGGACGAGCTCCGGGAGGTCGAGTTCGAGTTCGTCGATCCCGGAGGCGGATTCCTCGCCGAGGGTGCGCACCAGTCGTTCGACCTCGTCGGTCTTGAACTTGATGGTGGCGCCGTCACGCATCGGGAAGAGCTTCTTGCGGTCGACGAGGCGGTTGACTTCGTCGACGGAGACGCCGAGGAGCCGGGCTGCTTCCTCGGGCGACATGAACTTGCCGGCCATGGCTGCCTTGACGGGTGCGGGGAACGGGGGATCTCTCCAACGTCAGTGTCGACGAATCCCGCGTCGAAGTCCACGATCCCGCCCGCGCCGGGCGCCTTCGGAACGGCCGGTAGAGCCGGTCACGGTCGAGTTTGCCCAGCCGGGACACCTTCCGCGCCGACCTCGAGCATCTTCTTGAGGGTGGCCGGACGCGGCTCCTGGGCGTTGTACTCCGGGACGAGGAGGTCCCAGGCGATGTTCCGCGTGCTCCGCAGCGTGAGCGATCCGGAGGCGGCGTCGACGTGGTAGACGGCCGCATTCTTCGTTTGCGGATCGATGACGAGGAGGAGTTGGCGGCCGTCGTCGAGCGGGTTGGCGCTGATCCACAACGGCGCTGTTCCCGCCTCCCCCACCACGCCGGCGGCCCCGGGGCGCATCCCCCGCTGTTGGGCGGCGAGGATTCCTCCTCCGGCGAGTGCGATGGCGACGCCGACGATGACCGGCAGCAGGGCCGAGCGACCAGAGAGCGTGGCAACGGTGGGGCGGCGACAGGGCATCGGGGGTGGCTCCATCGAGAGCGGTCTCTCGGGCGGGGACAGCGGGCGGACAGCGGCGGCGGAAGGGTAGGCAGGCGCGGGAGTCTGTCGCAATGGATGCCATCGGCCCGCTCGGTCTTGCGCATCTTCCGCAGGCTGCCCTGTCGCATCCGCCCAGCTGCCATTTCCCCCACCGGGGTCTTTCGATTCAATCGGTCAGGCAGACCCTACCGATGGAAAGGGTCGTGCCGGTGGCGCGAACTCGGGCGCGGCTGCCCCGGACCGTCATGATCAGTCTGCTTGGGAGGTGACACGGGTGTCCTCTATGAAGTCCTTCACCACGAGTCTCATCCGCTCGCCGCTCCTTTGGGGCGCAGCCCTCGCCTTCTGCTTCTTCGCCCTCATTCATGGCGGCGTCATCAAGCATGCCGGCACGATCCGCTACCTTGCCGGCCACTGGGTCGAATACGTCGAGACGGTGATGTTCACCGTCGGCCTCTCGGCGCTCGCGCTCAAGTGGCTCGATGTCCGTCGGCAGGCGGCTCATGTCGACGAGCCGCTCCTCGATGCGATCCCGACCGGCGGCCAGTTGCCCGACGAGGCGACCGGCCTCCAGACGAAGGTCGCGGAGGCCGACGACGACGGATATCTCGTCCGTCGGATGCGCGAGGCGCTCGATCTCGTCGTCCGCACCGGCTCTGCCGACGGGCTCGAAGACCATCTCAAATACCTCTCCGATCTCGATGCGGCGCGGGCCGGGCAGAGCTACGGCCTGGTGCGTTTCGTGATCTGGGCGATCCCGATCATGGGCTTCCTCGGAACCGT
Organism: Planctomycetaceae bacterium; assembly: GCA_947453375.1. GTDB lineage: Bacteria > Planctomycetota > Planctomycetia > Pirellulales > UBA1268 > QWOP01. The sequence goes on from CANGGT010000258.1 coordinate 4,819, forward strand.
GATCGGGATCACCGAGGCGATCGCCAATCTCTCGCCGACGCAGCTGGAGAACATCTCGGGAGTCGTCGCCGGGCTCGGCGTGGCGTTCGACACCACGGCCACGGCCCTCGCGCTGTCGATGGTGCTGATGCTCATCCAATTCTTCGTCGATCGGGCCGAGCAGCGGCTCCTCACCGCCGTCGATTCGGCGGCCTGGATCGGCCTGGCGGGCCGCTTCCAGTCGGTGGCCGCCGACGACGGCACGGCCGTGGCGCTGGCGAAGCTCTCGGAGGCGGTGTCGCGTAGCTCCGAGAAGCTCCTCCAAGCCCAGGAGCATTCCTGGCGGGCGCTCGAGGAGGCGGCCTCCGGCAGCCTTTCCCGCGCCGTCGCGGCCAGCGGCCAGGAGCTCCGCACGGCGCTCTCCGACTCCCTCGGCTCGAGCCTCT
>CANGGT010000259.1 GCA_947453375.1 Planctomycetaceae bacterium
CCTTGTTCCACTTCCCTTCGGTGAGATCGAGGGCGAGGAGGTGATATCTGACGTGGGCCTTGAGGGAGTTGTGAACCGGCCCGAGCCGGTCCGTAAACGCCTTCAAGCGATCGAGGTAGGCCCGCTTCACGCCCGGGGCGCTCCGCCAATCGTCATCGGCCCCGGGCTGGAGCTTTTGAAGCATCGCCGCCACGAAGGCGGGATGGTCGACAAGCTCCGGCTTGAGCCCGGCAAGTCCGTCGAGCTGCACAACGCTCAGGAGCCGATGGATCGGCAGCGACCCGAAGCCGCCGGAGTCTGGCGTATCAAGATCGGCGGCGATCAGCGCTTCGAGGCCCGCATGATCGGGGCGCGCAAGCCGCGACAGGAGCTGGCGACGGCGGACGGGGTCGAGCGCGCCGGCTTCCTCGCAGAGCCGGTCGAGGGCGGCATCTTCATAGCCTTCGAGCGTGCCGGGGGCATGGGCCTGCGCGCGGGCGGCAAACGCCTCGGCCGAGACAAGCGCCGCGTCGAGCGCCGTCGGCAACTGCGGCTCGGCGCCGGGGACGATCCGCTCGTGCGGATAGGAGACCCCGAGCCGGCGCTCGAGATAGGCAATCGACCCTTGCGGATCTTTTGCATAGCTCAGCAGCGCCCGCCGCGAGCGGATCTCCCACACCCGCGGCGTCTCACCATGCGCCTTCACCCAGTCGGTGAGGAGCGGCTCGACCTCCGCGTAGCGCTCGGTGTTGAGCCGATGGAGCGCGTGGAAATAAAAATATTCCTCCGTCCCCGGGACGAGCTTCGCAAGCGCCGCCTCGCGATCCTCCGCGAGCGCAAACTCTTCCACGAAGCCGATCTCGCCGGCCCGGCCGCTCGCACTCCAGAACGCAACCGTGATCCCCATGACCGCCAAGCCTAGGGCAAGGCTCCGACGACCGCGCGTTTCGGGCGCGGAGAGACCGACGATCGAGCGGCGCGCGAACACCATGACAGATCCCTTCGGCGTGGACGGATCGTTCTGCGGACGAAAAAGCACGCAGACGCTCTCGCGGAGTACGGGCGGAAGGGGAGGGCGTTACAACTCCCCCCGCAGCTCGAATCCCCCGCCGTTCCAAGTGTAGTTCACCGCTCGGCGCATGCCCCCGCCGCTGCCTCAGGCCCCTCGGGAAAGGGGGGCGTCAGGGAGTCGGAGCGGAGGCTTTCACCGGCACGAACCGGAGGTAGTCGAGGCCGAACATCCAGGCTTTCGTGGCCGCCGGGTTCTCGCCGACGATGTCGACCGTCAACGGCACCGTGCCAGGCTCGAGGTCGAAAGCCCCGAGGGACACCTCCGGCGTCACGGTCACGGCGTCCTTGTCATAGAGGTCGATCGGCGCGGTCGGCTTCGCGCCGTTCCAGGCGAGGGTGACCGTGCCGTAGTCGTGGGCTTTCGAGCAGACGGCGACGATCTCGTAGCGGCCGCGGACCTCCACTGGCACCTCGAGAACGAGCCTTCCTCCGGGGCGGGCGCCGGTCCACCAGACGTGGGAATTGCCACTCCATTGCGCCGCCTTGAAGCTCGTCATGTCCTGCGAACGGGCGTCGCCGGCGCTCTTCGCGGCGATCTTCATCGTCTCCCCCTCGATCGCCCCGGGGATCCGACCCTCACCATTGAACGGCGGCGGCCCTTCGCCGGGGAGTGGCACCTGTGACGGATGGCGGAGGTAGGCCACGAGGTCGATGGCCTCCTCGGGCTTGAGCTGCCCGAGTTGGTTCTCCGGCATCAGCGACTGCGGCGAGAGCACACGCGTCTCGATGTCGTCGAGTGGCACCGTCACCTGCTCTGTCGGGGTCTGGAGGGTGACGCTCGTCGGGCTTTCCTTGACGACGATCCCGGCGATCGATCGGCCGTCCTTCGTGAGGACCGTCGTCGTCTGGTAGTCGCGACCGACGATGGCACTCGGGTCGAGGAGATTGGCGAGGAGGTACTCGAGATCGGCCCGATTCGATCCGGTGATGTCGGGGCCGATCTTTCCCCCCTGCCCATGGAGGAGATGGCAGGCGCCGCACGTCTTCACGAACACCTCGCGGCCGTGCGACAGGTCGGCGGCTTTCATGGCCGCCGGCTTGAACGCCCCCCGCCACTTCTCGAACTCCCCCTTGCGGTCTTCTGGGGTGGTGCGGATCGTTCCCCACACATCATTGAGCTTGGCGATGACGGCCGCATCGGCCGACTGAGCGAGCCTGCCGACGGTGAAGGCGGAGAGGTCGCCACGCGGCACCTTGCCGGCGTCGATGGCGTCGAGGAGCGCGATCGTCCAGGCGGGGCGGGAGACGAGCGTGGCGATCGCCGCCTGCCGGCATTCGTCGGTGAGCCCCTCGTAGGCCTCGAGGAGCACACGCGGCGTCGCCTCATGGGGGACCGCCGCGAGCGACACGATCGCCCCCTTCTGCATGACCGGGTCATCGAGGAGGGCGTGGAGCACCGGCGGTGTCCCCTCGTCGCGGGAGCTGACGAGCGCTTCGATCGCCTCCTGACGCTCATTCATCGGAGCATCGCGGTCGGCGAGTACGCCGCGCAGTTGAGGGAGAACGCGCGGATCACCGAACCGGACTGCCACCACGCCGGCGAGTCTCCGGACCGCTTCGTCGGCGTCGGCCGTGATCGCTTCGTAGCCCTTGTCCCAGGCCTTGGGGGCTTCCATCCGCCCGCGGGCGGCAAGCGCCGTGACGATCTCGCCGAGCATCCACTTCCGCGTCGCCGAATCGGCCGCCGCCAGCCGGGCCACGAGGGCCTCGTAGCAGGCCTCCTCGGAGGCAGCCCGACGGACGATGAACCGCGACACCGTCGGGATCTTGGACGTCGCTGCCAGCGTCATCGCACGCTCGGGATCGACCGTCACCAGCGGCTCAGCGGCGTACCAATTCATGAGGGGGAGATTGTGGTCGTCGGCGTCCTCGGCGTGGGCGACGAGCCCCGCGCAGATGTCCCATCGGGCTTCGAGCGGCATCCGCTGGAGCGCCGAGCAGAGGGCCAGGCGGACCACCGGCGACGGATCATCGGCGGCGAGTTGCCGGTAGCGGCCGATGCGGGTCTCGAGCGGAATGCTGCCGGTCTCGTTGGCGAGTTGGATCGCCCAGGCGCGAACGGCCGGATCGGGATCGTCGAGGAGACGTTCGGTGCGCGGCGCATCGAGCGTTCCCGTCACATGCATCGCCCAGATGAAGCGCAGCCGCTTGGCAGCCGTCGGCGCGGCGGCGAGTTTCGCTTCGAGCGTCCCGCCGATGTCGTCGGCAAGCCTGCCGGCGACGGCCCGCTCGTGGAGGAGCCGCCGGGCATGACGAACGAACCAGTCGTTGTCGTGGGCGAGAAGATCGACGAGCTCGGCGTCGCTCTTCGCCGTGAGATCGACCTTCACCGCGGCCGTGTCGCCACGGTCGTACATCACCTTGAAGATCCGGCCGTTGCCGCGATCGTGGGTCTCGTCGTCGTGGTGGTGGCATTGGTTGCGGTCGTACCAATCGATGAGCACCATCTGGCCGTCGGGCCCGGTCTGGAGGGAGATGAACTGCGACCAGGTGTCGTTGGCGAAGAGGAAGTCGGGCTCGCCGTCCCCGACGTAGCCCGACCCGACCGGCGTGAGCCGATCCTCATTGAGCCGGGCGCCGTGGATGTTGTTCATGAACAGCTTGTTGCGGTAGCGGTCGGGCCAGGAGCCGCCGAGGTAGATGCAGGCCCCGCTGTGGGCATGGCCACCGCCGATGGCGTCCGACTTCTCCCGGTCGGCGTTGTTCCACTGCCCCCCCGTCCAGTGACGGTGGCGGGCGATCGTCTTGATGTCGTCGAACGTCCAGGGGTTGAAGTGTTGGCCGGCCTGGCGCTCGTAACGGGCCCCCTGGATGACGTGGTAGAGGTGGGGGATCACGCAGGCCGTCTGAAAGGCATGGCCGAGATCGTTGAAATCGACCCCCCAGGGATTGCTCGTCCCCTCTGAGAAAACCTCGAACTCATGGCGCACCGGGTGGTAACGCCAGATGCCGGCGTTGATCTTCGTCCGCTCGTCGGCCGGGGTGCCCGGCTTGCCGACGACGGAGTGGGTGAAGACGCCGTGGCAGCCGTAGAGCCAGCCGTCGGGGCCCCAGATGAAGGCATTGAGAGTTTCGTGGGTGTCCTGCCAGCCCCAGCCGTCGAGGAGCACCTTCGGCTCGCCGTCGGGGACGTCGTCGCCATCGGCATCCGGGATGAAGAGGAAGTCGGGAGCCGCACCGACCCACACGCCTCCGAAGCCGACCGCGAGGCCGCTGACGAGGTTCAAACCTTCCTTGAAGACCTTGCGGGAATCGAGCCGATGGTCGCCGTCGGTGTCCTCGAAGATCAGGATCCGGTCGCGGGCCTCCTCCGGCGCGACGCGCTTCGGATAGGCATAGGCCTCGGCGACCCACAGCCGCCCGCGGTCGTCGAAGCACATCGCGATCGGCTGCCGCACGTCGGGCTCGGAGGCGAGGAGCTTCACCGAGAAGCCGGGGGGGGCCGACATCGCCTTGGCTGCTTCCTCAGGCGCCAGGCCATCGGCCATCGGACGGCGCTTCTGCGGCTGGGCATCCTCGTGGCGGGCGACCGGCACCTGCTCGCGCGACTGCGTGTGGACGAAGATCCCCTGCTTGTTGGCAACGATGATGTCGGGGAGGCCGTCGCCGGTCGCATCGGCCGCGGTCACCTGGACGCCGACGCCGGAGTTGTCGTCGACGAGTTGCGGGACAAACTCCGCCTCACCGGGAGCGGGGCGGGTGCCGCGGAACCAATAGAGGACCGCCGGGGCGGACGGCTCCGGATCCCCGTCGGGGCCGTGGGCCCAGAAGCGCTTGCCGGTGACGATGTCGTCGAGCCCGTCGCCGTCGATGTCGGCGACGTCGATGGCGTGAATCTGGGAGAAGACGGTGCGGTAAGGGCTGTCGGAGGCTTTCTCACCGATGATCGGACGGTAGTCGAACGACCGGCCGCCGTCGGGGCCCTTCACCTGCTTCCACCACCCCAGGCCGTAGCCGTGAGCGGCGAGGCTCGTGATCACGTCGTTGAGCCCGTCGCCATCGACGTCGCGGACGTGCATCTGGGCGCCACCGGGGCCGGCGAAGGGGAAGGGATGGAAGGCCCACAGCGGCTCGCTCTCGAGCGACGCCGGCTGCTGCCACCAGCCGTTCTTCTCGAGGATGTCGACCTTGCCGTCGCC
>CANGGT010000260.1 GCA_947453375.1 Planctomycetaceae bacterium
AGATCGACGACCTCGCGGGCCTCGGCGACCGTGTTGGCCAGCGGCTTCTCGAGAAACACGTGGCACCCGGCTGCAAACGCCTTGCGGGCGTAGTCGGCATGGGTGTCGGGATAGGTGTTGATCGAGACCGCATCGGGCTTGGTGGCGGCGAGGGCCTCTTCGTAGTTCGAGAACTGGGGATAGTCGGTGCCGAGGGCCGCCAGGAGCGCCTGTCGCGATTTCGTGCCGCGCGACACGACGCCGACGATCTCGAAGCCATCGAGCGACTGATAGGCCTTGGCGTGGGAGGTGCCCATGTGGCCGCAGCCGACGACGAGAATCCGAAGGGGGCTGGACATGATCGGGATTCCTGGGGAAGGGCTTGCGAGCCCCGGGCAAGGGAAGGGGATGGGAATGGGAAGAGCGTGCCGGAGGAGGGGAGGTGCGACGGCCGAGGGTCAGCCGCGGGCCTCGCCGGCACGGCGGACGGCCGAGGTGACGAGGGCCCGAAGCTTCGGCTCGGCGGCCCTGGCTACTCCGAGAATCTTCTCCACCGTCGCGACCTCGAGGTGATCGGGGAGGCACATGTCGGTGATCACGGAGATCCCCAGCACGCGCAACCCCGCATGGACGGCGACAATCACCTCCGGCACCGTCGACATGCCGACGACATCGGCACCGATGGCGCGGAGGAAGCGGTATTCGGCCCGCGTCTCGAGATTCGGTCCGGTGACGGCGACGTAGACCCCACGGTGGGCGACGAAGTCCTCGTGCCGCGCAACGGCGAGCGCCTCGTCGATCAGCTCCGGCGTGTACGGGGCCGACATGTCGGGGAAGCGCGAGCCGAGCCGATCGTCGTTGATGCCGACGAGCGGGTTGTCGTTCATGAGGTTGATGTGGTCGTCGATGATCATGATGTCGCCGGTGCGGAAGTGCGGGTTGAGACCGCCGCAGGCGTTGGTCACGATCAGGAGGCTGGCGCCGAGGCGTTCGAGGACCCTGACGGGGAAGGTAATCTGCGCGAGCGGATAACCCTCGTACGCGTGCATCCGCCCTTCCATGACGATCACCGGGACGCCGTCGAGACGGCCGCAGACGAGCTGGCCGGTGTGCCCTGTGGCCGTCGAGCGGGCGAAGTGGGGGATCTCGGCGTAGGGGATCACGACCTTGTCGGTGATGGCGGCGGTCACGCCGCCGAGTCCGCTGCCGAGGATGATTCCCACGGCCGGCTGATGGGAGAAGCGTGCCTGGATCGCGGCACTGGCCTCGGTGATCTTGTCGTACTGGTCGAGCATGCTCTCCCCGCCTCGTTATCGCCTGAACTCGGGCCCGGGGTCAGACGCGACCGACGAGGGCGCGGAACTCCGGGCGCTCGCGGATCGACGCCAGGTCGGGATCGACCTCCATGTGGGCGACGTCGTCATAGCCCAAACGGAATGCCTCCTCGAGGCAGCGAATCGCCTCGTCGGCACACCCGGCCAGGGCCAGCGAGCAGGCCAGATTGTAGCGGGCGAGGAAATCCGCTGGCAGACGGGCGACGAGTCGGCGGTCGAGTTCGAGCGCCCGCTCGTGGAGGCCGCGACGGGATGCAAGCTCCCCAAGCACCCGCAGAACGTCGATCGAATCGGGGCTGCGGGCGAGGATCCGCTCGAAGAAATCGATGTCGAAGTCGAGTTGGTTGAGACGGCCGAACCAGGGGAGCGACGAGGGTGGCGCCCCACCTCCCGGCGCCGCAGGCCGACGCTCGGGGCGGTGCGGCGGTTGCGACGCGGCATCGCCGGTCGGGTCATCCGCGCCGGGGGTGTCAGCGGGAGCGGACAAAGGAGGGCTACGCCAGCAGGCTGTGGATGTGGATACCGTGACCCGCGGTCGGATGCAGCGGTCGACACCCCGGAGAACAATCGGCTGTTTCCGGGGTGTCCCGAGTGCGCAAATCGCCGGAGCAGATCACGCGGCGACCGACGTCACTTCTTCTTCGAAGGGCCCTTGGCGGGGGGCGGCGGCGGTTCGTTCTCTTCCGGGTGGTCCCAATCGGGATCGTTCTCCTCCTCTTCGAAGTCGTCGTCGAATTCGTCGTCGAAGTCGTCGAAGCTCGATTCCTCTTCGGGGAGGGGCTGGGCCGTGATGTCTTCCTCGTCGCCGAGTTCGTCCTCGGAATCGTCGGAATCGTCCCCTTTCATCACCGCGCCCGACCGTGGCCATGTCCCCGCCGGCGGGAAGGCTGACAGCGGCGTCATCGCCCCGAACAAGGCGGGAAAGACCGGGATGGGAAGGGTCGGAAAGGCGATCATGGGGCGGCTGACTTCAGGGGTAACGGGAAATGGCGGGGGGGAAGAATCGCTGGAAAGCCCCTTGAGAGAACCCTCTCGTCGGGGGCGCGTCAAGACGCCTCGGCGTGGCCAACGGCATCCCTGCGGAAAACCGCCCACGAAAACGGCGGGGACGGGGGAGCGGTGGGGAACCGAGCGGGAAAATGCCCCTGGACGCGTCAGGTGTGGTAGTCGGCGTTGAGGTGGACGTACTCCGCGGTGAGGTCGCTGGAATAGAAGCGGATCGACTCGTTTCCGAAGCCCATGTCGAGTTCGATGAGCGTCTCTCGGGCCGCCTTGATCGACTCCGAGACCGCATCGCCGTCAAACTCGACCGGGGCTCCGTCGCGGAACAGGAGGGTGCCGTTGAGGCGGAGGACCATCTTCTCCGGATCGAAGAACACCCCCGAATAGCCCGCCGCCGAGACGATCCGGCCCCAGTTGGGATCGGCCCCGCAGACAGCCGTCTTCACAAGGGGGCTGTCGGCGATCGTCCGAGCAATCTGCCTGGCCTGATCGCGGGTCGGGCAGCCCCGCACCTCGATGCGGAGAACGTGCGTCGCCCCCTCGCCGTCGTCGGCAATCTCGCGGGCGAGCGCATCGCAGGCGTCGAGGAGGGCGCGGCCGAAGGCCTCCAAGTCGGCTCCTTTGAGCCGCTTCCCCCCGGCGGCGCCGTTGGCGACGAGGAGCACGGTGTCGTTGGTGCTCGTGTGGCCGTCGACGCTGACGCAGTTGAACGTCTGTTCGGCCGCCTCACCGAGGAGCCGCTGGGCGTCCCGCGGGTCGATGTCGGCGTCGGTAAGGATGATGCCGAGCATCGTGGCCAGCTTCGGCCCGACCATCGCCGCCCCCTTCGCCATGCCGAAGAGTGTGTACGGGGTGCCACCGGCGGTGAAGGTCGAGCCGGCGAGCTTCGGGCGGGTGTCGGTGGTCATCATGCCACGGGCGGCGGTGACGACGGCGTCGGCGTCGTGGGCGAGCCTCGCCGCCACCATCCCGAGCCCCTTTTCGATCTTCGCAAGGGGGAGAAACTCCCCGATCACGCCGGTCGAGAGGACGAGGACCGCATCGGCCGCGGCGCCGACTTGCTCCCCGGCGGCAGCCGCCATCCGCTCCGCATCGGCCAGTCCCCGGGCTCCAGTGCAAGCGTTGGCGTTGCCGGAATTGATGGCGATCGCCCGGAAGCCCTCCCCCGGCGTCCGCGTCCGGTCGTAGACCACCGGCGCCGCGCAGACGAGATTCGTCGTGTAGACGCCCGCCGCCGTGGCGGGGCGGTCGGAGACGACGAGCGACACATCCTCTCGGGTCGGATTCCGTTTCAGCCCGGCGTGGATGCCGGCGACACGGAAGCCCTTCGGGAGGGATGGGATCGGGAGACGCAGCGGGGTTTCGGCGATGGGCATGGAGGCGTGCCTGCGGGAAAGCGGGACGGGATCGGGGGAGGGACGAGGCGTGGCGGGCGTGGCTGAAGGATGTCGAAGACAACGAGTTCCGTCGCGACCGGATCAGAGCATGCCGGTCGATTCGGGGAAGCCGTGGAGGCAGTTGAAGTTCTGGACGGCGGCCCCCGACGCCCCTTTGACGAGGTTGTCGAGGCAACTGATCAGGAGGATGCGGCCGCGGACGAGACGGGCAGTGATGTCGCAGAAGTTCGTGTCGACGGTATCCTTCGTGCCGGGAAGGTGATCGACGACGCGGACGAATCGCTCGCCGGCATACGCCTCGCGGAGACAAGCCATCACCCCCGCCTCGGTCACCGTACCCCGCGGCTTGGCGTAGATCGTCGAGAGGATGCCGCGGTCCATCGGGGCCAGTTGCGGGGTGAAGATCACCGTCGGGGCGGTGCCCGCGAATCGGCCGATGACTTGCTCGATCTCGGGGGTGTGGCGGTGGCGGCCGACGTTGTAGGCCGACATGCTCTCGTTGCACTCGGGAAAGTGCGTCATCAGTTTCGGCTGACGCCCGGCTCCGCTCACGCCGCTCTTGGAGTCGACGATGATATCGTCGCGCTCGATGAGGCCGGCCCGCATCAGGGGGGCCAGCGGAAGGATCGCCGAGGTCGAGTAACAGCCCGGATTGGCGACGAGATCGGCGCCGCGGATCCGCTCCCGGAACAGCTCGGGGAGACCATAGGCCGTCTTCCCCAGCCGGTGAGCGTCGGGATGCTCGTGGCCGTACCACTCGAGGTAGGTGGCCGCATCGTCGAGCCGGTAGTCGGCCGAAAAGTCGACGACCTTCGCGCCGGCGGCGAGGACGCGGGGGAGGATCTCGGCACTGGCACAGTGGGGAAGACACCCGAACACGCAATCAGCCCGCTTGCCGACCTCCTCCGGCGAGAGATCTTCGAGCGGCAGATCGAGGCGGCTGACGAGGCTCGGATGAACGCTCGCGATCGGGGGGCTGCCATCCTGACGGCTGGTGACAGCGACGATCTCCACCTCCGGATGGCGGAGGAGGATCTTGAGCAGTTCCAGGGCGGTGTAGCCGGTGGCACCGAGGACGGCGACTTTGACCATCGGGGTTCCTCGAGGGGATAGGTCCAGCGGTGTTATAGCGATCAGGGCCCGGAACACTCTACGTCGGCCGCAGAGGGATGGCCGGGCCAGGACGGGGATCAGACCTGGGGACCGGCCGGGCGGCGGCCGCGGGGACGCCGGCTTACCGGCGTCGAGCAGTGCACGGCGATCAGTCGCACGAGCCAGGCGGACACGGCCCCCTTCGTTCCCCGACGCTCCCCGACCTTCGCATGCGAAGCATCGTAGACGGCGACAGCCGTCGTCCCGGCATTCACCGCGGAGAGATCGTTGACGACGATCAAGTCACACGCCTTGGCGTCGATCTTCTCCAGGGCCCGCCGCGGATCGGCGCCCGGCTCGAGGGCGAAGGCCACC
>CANGGT010000261.1 GCA_947453375.1 Planctomycetaceae bacterium
GCTAGGCAGGATCGAGTCTAGTGGGAACGTCGACGATGGGTTCGATCATCAGCGACGACTGGAAAGCAAGCAGCGCTCGTTGAATAATCCCCCAAGGCTGAGACCACGAAGGGCCGTTGATGGCCAGCCGCTGCTTTACTGCCTCCAGCCACTCTTTTGATCGCGTCCAAGACCGCGGCCCTCAGGCTGCCTGCGACATCAGTCGTCGGCCAAGAGCGCCGCGGCGGCGGCGCCGGGGTCTGGCTGCTTGAGGAGCGACTCGCCAACGAGCATCGCCCCGATCCCCGCCCCCTCGAGCCGGCGGACATCCCCGCGGCTGCGGATCCCACTCTCGGCGACGAGCGTACAAGCGCCGGGCACCCGCGAGCGGAGACGGAGGACGTGGTCGAGGTCGGTCGTCATCGTGCGGAGGTCGCGGTTGTTGATCCCGACGAGCGTGGCGCCGAGGTCGAGGACGCGATCGAGTTGGAGTTCATCGTGGAGCTCCACCAGCGGCGTCATGCCGAGGTCGAGGATTTCGGCGTAGAGGCTGCGGAGGAGGCAATCGTCGAGGCACTCGGCGATGAGGAGGACCGCGTCGGCCCCGTGGACCCGCGCCTCGATCACCTGGCGACGGTCGACGACGAACTCCTTCCGCAACACCGGCAGCGCCACCGCCTGTCGTGCCGCGACGAGATCGGCGAGCGTCCCGCCGAATCCCTCGCCGTCGGTAAGCACCGAGAGGGCCGAGGCCCCGGCCCGCTCGTAGGCTTGCACGACCTCATCGACGGTCGCGCCAGGGCGGATCTCCCCCGCCGACGGGCTGCGCCGCTTGAACTCGGCGATCAGGCGGATGGCGCCGGGGCGGGAGACGGCGGCGAAGAAGTCGCGCACGGGGGGGGCGTCCGCCAGACGCCGGCGGAGGCTCGCCGTCGACTCGAGCGCCTCGGCGGCGGCGACCTCACGGCGTTTCCGTTCGACGATCCGATCGAGGATGGTGGGCATGGGCAAACCATGCCGGAGCATGGACGACGGGCTCGTGCTGGGGCGGGTGGAATGGGACGGGGCAGGCTGCCCCGGGATCAGTGCCGGAAGTGGCGGCGGGATGTGAACACCATCGGGATCCCGGCCTCGTCGGCCGCGGCGATCACCTCGGCATCCCGCTTCGAGCCGCCGGGCTGGACGATCGCCGCGATCCCGGCCCGGGCGATGAGCGGAATCGAGTCGGCGAACGGGAAGAACGCGTCGGAGGCGAGCACGCCACCGCGGGCTCGGCTCCCCGCTTTCTCCAGGGCGATCCGGGTGGCGTCGACGCGGCTGGTCTGGCCGATACCGGCGCCGACAAGGCTCGGCCCCTGACAGACGGCGATGGCATTGCTCGTCAACCGCCTGACGACGGTGAAGGCGAAGTCGAGCACCGGCGTGAGTGCCGGGGAGGGCGCCTGCTTCGTCACCACCTTCCAGTTCGCGGGATCGTCACAGCAGTCGTCGGGACGCTGGGCGAGGATCGCGCCGGCAACGCTCCGCAACTCGAGGCCGTGCGTCGGCTCCCACGGATCGCCGGACGGCACTTCCACGAGCCGGACGCTCGCCTTCCAAGTCGGCTTGGTCGTCAGCAGTTCCACCGCCGCCGGATCGAAAGCCGGCGCGGCGATCACCTCGACGAACAGCCCCGGCTGGAGGAGCAACTCGGCACAGGCCCTGTCAAACCGCCGATTCACCGCCACGATCGAGCCGAAGGCACTCGTCGGATCGGCTGCCATCGCCGTGGCAAGCGCCCCATCGATCGTCGCGGCCGTGGCGGCCCCGCAGGGGTTGGTGTGCTTGACGACGATCGCGGCCGGCGACTCGATGAGCCCCGCGAGGCGCGTCGCGCCGTCGAGATCGAGGAGGTTGTTGTAGGAGAGCTCCTTCCCGCAGAGCTGCTTCAGGCCGGCCAGACCGACGCGCGATCCGGCCGGTGCGTAGAGCGCCGCGGACTGGTGCGGATTCTCGCCGTATCGCAGCGGCAGGCGTTCCTGGAGGTCGAGCGAAAACCGGGCCGGGAGCGGGGCGGCGTCGAGGGTGTTGGTCGTCGGGGCCGGTGTCGGCGACTCGGCGACGAGCCCGGCGTGGCGGGCCATCCAGGCGGCGATCGCCGTGTCATAGGCGGCCGTCCGCTCGAAGGCGCGAGCCGCGAGCAGCCGCCGTTCGGCGATGGTCGTGCCGCCACGGACGATCGTGGCGATGAGTTCGGGGTATTGATCGGGGCCGGTGACCACCGCCGTGAAGGCGTGGTTCTTGGCCGCGGCCCGAACGAGGCTCGGGCCGCCGATGTCGATCAGCTCGATCGCGTCGGCGGGCCGGCAGTCGGGCTGGGCGACGATCGCCTCGAAGGGATAGAGGTTGACGATCACGGCGTCGATCGGCCCGATCCCGTGCCGGGCCACGATATCGATGTCATCAGGGCGGTCGCGGCGGTAGAGGAGGCCGGCGAAGACGTTCGGGTGGAGCGTCTTCACCCGGCCATCGAGAATCTCCGGGAAGCCGGTGACCGCGGCGACGTCGGTGACCTTCACCCCGTGCGCCTCGAGGGCCCTGGCCGTGCCGCCGGTGCTGACCACCTCGATCCCCGCCGCTTTCAGCGCGGTGGCGAGTTGGTCGAGGCCCGCCTTGTCGTAGACGCTGACCAGAACCCGGCGGAGCGGGATCGGATCGGGGACGGGAACGGTGGGGACAGACGCGTGGTGTGGTGTGCTCATGGGGCCGATTAGACCGGCCGGAGGCGGCCCGGAAAAGGGCCGGCTGCCGGCGTCGCGGGGGAGCGTCAAGCGGCCGGGAGCCTCACCTCCATGACGGTTCCCCGCCGGCCGGGCCGGCCACTGACACTCACCCGGCCCCGCAGTTGGGCCACGATCGACTTCACGAGATAGAGCCCCAGCCCCGTCCCCGGCGTCGAGCGTTCCAGTTCGTTCCCCAGCCGGACGAACCGGCCGAAGATCTGCGTCCGATCGGCGGGCGGAATCCCAGGGCCGTTGTCGCTGACACGCACGATCAGCTCTCGCCCCTCCTGCCACTCCACCCCGATCTCGACCTCGGGCTCCGGCAGCGAATACTTGACGGCGTTGTCGACGAGATTCCGAAACACGATCTCGAGATCGGCCGACCGACCGCGAACCTGCGGGATCGCGCCGTCCGGGAGCGGGAGGATGCGAATCCTTTCCGGTGCGACGCCGTACCGCACCGCCACACCTTCGCGCGCCGCCCGGAGGATCGGCTCGAGTTCGCAGGCCTGCTCGTCCCAGCGCGGACGCTTCTGGGTCTTGGCCGCGTCGAGGAGATGATCGATGAGGGTGTCGAGACGCTCAACGTCCTTGAGCATGAAGCGGTGGAAATCGGCCTGCTGCTCGGCCGATACCTGCCGACGGTTGAGCGTCTGGAGATAGAGCTTGAGCGATGCCAGCGGGCTTTTGAGCTCGTGGGTCACGCTGTCGATGAAGTTGCTCTGCCGCTGGGAGAGGGCGATCGCCTTGACCGTCAGGAACAGGTAGACGATGACGCCAAGGAGGAGGAGCACCAGGAGGGCAACGCCGACCCCGAGGATCACCCAGTAGAAGGCGGCGTTCTCCGACCCGAATGCCGCGGCGATGCTGACGAGCACCCACCCGACACCGAGGACGATGATCGATCCGATGAGGACGACGCCGAGGAGGATCGGCCAACCGGTCGAGCGGCGAGGTTCCATCGATGACGCCCGGGAAGACGAGGGGACAGCGTTGCCGAGAAGTAGTCTGCCGTGGATCGCCCCCCCCAACCAGCATCCCCGCGCCGCCGGCTACAATCGTTCGATCTCCGTGCCGCGTTCCCCCCACGCCATTCCACCCATGCCGTCGTCATACCGGTCGGCCAAGCCGCGCCCCGCTCAGGTGCTCGCCGTCGGCGCAGCCGAGGTTCGGTTTGAATGGCGGGGAGACCGCTGGACCCATGTGGTGCGGTTTGAAAGCGTGGCCGACGCGCCAACGACAGGCCCCTGGCATTCGGTTGAAGGTCCCGGCGACAACAGCAGCGACGATCGCTGGCCCGCTTCGCCGGTGCTCGTCGAACTCCATACCCACCCCGCCGCGGGGAGCTTCGCGGTGATGGGGCTGGGGCTGGCTGGCCGATCCCACTTCTCCGCCAGCGTCGGCCCCGACCCCCAGGCTCCCGGGGCACTTCGCTTCGACATCGCCGCCCGGATCCATGAGCCCCCGGTTCGACTCGGCTCGAGCTATTTGTCGGGCGGGCCGGCCGCGGCGATCTTCCGGGTGGAGCCGCTGCCGCTGGCTGATGCCCCCCTCCCCCGGACGGTCGAGTGGTCCTACCGTATCAGCCCCCACGGCATCGAGCCTCTTGCCGGCGCCCGGCTCACCTCAGCCGGTTCGGCGTCGGCTTGAATCCCGCCGGTCGATCGGTCACATTCGAGAGCCGCGATCCTGCCTGCCGGCGGGATCGGATCATCCCAACGGCCCCATCCCCGTCCTCCCCTGGATGAGGATAAGGAGCTTTGCGGCAAGCCTGCAGGCAGCGAGGTCGGTGCCTGGAGAGAGACGCAAATCCGCCTGGAACCTGTCATGTTCGACGTCATCGAGCGCCTCAAGTCCGAGTGGACCGACAAGTACGTCGTCGTCAGTTCGCCCGCACCGGAACTGGCCCGCTTCGCCCGCACGACGGGGGTCGTGAGAACGGTCAACATGAACGGCCGTTGTCTGGTCGAGTTCGACCAGTTCAACAACATCGGCTGGTACGACATCGACCCGGCCTGCCTGAAGATCGTCGCCAAGCCGGAGCCGAAGCCGGCCGAAGCGAAGGAGCCCAAGGCTGCTCCGGCGGCGAAAGCTCCCGCCGCGTCGAAGCCGGCCGCTGCCGACAAGCCGGCGGCGAAGCCCGCCGCGGCCGGCAAGCCCTCGACCGCCGACATCCTTGCCGCAGCTCGTGCCAAGGCCGCTGGAGGCGCGGCTCCTGCCGCCGCCGCGAAGCCGGCCGGAGGCAAGCCCTCGACTGCTGACATCCTCGCCGCAGCCCGTGCCAAGGGGGGAGCCGCAGCGGCGAAGCCAGCCGGCGACGAGGGGGCGAAGTCCGCCGCCGGCGCGAAGCCGTCGACCGCGGAGATTCTCGCTCGCGCCCGCGCTGCCAAGGCCGCTCCTGCCCCCGCGCCGGAGGCC